>CAZJWO010000140.1:0-6543 GCA_964549735.1 uncultured Fibrobacteraceae bacterium | reverse complement strand
TAATGAGCGGTGACTGGAGTTCAGACGTGTGCTCTTCCGATCTGATGCGCGCAGCGCGTCGCGCCGCTCCCCGCTGCGAAAGGCGGCTCGGCGATGGCCAATCATCCCGCCAGCTACCGCACGCTGGCCGCAGCCGCGACGGCCACACGGACGATCGAGCGTTCGACGTTCCTGGCCGCCGCCGTCCCCGTGGTGGACGAGACCGCGGCGCGGAGCTTTCTGACCGCTTTGCGACGCGAGCACCACGGCGCTCGCCACGTGTGTTCGGCCTGGCGTCTCGGCGGCGTCGATCGGCCGCGGGAGGCCCGGCACGACGACGGCGAACCAGCCGGCACCGCCGGCGAGCCGATTCTGCAGGCGATCCGGGGCGAAGACCTGACCGACACCGCGGTCGCGGTGGTGCGCTATTTCGGCGGCGTCAAGCTCGGCACCGGCGGTCTGGTCCGCGCGTACGGCGGCACGGCCGCCGCGGCTCTGGCGGCCGCGCCGCGGCGCACGATGCTCTGGGGACGCTGTTTCCAGGTCGCCTTCCCCTATGCGCAACGGGGGATGCTGGCCCGCCTGCTCGCCAGTCACGACGGACGCGTCGAAGACGAGACCTACGACCGCGAGGTGCGCTGGCGCGTGTGGCTGCCCGCCGCCGCGGTGGCCGTCTTCGACCATCGCCTGCGCGAACATTCCGCCGGGCAGATCATCTTGCGTGCAAGCGAGGAGCACGGCGACAGGCCCGTGGCGCGCGCGCAGGAGACGGACGGCTGATCGCAGCGTCGCCTGCGCGCCTGCCGCACCGCGGCTATTCTTCCAGGATCAGGCGGGTCCTGTCCCGCTCCGAGAGTCCGTGCCACGGACAGCCGAGGCGCACGCAGACGTTCAAGTGGACGTCGAGCTGGACCGCGGAGACCTTGATTCGCGCGGCTTTCGCGCCGCAGCGGCCGCATCGCACGCGCGGATTGATCATCGACGCCTGGCAGCGCGGGCAGCTCATGTCGTCGAGTTCGGTGTCCGGTTCGAGCGGAATGTCCGATTCCTTGTCGAAAACGTTGAAGCGCGGTGACAGGCGCAGTTCGCCCGTACGGTCGCCGACCTTGATGTCGAACGCGATCCAATCGTCCTTGATCAGATTGCCGCCGCAGGCCGGACAGTAGGTATGCAGGTAGGTCCCGGTTCGCAGGACACGCAAGCAGGCCTGTGGCAGAGGCCGCTCGACGCGTCGCGCAGGGTCTTCTTCAGGCGTGTGCATGGTCCCTCCACGGATCGTCCCCAGACGTCGCGGCGGCTCGGCGCGACGCCTGTGACGGCCGGCGATCGTCGCGTTTCGGCGCCGCCCTTCGCCGCGGCGCCGATATCGCTACTCGATCGCGTCGAACTTGCACGCGCGATAGCACGAGGTGCAGCGCGTGCACTTGTCCTGGATGATCTCGGCGACGGCCTTCTTCTCCCATTTGATCGCATCGACGGGGCATGCGGGCACGCAGAGGCCGCACTTCTTGCACAGCTCGGGATCGATCCAGAATCGCAGCAGATCCTTGCAGCTCTTGGCGCGGCACCGTTTGTCGACGATGTGCTCTTCGTACTCGTGCCGGAAGTAGCGGAGCGTGGTGAGCACCGGATTGGGCGCCGTCTGGCCGAGACCGCAGAGCGAACTGGCGCAAATCGTCTTCGCGAGGCTCTCCAGCGTGTCGATGTCCTCGAATCGTCCCGCGCCTTTGCTGATGCGGGTGAGGATCTCGAGCATCTGCACGGTGCCTTCACGGCACGGCGTGCACTTGCCGCAGGACTCCTCGGCGGTGAAATCCAGGAAGAACCTGGCCACGTCGACCATGCAGGTGCCGCTGTCCATCACGACGAGTCCGCCGGACCCCATGATGGCGCCGGTCGCCGGGATCGACTCGAAATCGACAGGGGTGTCGATCATATGGTCGGGTATGCAGCCGCCGGAGGGGCCGCCCACCTGGACGGCCTTGAGTTCCTTGCGGTTCGGAATGCCGCCGCCGATGTCGTAGACGATCGTGCGCAGCGGGGTCCCCATGGGCACCTCGATCAGCCCGATGTTCTTGACGTTGCCCGTCAACGCGAAGACCTTCGTGCCCGTGCTCTTCTCCGTGCCGAGCGACTTGTACCAATCGGCGCCGCGGTGGATGATCTGCGCGACGTTGGCGAAGGTCTCCACATTGTTCAGGACGGAGGGCTTGCCCCACAGACCCTGATGGGCCGGGAATGGCGGCCGCGGCCGCGGCATGCCGCGTTTGCCCTCGATCGACTGCATGAGCGCCGTCTCTTCGCCGCAGACGAAGGCGCCGGCGCCGTAATAGAGATCGATCTGCATATCGTAGCCCGAGCCGAGGATGTCCTCGCCGAGCAGCCCGTAGTCCTTCGCCTGTCGGATCGCCCGCTCCAGCCGTTCGATCGCCAGCGGGTATTCGGCGCGCACGTAGACGTAGCCCTGATGGGCGCCGATCGCCTTGGCGCCGATGATCATGCCCTCGATCACCGCGTGCGGATCGGCCTCGAGGATCGAGCGATCCATGAAGGCCCCCGGATCGCCCTCGTCGGCGTTGCACAGGATGTACTTCGGGCTGCCCGCCGCCGTCGCGGCGAACCGCCACTTGACTCCCGTCGGAAAGCCCGCGCCGCCGCGGCCGCGCAGGCCGGAAGCGATGATCTCGTCGATGATCTGCTGCGGGCTCATCTCGGTGAGCGCCTTCGCGGTGCCGAGGTAGCCGTCGCGCGCGATGTACTCGTCGATCTTGTCGGGATCTATCAAGCCGCGATTGCGCAAAGCGACGAGGACCTGGTGGCTGAAGAAACCGATGTCGCTCAGCTTGGGCACCGGCGCGGCGCCCTTCTTGGGTTCGAAGAGGTGCTTCTTCGCCACGCGGCCTTTGACCAGATACTCCTCGACGAAGGCCGGCACGTCCGGGACGTTCAGCTTCTGGTAGAAGACGCCGTCCGGATACGCGACCAGCAGCGGTCCGGCGGCGCAGAAGCCGTTGCAGCCGGTGATCGTGAGGTAGACTTCATCCTCGAGGCCGCGTTCCTTGATCTCGGCGACCAGCGCGTCGCGGACCTTGAGTGAACCGCTGGCGACACAGCCGGTGCCGGCGCACAGCAGCAAGTGGGTCCGGTAGGTCTTGACCATAGATCGATCCTGCTCCTGGTGGCCGCGCCACCCGTTGAATCGCCGCGACGCTTCCGCGCGCTCGTCGCCGCCGCCGGGACCTAGTTCGTCCGCTCGCTGCCGATCGACAGGGCGTAGTCGACGACGATGTTGCCGCCCAGAATGTGTTCCGCGAAGATCCTCTTCGCCTTCGCCTCGTCGAGTTGCACATACTTGACCGGTGCCGCCTCTTTGATCTCCACCGTCATCATCGGCTCATGGCTGCAGAGGCCGGCGCAGCCGGACGACGTCAGGATCACATCCTGGATCTGGCGCGTCTCGATCTCCTTCAGCAACGTATTCATGATCACCCGCGCGCCCGCGGCGATCCCGCAGGTGCCCATGTGCACCGTCACCTTGACCCGCGCGGCGCCGTCGCGCAGGTTGACCGTGCCCTTGACCGATTCCTTGATCCGCTTGAGATCCTCGATCCGCAGCTTAGCCATGATCATCTCCTTCATGAGCCTGTCCGGAATCCGCGAGATGCCGCCGGATCATGCTCAAGACTGCCGGCGTCGACAGCGGGATCTCGCCCAACTCCTGCCTCAGCTCCCGCGTGTCGAGCTCGGTCACGTCGCCGTCGCGGATGTGCGTCACGACGAAGTCGACCTGGGGATGGCCTAGAATCAGCGCCACCACCGTTGCGGCCAGGTCGCCGAGCGGCTTGCAGTCGACGTGGCTCTTCCGAAAGCTCGCGCAGACCTCCGTGCCGACGTTCGGCGTCGAGACGATGCTCAGCTCACCGCCGGCATCTTCGGCCGCCATCTGCAGCAGCGGCAGCCCGAGGCCGACGCGGCGCGTCGTGCGGGTCGTGACGAACGGATGGACCGCGGCCGCCGCTAGCGCCGCGTCCATGCCGCGGCCGTTGTCCGTGATGGTGATCTCCAGCCGGTCGGCCGCTGCATCGTCGGCAACGCGGATCGCGACCAGCGAGGCGCCCGCCGCCGTGCTGTTCTCCGCCACGTCCAGGATGTGCAGCGACAGGTCTTCCATCAGCGCCGTCCGCCCGCATCGTTCCTTGTCGACGATCCCTCGATCGCGTCCGCGGCCTCGACCACCCGCCGGCCATCGCGGCCGGCGAGGGCGAGCGCCAGCTCCGCGAAATCCGGTGCCGCCGCCAGAAACCGCGTGGGATTGCTCCCGAGTTGATTGAGATCATGCGCGTCCGAAGTGGACACGAAAGCGTAGTGCCCGTACTCCGGGAATCGCACGCGCGCCTCCGGCAACGTGAACCGCCGCGAGATGTCGACCGCCGCCAGATCCAGATTCGGCGGTATAAACCCGAGCTGGCTGGTCAAACTGAAGCTATCGCGGTCGATATGCGCCGCCACGGCGAGTCCCCCGCGCGCGCGGATGGCCGCGACCACGTCATCGACCGCCAGATCGGTGGAACCGGCCAGCAGCCGCACACAGATCTCTTCGACCTCGTCGAACTCGTTGGCCACGACCTGCAGCCCGAAGTAGTCTTCGTCGTTCTCGCCCGGCGTCAGGTGCTCGTAGACGAGTTCCTGCATCGACAACGCATCTTCCTCGCTGGCGAAATAGCCCAGGATATGGGCTTCCTCCGCCGTCGTGATCTCCAGACCGGGTAGGACCACGAGATCGGTGCCCGCCGCCGCCCTGATCACCGCGCCGACGTTCGCGGCGCTGTTGTGGTCGGTGACGGCGATCATGTCCAGTTTCATCAGGCGCGCCTGCGCCACGATCTTCTGCGGCGTCATCTCGAGCGTGCCACAGGGCGACAGGCACGTGTGGACATGCAGATCCGCCGTGATCAATCGCGGCGGAGACATCTAGTCCCCCTGGATGCCCAGCGCATGGAGCCGGCCGGCCAGCTCGAACGACCCCAACGGCGAGATCATGAGCGGCAGACCTTCTTCACGCGCCTTGCTGATCGTGTTCTCGTCCGGCTGCCTGTCCTTGACCAGGATGATGCCGGACAGCGCCTTCATCACGCCCACTGCGACGATGTTCTGGTGTTTCTGGATGGTGAGCCAGAGGCCGCCTTCCTCGGCATTGCCGATGACGTCGCTGAGCATGTCGCTGCAGTACCCCCGGGTGACCTCCACATCCAGCTTGTCCTCGCCGGTAACGACCCGCAAGGACAGCGCCTTGACCACTTCAGACAGTTTCATGGTTCCTCTCGGCTCCCCCGGTAAAGATCCGGATCGTTAGGGTGGTACCCACGCCAGGGATCGATTCGAGCTCGAACTTGTCAGCGTTCTTGCGGATATTCGGGATGCCCATGCCCGCGCCGAATCCCATCTCCCGCACCCAATCGGCGGCGCCCGACCATCCCGGCTGCATCGCCAGCTCCACGTCCTCGATGCCGGGCCCCCGGTCCTTGACCTTCATGCATACTTCGTCGGGCGTGACCCGGAAGATCATGATGCCGCCGTCGGAGTAGATGACCGAGTTGATCTCGGCCTCGTAGGAGGCGATCGCCAGGCGGCGGATGATGTCGGGCCGGATGCCGAGGCGTTTGAGATTCTTCTTCATCTGCGTCGAGCCGTGTCCGGCCTTGTCGAAATCCTTGCCGACGATCTCGTAGGTGAGATAGATCTCCTTGTATTCGGCCACGATGTCTTCGAAGATATGGCTCGCGCGGTACTGGCGCAGCTCCTCGTCCCGCAGTTCCTGGCTGAGCCGCCGGAGCATGCCCTCGATGATCGTGCCCTTGGTCAGGATGCCGACGAGCTGATCGGTATCCTGCCTGACCACCGGGAAGCGGCCGAACCCGCTCTGATCGAATTGCTTGATCGCATGGACGAGCAGCATTTCCGGGTACAGGCAGACGGGCGCGGGCGTCATGTGGTCGCGGATGGTGCCCTCGCCGCCGCCTCCGTACAGCCACCGGATCAGGTCCTCGATGCTGATGATGCCCACCAGCTTGTCTTCGGCGACGACCGGCGTGCCGGAAATCTGATGATCCCGCAGCAGCACATACAGGTCGCCCATGCCCTGGTCCGGCGCGACGGAGATGACCTCCGTGCGCATGACGTCGGCCACCTTCAGCTCGAAGAGCAGCTCCTGGTGCGGAATGAAGCGACTGGCCATTGCTAGGCGGACCTCAAGCCGCTGCGGACTCCGCGCTCCCAGAGAAGCCCGGAAGCGTCGAACAGGCTGTGTTCGGTGACCATCAACGCGATGTCGTCATCCAGGGCGAGGTCGACCATCTGCGGAGCGATCGGCTTGCCGCGCACGACGCAGACGGCCTTGATGCCGGCGACCGACGCGGTGCGCATGGCCTGCACCGTCGCCAAGCCGGTCAGCATGAGATCCGGCGTCGCCGGCCGCGCCAGGATGTCGCTCATCAGATCGCTCGCGGCGGAACTCTTGATGTCCAGCGCGAGGTGCTTGGCGGTGACGTGGCAGGTCTTCGCCGC
>CAZJWO010000139.1:0-6587 GCA_964549735.1 uncultured Fibrobacteraceae bacterium | reverse complement strand
CCTTCGGTGACGGCGACGGTCTGCACCCAGCCGGCGATGCGCGTCGCGACGACGGTCGGCCCGGGCGGGATGACCTCGACGTAACCGCCGGCGGTGACGGCGACCGGTGGCGGCGTTTCCTGCGGCGCGGCGGCCGCCGTCGCAGGGCCGCTCGGCGCCGCGCCGCGGACCTCGTCTTCGCCGGCCCCGGCGCGCAAGCCGCGCACGGCGAACCAGATCACGGCGCTCAAGCCGAGCGCCAGCGCGGCGACGACCGTCACCGTCGTTGCACGCGGCCGCGGGAGCCGGCGCGCGGGGACGGTCTGGTCCGGTTCGATGCGCAGGTCGTCAATCTTCGCCATGGTCGTCGCTTTCGTTCCGCGGCGCGCGTTGCGCCGCGCCGCCATTCGCTTCGCCACGATCGCCCAGGGCGGCGGCGAGGTCCGCCTGCGCCCGCAGTTCATCGAGGCGCGCCGCCTCGGCGGCGAGGTCGGCCTCGAGCACCGCGAGCCGCGCCAGGCGCTCGTCGACCTCGCTGGCGGCGCCCAGCTGCCGGGCCGCGCGAACCAGGTTGTGGTCGCTCGTCGCGAGGAGGCGCGCGGCCGGTCGCTCGATGCGCGCCCGCTGCTGCGCGTGGCGCAGGCGCAGCGCCGCCTCGTGGATCTCCAGCAGGATCGCCGCTTGCATGGCCAGCATCTCGTCGGCGAGCGCCGCCAGTTCGCTGGTGCGCGCCGCGCTCTGCGCCTGGCCGCGGTCGAAGAGCGGCAGCGTCACCGCGAGGTGGCCGCCGCCGACCACGGGGCCGTCGCCCCGTTTGAGGTAAGGGCCGGCCTCGAGATCGGCGAGCCAGGCCACGCGCGCCACCGCGAGCTGCGCCTGCTGCTCGCGCGCCCTGGCGGCGATGGCTGCCAGCTCGGGGCGCCGCACGAGGCCGAGGTCGATCGCTTCCGGCGCCAGGCGGTCGCCGGCGAGCGCGAAGTCGAGATCGTCAGGCGGCGCGAGCGCGTCACGTTGCGCGACCGGCCGGCCCAGCCAGCGGGCGAGGCGCGCGGCGGCCTGCTGCAGCCACAGGGCGTGGTCGCTGCGCTCCATCGCCGCCGTCGCGCGCTCGCGCTCCAGGCGCAGCACGTCGCGCGCCGACAGTTCGCCGAGCGCGCGCTGCTGGCGCGCGATCGCCAGGATCTCGTCCATCAGCGCGACGTGCTCCGTGAGGATCCGCACCTGCCTCTCGCGCGCCCAGACCTCGGCGACGTCCGACCGCACCGCCCGCACCACCGCGCGCTCGCGCTGCAGCACGGCCAGCACGGCCTGCTCCTCGCGCGACTGTCCAGAGCGGACCGCGGCCCGCCGGCGGCCGCCGAGATCGAGCAGATCCGCGACGCCGACCGCCAGGCGCGCCACCCATTCGGTCGGGTCGAGCGAGCCGGCGAGCGTCGGGTTGGACGGCAGCGAGGCCTGGATCCTCTGCCAGGCGGCGGCCGAGACGCGATGGCGGGCCGCCCGCAGCTCGGGATCGTGCCGCAGGGCGAGCGCGACCGCGGCGTCGACCGTCAACGGACCGTCCGGCGGCGCCGGCGCGACGGCCGGCGCCGCGCCGGTCTCGGGCGGCAAGGGGCCGGTCGCCGTGCAGCCGAGCAGACTGCCGGCGACGGCCACCAATCCGAGCAGGATGCCCGGCGTGCTGCGATGTCGTTTCATGATCCGCGCACAGTCCTGTCTCCGCGATCCGATCACTTCGCTTGGCGGCGGTCGGGCTTCTGCTCCGCGCCGCGCCAGGCGCGTCGTGCAGGCGATGCCGCCGCGCAGGCGGCGACCGCTCACATCGAAATGATTCGGATCACAGCAGCAGGACTGTGCAGGCGAGGCAAGCGAACGCGACGGATGCGGCCGCTGGTCGTTGCGCGAGAGGCGGGCCGCTGTTGCGTGGCGAAGGCGGCTGCGGCCGCAACGGGGGCAGCGCGACGGGTGTCAGCCGGGAGGTCTTCACGCGGTCGGGGCCGGCTTCGGTCTGCGGCGCCGGCAGCCAGCCGACGAGGTCGAAGCCCAGGGGGATGTCCAGGCAGCAGCGATCCGCCAGCGGCAGGTCGGGCGCGGCGGGCGCGGCCGGCGCGAACGGCGCGTGGGGCGCCGCCTCGCCGCCGCAGCCGGACGGGGGGCAGGAGTGGCAGGACTGCGCGAGGTGCTTGAGGTCGAGATGGCCGTCGGCCGATATGCAGAGCGCGACGTTCTGGCCGCCCGCCACCGCGCTCAGGCAGAGCGCCGCGGCAACCGGCCAGATCCACTTCGCGCTTGCTCGCGCACGAAGCGCACGCATGACCCTCCGCCTCCTACTGATCCGGGCCGCGGCCCGGTTCCGCCCTCGTCATCGTCCAGCGCAACGATAGTCTTGAGCCTCGCGAAACGTCAAGGCGGCCCGCCGCCGCCAGCTAGTCGATCCACTCGGCCACGAAGATGTTCGTCTCGCCCGGCACGCGATTGTGCCGGTTCGAGGCGAACGCCAGCCGCGTGCCGTCGGGGCTGAACATCGGGAACCCGTCGAACTCCTTGGTGAACGTCACCTGCTCCAGCCCGGTTCCATCGAGGTTGACCAGCCAGAGATCGAACTCGCGGCCGCGCGGCACGGGATAGTTCGAGCTGAAGATGATCTTCTGGCCGGAGGGATGGAAGAAGGGGGCGAACGACGCGCAGCCGAGATCGGTGATCCGGCGCTGGTCCGTGCCGTCGGCGTTCATGACGTGGATCTCGAGGTGCCCCGGGCGGACCTTGTCGCGGGCCAGCAGGTCCTGGTAGGCGGTCAGGGCCTCGCCCTCGGGACGCGACGCGCGGTAGACGATCAGGCGGCCGTCGGGGCTGAAGAACGGGCCGCCGTCGTAGCCGGCGGCGTGGGTCAAGCGGCGGACCGAGCCGCCGTCGAGGTCCATGGTGTAGATGTCCAGATCGCCGTCGCGCAGCGACGTGAAGACGATCGTCATGCCGTCCGGCGAGACCGTCGGCTCGGCGTCGTACGCCGGGTTGTCGGTCAGGACCTTCAGCTCGCCGGTCCGCGTATCGAGCCGCACGATGTCGTAGGCGTGCAGCGGCCACACGTAGCCCTCGCTCATGTCCGGCGGGGGCGGACAGTCTTCGGAGACGAGATGGGTCGAGGCGTAGATGATGTAGCGGTCGTCCGGCCCCGCGAAGTAGCCGCACGTCGTGCGGCCCAGGCCGGTCGAGACGAGCACCGATTCGCCGCCCGCGGCGGGCATGACGTAGATCTGATCGCAGCCGAAGGGCGGCTGATTGCTCTGATAGACCAGATACCGCCCGTCGCGGCTGAAGTACGCCTCGGCGTTCTCATAGCCGTCGGTCAGCATGGTCAGCGACTTGAAGCGCACTTCCTGGGGATGCGGCGCCACGGCGCGCGGTACGGCGCGCTGATCGCCGGCCGCCTGGTCGGCCGCGAGAGACGCCGCGCCGCTTGTCGCGGCGCCGAACGGGGCGCCGAGCAGCCCGCAGAACAGGAAAACGTGCCATGGGTAACGCATGATCGCCGCCTACTCTCCTTCGCGATGGCCGCTGGGGCCGGGGTTGGGACGCGCCGGATCGCTCTGCCAGCGCTCGATGCGCACGCCGCGGCGCGCGAGTTCGGCGAGCATCAGCTCGGCCGGGATGATCGTCTCCTGGGGGACCGCGCCGGGCGCGGCGATCTCGCCGCTGGCGAGCAGGCGGGCGATGATCGCCGCGGGGAATCCCGTCATCCGGGTCATGGCCGACAGGCCGGTCGCCTTGTCGTTGCGATCGATGATGCGGATCGACAGGCGCCGGGCCGTCGGCGGGGCGTCCGGCGATCCGGTCGCCGGCGGCGCGAACCCTTCGGCTTCGGCCAGCAGCAACACGACATCGTCGCCCTCGCGCGGTACGACGGCTTCGAGCCGCCGCGCGAGCAGGTTGCGCGGCGCCACCCAGGCGCCGTCCACCTCGACGGGTTCGCTGCCGGTCAGGCCCAGATCGCGCAGCAGGCGGATCTGTTCGCAATGGCCGCGGTAGCGGATGGTCTTGTAGTCGAGGCTGCGCACGCGGCCGCGCAGCGAGCGCGGCAGGGTCGAGGTGCCCCCGCTGGTCTGGAACGCCTCGAGTTCGCCGAACGGCGGCGGGAAGACGAGCGTCTCCAGCTCCGAGAGCCCGGGCACCGTGCGGATCTCCCCATCGCGGATGACGAGGCAGTCCTCGATGTACTCGTTGATCAGCCCGTGCACCGAGAACACGAGCTGATAGTTCAGCGGCGGCCGCGGATCCAGCGGCAGGCCGCCGACGCGCAACCGGACCGCCTCGCACGGATCGAGCGCCAGCGCGAGATGCCAGCCCAGGATGCCGGCCAGGCCCGGCGCCAGGCCCGTATCGGGCACCACGGTGACGCCCGCCTCGCGCGCCTGCTCGTGGCGGGCGAACTGGCGGGCGACGATCTCGTTGTTGCCGCCCAGGTCGAGGAAATGCGCGTGGTTGGCGATCGCCAGGCCGGTCAGCTCGTCGTTCAGCCAGTAGTTCACGGCGCTGATCGCGACGTCGGCCGCCGCCAGCAAGGGGGACAGCGCGGCCGCGTCCTCGACGTCGGCCGTTCGCAGCGCCAGACGCGGATCGCCCTGCAGGCGCGCGCCCAGCCGGTCCAGCGCGGCGGGGTCGCGGTCGACGACGGTCACGGCCCGCGTGCCTTCGGCATGGCGCAGCAGGTCCCAGGCGATGGCGGTGCCTTGCATGCCGGCACCCAAGAGCAGATAGTGCACGAGGCGTCTCCTCGACGAATGGTCCGGTCCCGCGGCGCGCTGTACGCCAGACTAGCAGCGCCGTCGGAGCCTGGCAACACCGCCGCCGCCGCGCCGCCCAACATCGGGTTTGACCGCGGCAGCCGGGGCGCGTACCATCGCCGGCAGGACCGCCGCGCCGCCGCGCGCGACGGCGCCACCATCCATCCCGCCAAGGAGCGACCATGACCGCCAAGACGTTGCAGGCGCAATTGCTGGAGCTGATCCGGCGCACCTCGTCGCGGCTGCCCGACGATGTCGTGCGGGTCATCGAGAAGGGTTGGCGCAAGGAGCAGAAGGGGTCGACCGCCAAGTACGCGCTGCGCGTGATTCTGGACAACATCGCGATGGCGCGGGACAATTCGCTGCCGCTCTGCCAGGACACCGGCACCATCATCTGCTACGCGGATCTGCCTGCCTGGCTCGACGAGAGGTCCTTCCGCAAGGCCTTCGAGAACGCGGTGGTCGAGGCCACCAGGATCGGCTATCTGCGCCAGAACTCGGTCGATTCGCTGACCGGCAAGAACTCGGGCACCAACCTCGGACCGGGAAGCCCGTCGTTCCATCTGCACCAGACCAAGGCGCGCAACTTGATCGTCCGCGTCATCCTCAAGGGCGGCGGGTGCGAGAACGTCGGCGCCCAGTACAGCCTGCCGAACGCCAGCCTCGGCGCCGGCCGCGACCTCGCCGGCGTGCGCAGGTGCATCCTCGACGCGGTCCTGCAGGCGCAAGGCAAGGGTTGCGGGCCGGGCATCCTGGGCGTCTGCATCGGCGGCGACCGCGGCAGCGGCTACGCGGCGAGCAAGGAGGAGTTCCTGCGCACGCTCGATGACGCCAACGAGAACCCGACCCTCGCCAAGCTGGAGAAGCAGATCGTCGCCGAGGCGAACCAGCTGGGCATCGGTCCGATGGGATTCGGCGGGTCGACCACGCTGCTGGGCTGTAAGATCACCCATCGCAACCGGCTGCCGGCCTCCTATTTCGTCTCGGTCTCGTACATGTGCTGGGCGTACCGGCGCGACGGCTTCCAGCTGTCCGAATCCGGGAAGATCACCCGCTGGCTCTACTAGAGTCGGCTCAGGAAGGGGGCAGACCATGCTGCTCGAAGCTCCGTTCACCGAGGAGAAGATGCGCGCCCTGAAGGTCGGCGATATGGTCGAGATCACGGGTCTGATCTTCACCGGGCGCGACGCGGTCCACAAGTACCTGTACGACGGCGGCAAGCCGCCGGTGGATCTGACCGACAGCATCATCTACCACTGCGGTCCGGTCGTGGTGCGCGAGAAGGACCGCTGGGTCGTCAAGGCGGCCGGCCCGACGACGAGCGCGCGCGAGGAGCCCTACCAGGGACCTCTCATGGAGCAGTACAGGATCCGCGGCGTCATCGGCAAGGGGGGCATGGGGCCCAAGACCCTCGCGGCGTGCGCCAAGGTCGGCGGGGTCTATCTGCACGCGATCGGCGGCGCCGCGCAGGTGCTCGCCGAGCGCGTCGTCGCGGTCGAGGGCGTGCACCTGCTGGAGGAGTTCGGATCGCCCGAGGCGATCTGGGAGTTCCGCGTCGACCGCTTTCCGGCCGTGGTGACCATGGATGCGCACGGCCGCTCGCTGCACGCCGAGGTGCTCAAATCGTCGCAGGAAGCGCTCGCCAGGCTGATCTGACCGCGCGCAGGCGCGGCCAGGATCGCGGCCGCGCGCCAGACGTTAAGGAGGCCGGGTTGAACCAGGAACAGCCAGCGAGCGGTCAGGAGTTCAACCTGGCGTTGCTCTTGAACATCCTGTGGCGGCAACGGCTGGTCGTACTCGGCCTGCCGGCGCTCGGCCTGGCGATCG
>CAZJWO010000138.1:0-6708 GCA_964549735.1 uncultured Fibrobacteraceae bacterium | reverse complement strand
CGGCCTGCGATGCGCGCGGGGGCGGCCGGCGCCGCCCGCTCAACGCAGGGTGAAGTTGTACGGCAAGGCCATCCAGGCCCGCACCGGGATATTACGCTGCTTGCCCGGGTTCCACTTGGTCTGCCGCGCCGCGCGCAGGGCCTCGCGATCGAGCAAGGGATGCACGCCCTTGAGGATCTGCGCGTCGAGCACGTTGCCGTCCGGGCCGACCAGGATCTTGACGATGACGGTGCCCTGCATCTGCGAGAGCCGGGCCATCTCCGGGTACTCGGGCGACACATAGCCACCGGGCTTGAGCGTCGGCTTCTCCTGGCTGACCACGAAGCCTTCGTCGATGCCGGTGTCGCCGAAAGACGGCAGCCCCGAGGTCCAGGCCTGATCGAAATCGACGAGCGTGTCGGCGATGTCCACATCGTCGAGGAACGCGTCGTCCGGCGCGGCCTCGATCACGCGCGGCGGCGGCGGCGGCGCCGGCGGCGGCGGCGGCAGATCGATGACATCGGGCGGTTCCTCGAGATCGACGATCTCGAGCTCCTCGGTGCGCAGGACGTAAGGCTTGAACTTGATCTCCGGCGAGATGATGAAGGCGATGATCGTGATCAGGAACGCCAGGAGCACCGACCAGCGCAGTGTCTTCTGGTACTGCGCTTTGAACGCGGCGTTGGCCGAAAGCGTGTACTGCTTGACGGATTCCTGCGCCATGACGCTCCTAGAGCCTGGACAGAGGTCGGATTTGCACGTCGGTGTTGAACACGACCCGCACCGCGTTGGCCTCCTTCAGCGCCTCCATGACGTCGCTGACCGTCTCGTACTGCGTGTACGTGTCGGTCTTGAAGGCCACGATCAGTTGCGGATTGTTGGCCAGCTTGGTCGAGAACAGATCGGCGATGTGGCGCGGCTGGACCAGGCGGTCATCGACCGAGATGCGACCCAAGCGGTCGATGTAGATGTTCGAGATGCGCTCCCGCTGCACCTCTTCGGCCGCCTCCGCCCGGGGCAACTCGACGACCAGGCCGACCTCTTCGCGGAAGACGGTCGTGACCATGAAGAAGATCAGCAGCAGGAACACGATATCGCCCATCGACGCGGTCGGGATGTACGGCGTCATCTTGGCCGAACGATTGAAATCCATGGCCATGCGGCTACCTCCGGGTCGTCCGGAGGGTGAGCCTCCGGGCGTTGGCCAGCTTCAACTCGTCGAGGCACGCCACCATCATGCCGTAGTGCGCGTCCGGATGGGTCTCGAGGATCACGACCGTGCGCTCGTTGGCCTCGATGCGGGCCTTGATCACGTTCATGATCTGGCTCAACTGGATCGGCTTCTTGTCGTAGGTGATGCTGTTGTCTTCGTGGACACGGATGGTCGCCAGCAGGCGCTCGGGCACCTGGACCACGTCCTCGGGCGTGATCTGTTTGCCGGGCAGGATCATGACCAGGCCCTGCTCGTCGGCGAAGATCGTCGAGACGATGAAGAAGATCAGCAGCAGGAACGAGATGTCGGCCGTGGAGGCCATCGTGACCTCGCCGAGAATCCCCTTGCGCTTCTTTTTCATGACCGACATGCCGGGCTCCCTCTGAAGACGCGCGCCGCGCTACGGCTTCAAGGTGTCGAGGGCTTCAATCAGCTCCATCGCCGCCTCTTCCATCTCGATGGTGAACCGGTCGATCGCCGAGACGAAGTAGTTGTAGCCGAGGGTCGCCGGAATGGCGATCGTCAGGCCGGTCGCCGTGGTGATGAGGGCCTCGCTGATGCCCGACGCGACGAGCTTCGCGTTGACCTGGTCGGCCTGGGCGATGGCTTCGAAGGCGTTGATCATACCGGAGACGGTCCCGAGGAAGCCGACCAGCGGGGCGACCGTGGTCACCGAAGAGACCCAGACCAGGCCGCGCTCCAGGAAGCTCATCTCGATGACGCCCGCCGTGCCGATCGCTTTCTCGACCGCTTCGTCGCCACGGTCGGCCTTCTGCAGCCCGCTGTAGAGGATGGCGGCGATGGGGCCGCGCCACTTCTGGCATTCCTCGGCGGCCGCCTGCACGCCCTCGGTCCGCAAGGTCGTGATCACGGTGCCGATGAGCTTGCGCGTGTTGACCTTGGCGCGGCTCAGGGTGATCATGCGCTCGATGATGAAGACGAGGCCGACGATGGCGATGGCCAGCAGCCACCACATGAAGTTGCCGCCGGCGATGAACAGCTTGCCGAAGCCGGTCTTGGCGACCGGGCTGCGCTCGACCAGGCCCATCAGGCCGGTGCGCGGCTCGATCAATTCCGGCAGCAGATTGATCGAGTCGGTCGCAGTGACCACGAAGCCGAGCGAGTCGAGGGGCGCCTCGATCCTCTCGAAGCGGGCCCGCTGGGCTTCCTGTGCGCTCATTTCCTGCGCCAATGCCGGCGCGGCCGAGCCCACGGCCAGGATGCCGAGACACAGCAGCATGAAGCCGGCGCTTTTCATCGTAGCGTGACGAGCCATTGCCAAAGTCTCCCTTTCAATGTGGGACCCGGACGAACTGGGCGCTCGGAGGTCCGGCAGCGGGTACGGCGCCTGGCCTTCTCTCCGTCGGCGCGAGGTTCGCGGTGCGGAGCCCAAACCGGCCCGCAAGTCCCCTCGGCCGTCGAATTCGGCAGTATATCGACGCCAATTAATTAGTGTCAACAGCTTGCCCAAGTCAAACGTTTCTTCGCTGTTCGGCCGCTGCGCGAACGCGCGCCGTCCGCTCGAGATCCTCAATCTCCCAGCAGCCGCGTGTTGGTCGAGTCGAGCACGAAATCGCCGCGTCCCGTGCGATCCAGGAACAGGAATCTCAGACCGCCACCCTTGCCCGAGTAGATGTTCGGAAAAAGCTGCTGACCCGCGTCGTCGTAGCGCCAGAGCTGGAAGACCCGCGTATCGGCCGCCGTCTTCTTGGCGCGGATGTTGACGTCGGCCAGGTAGGAATAGGGCATCGGAATGGAGCCCAGGGTCGTGACGTTGCCCCCGCGCACGCCTTCGCTCAACAAGCCGCCGCCGCGAACGAGGCTGCCGGACCGTTGCGGCCCGTAACGTTCGTAGACCAGGACGCGGGCGTCCTCGAGCTCGTGATGGTTCATCGGCACCGGCTCTTCGAGGACGCTGCTCGGCTCGCCCAGCAGCAGATAGACGTGGCCACGCGGATCGCGGGCGCCGGCCTCGTCGAAACCGCCGAGGAACAGCCGCACGTACGCGACCCGCCGCTGGAACTCCGCATACGCCTCGTTGTAGGGGTCGTCGGGGCTGGGATCCAGCTCGCGCCAGAAAGCGGCCAGGAGGGCCTCGCGGTCCGCATCCGTCGCCGATTCGAAGCGCCGCAGATCATCTCCATAGAAGACCGTGCGCCCCTCTCCGGCCAGCAGGCGTGGATCGCGGGCCACCTGTTCCAGACGCCAGACGACATCGAAACCGGTCAGCAAGGCGCGGCCCGCCGTGTCCAGAGGCGCGATGCCCAGCCGGTAGCTCCCCGGCGGCAGGCCGCCCGCGTCCATCTCCCAGTAGACGGCCGCCGCGTTGCCCGCGCCAAGGGACGCCCGCACCGCGGGCGTCAGGCGCAGTGTGTCGACCAGAGCCAGATCGAGGCGTTCGCTGACGACCTCCAGACGCAGATCGCGCGTCGCGGCGCGCCGGCGATCTTCGACGGCGGCCGGCGGTTCCAGCACGAAATAGACCTGCACGGCTTCCGCTTCCAGGCCGTAACGCCGCGGCGGATTGGCGTAGTCCCAGGGTCCGGCCGCCGGCGCCGCGGTCCCGCGTCCGGCCTCCTCCCAGAGCCGGATCGGCGCGTGCGCCAGGAAGATGGCGTCGCCCACCGACAGACCGGACGGCTCGCCTGGCGGCGGCGCGTACCAATCGGCCACGAGCCTGGCCGAGGCCCGAGCCTGGGTCCCGAGGTAGGCCAGCCCCGGCCGCTGCCGGTTGAGATCCTCGAGCGTGAGTTGGAATTCTCCGGCCGAGAAATCGACCTCGCGGAGCGCCATCGTGAAGACCTGGTGGAGCGTCGGCGACCCGGCTTCGCTCTCGTTGCGCGCAACCAGCCGCACGCTCGTTTCGAGCGTGACCTCCCGGCCGTCCGGCGACCGCAGCGCGGCGGTGGCCCGCAGACGCGCGCGCACGGTCCCGGCCTCCGAGACGAACGTCAATTCGCGATGCCGCACCGCCACGAGCGCGACGACGTCGTTCGTCCCGTCCGGGCGCGGCAGCGAGACGAGGTCGCACGTGAAGCGGAAATTGCCGTCGCCCTCGAGCGGCCGCAACCAGGCGGCCACGGACCGACCCGCGCCGATCGCGAGAACGGCCAGCAGAACCAGGATCAGCCACTTCGAACTCATCGCCAACCTGCCGTTGGTTGCCCGGCGACCCCGGCCGGCCATCGTCGCGGGCTGCGGACCGGCGCGCCGGGAGTCCTGCCTGAATCTACGGATTGCGTTGGCGCCGGTAAAGAAACCCCGCCGGCAATCGCCGGCGGGGTCGAGCCGCTGTCTGCCCGGCCGGAGATCCGCTCGCGGGCCGGCAACTCAATAGACCACGGTCAGAGACAGCCGATGCACGTACTGCAACGGCCCCATGTCGACCGCCGCGTAATCGAGCTGCAGCTTGTTGCTGCGCCCCGTATGCAGCGCCGCGCCGAAGCCGAAGCTCAGGCCATCGGTGTCGTAGTTGAGATGGTAGCCCGCCCGGCCGTGGAAGGTCCGATTCAGGGTGTACTCGACGCCGATGTTGGCGCGTTCCTCGTTGTCGCTGGGATGCGCGAACTCCGCGGAGAACAGCATGCGATGATGCGGCGTCTTGATCGGCACGAAGCTGGCGCCGACCTTGAACGTGACCGGCATCTTCGACTCGAGTTGGTCGAACGTCATCTTGCCGCCGAGGTTCTGCATGACCATGCCCAGCTTGAGATCCTTGACGCCGATACGGTACATCATGCCGAAATCGAAGCCGAAGGTGTTGACGGCGGTCTCCGCCAGGCTCTCGTGGATGTAGTTCAGCGTGAAGCCGGCGGAGAACTTGTCCGTCCAGAAGCGCGCGTAGCTGATGCCGAACGTCGACGCGCCCGCCTCGAAATGCTGGCCCGTGCCGTCGGGCTCGTAGCCCGTGCGGACGAGCATCGGATCGAGCCAGAGGGAGCGCGCCGACAGGGCGATGGTGCCGGGGATCGACCGCGGGTTGGTGGCGATCGCGATGCTGGTCAGATTGATGTCCGCCGGCCACTCGACATGGTTGATCGCGACCTCGTTCGTGACCACGTTGACCAGACCGCCCGGGTTCCAGAAGACGCTGTTGGCATCGTCGGCGACTCCCGTGTACGCCGAGCCCATGCCGGCCGCGCGCGCGCTGACGCCGATCTTCAGGAACTGCCCGCCGAAGGTGCCGACCTTGGCGAACTGGTCGCCGTAGGAAGCCGCGGGCAACGCCAGCAGGACGGCGAGCAATAGGGCAATGCGCTTCATTGTTTCCTCCAAGCCCGTCGCCAGACGGAGCGTCGTGAACCTTCGCAGCGGAACTACCGGACCACCACGAATTTGCCGATGAAATCATCGAAACCGCTGTCGAGCGAATGCACGACATACAAGTAGATGCCGCTGACGACTTCTTGACCGTTGCGGCTGATCAGATTCCAGCTCGCTTCGCCGTAGCCCTGGCGGCCGTCATGATCGATCGTCTGCACGAGATCTCCGCTGAGCGTGAAGATCTTGATCGTATTGCGGGCGGCGGGCAGATTGGCGAAGTTCACCCGGACGCCCGTCGGATCGTCGGGGCTGGGCGACAGCTGCTGGAACTCGCTCAGCGTGTGCCGGGTCGCCGGATTGGGGTAGACGAAGATATTGGCCCCATCGCGCGCCCGCTCGGCCGCCGTCTGCGCCGACGTCGCCGGCGACGTGAACGTGAAGCTGCTCGACGGATCTCCGATCAGGCCCGGCCCCAGGATGCCGAGCACCGGCGGATTCGATTCGGGGACCTGCTGCAGCTCGTGATCGGTCGCGGTGACCGAATAGAAATACAGGTAGCCGTTGTGGACGTTGCGATCGATGTACTCGTAGTACCACTTCGGCTCCTTGGCGACCACCGTGACGGCGGGGAATCCTTCCTCATCCTCCTCGACGACCTCGGCCCGCTCCGTGACGGCCCAGAAAGTATCGAGGGCTTCGCGATAGCCCTGCCACGGCAGCAGCGGCAGGGTCTCCTCCCGCGGCGCGCCGAAGCGGTCGAACAGCGAAGGCAGCTCTTCGTTGAAGAGGCCCGCCGGATCGTTGGCGGCGACCTGCTGCATGGCCTCGCGCAAGCCGTCGAAGCGCGAATCGTCGAGGATCCGCGGCGTATAGCGGATATCATCGAGGCCGGTGTTGCGCCCGAGCGGCAGCGTGTCGAAGACGGTGCGGATCAGGCTGCCATCGCGGATCTGGTGCACGATGATGTAGGAACTCGGCACGTCATATTCGGCGATGAGCTGCCAGAGCCCCGAGCCGGGTCCGGTGTTGATGTCCGAGCCGAACGGCCGCGTCCAGTTGTCGGCGCGCCAGACGCGGTAGGATTCGAAATCGATGACGTTCAGGCGCACGTCCGGCGTGATCTCGCTCCGATTGTCCCAGAAGACGTGGACCTCGCGATCCGTCGGCCAGACGCGCATCCCTGGCGGCGGCGGCGCCATGCCGACGAGCCACTTGATCTGGGTCTCCCGTCCGCCGACCCCCGTGCAGCCGGC
>CAZJWO010000137.1:0-6726 GCA_964549735.1 uncultured Fibrobacteraceae bacterium | reverse complement strand
GAGATAATGAGCGGTGACTGGAGTTCAGACGTGTGCTCTTCCGATCTCGCGTCACCGCCCGTCGCGCTGCGCACCTGCTGTTCCGCCAGGCTGCGCAGGTGCTCCCGCGGCACCAGGAACGGTAGCAGCAGCACGGCTAGAACGAGCACGCCGCAGACACCGCCGAGGATCGCCAGCACCAGTCGGCCACGTCGTCTTGCCATCGGATCAAGCCTCCGCGTTCGCGAGCGCGTCGGGCGGCGAAGCCAGCAAGCGGCCGCCGCCGAGCACCCGATCGCCTTCGTAGAGCGTCAGTCCCTGACCGGGCGCCGCTCCGTACACCGGCTCGGCCAGTTCGACCTCCAAAACGTCGCCTTGCTGCCGCCAGGCCGCCACCCGCGCACCGGCGTGCCGGTGGCGCACGCGCGCCAGGCAAGCGCCCGCGCCGGGAGCCGGACCGACGGCAGGCAACTGCGGCACCGCCGGCTGGAACCGATCGCAGACCAGTCGGCGCACGGCCAGCTCGGCCAGCGGACCGACGACCAGCCGGTTCTGCGCCACCTCGAGCGCCAGGACGTAGAGCGGCTCGGCGTGGGCGACGCCGAGACCGCGCCGCTGCCCGACCGTGTAGTGCACGAGCCCGCGGTGCCGGCCGATCTCGCGGCCGCGGCGATCGACGATCGGACCCGGCCGGCCGGCCTGCCCCGCATCGAACAGGCCGCTGCGATCGCCGTCCGGCACGAAGCAGATCTCCTGGCTTTCCGGCTTGTCGGCCACCGTCAAGGCCAGCGCGCGCGCGGCGGCGCGGACCTCGCTCTTGGTCGACCAGCCGAGCGGAAAGACGACCCGCGGCCAGATCTGCCGCGGCACCTGCGACAGGAAGTAGGACTGGTCCTTCTGCGGATCGACGCCGCGCAGCAACTCGGCGGCGCCGACATCCGATTGCCGGATCCGCGCGTAATGACCCGTGGCGACGAAGCGGCAACCCTGCTGATCGGCGAGGCGCACAAGCTCGGGAAAGCGCACGCCGCTGTTGCAGACCAGGCAGGGATTGGGCGTGCGCCCCGCCGCATAGTCGGTGATGAACGGCTCGATGACCGTGGAACGGAAGCGCGGCACGACATCGTGGACCCAGTGGCGGGCGCCGAAGCGGTCCGCCAGCCGCCGCGCGTCGGCGATCGCGTCCAGGCTGCAGCAGGCCCGCTCGGCCCGCGCTGGCGTGACGGCATCGCCGTCGCCGGCCGCCGCGTCGTTTCCGCCATAGCAGAAATTCTTGAACGTGACGGCCAGGACGTCGCAAGCGAGCGAGTGCAGCACGGCCAGGCTCAGCGCGCTGTCGACGCCACCGCTGAGCGCCAGCAGCACGGACGTGCCCGGCGGCAGCGCGCGCCGCAGATCGTCGGGGATGCGCAGCGGACAGGTCATGGGCACAAGATAGCCGGAATGCCGCGCGCCGCCGGGCGCTAGGGCTTGGCCGCGCGGCTCGCTTCGGCGGCCATCAGATCCTTGATGATCTGGATATTGGCGCGCGAACGCTCGCCGATGTCGCCCTGCGGATCGTACTTCGCGGCCAACTCGAACTCCCGTTGGGCCTCTTTGTAGATGCGCATGGTCGCGAACAGGATCGCGAGGTTGTAACGCGCGAGAGCGCTGCGCGGATTCTGCTCCAGCACGGTCAGGTACTCCCTCTGGGCTCGCTCCATGTCGTTCTGCCGCTTGAACAGCGTGCCGAGGTTGCAGCGCGCCTTCTCATTCTGCGGATCGAGCGCCAGCGCCTGCTCGTAGAGGACGCGGGCCTGCCCGGCGCGGGCGTCCCGCTCGACGCGCGAGGTCATCATCTCGGCGCGGTCGTCCCAGAGCGAGCCGAGGTTGACGTAGGCCGGGACCATCGTCGAATCGGCCGCCAGCGCGGCCTTGAACCAGGTCTCGGCCGAATCGAGATGGGCGGCGACCAGCGGATCGTTCCAACCGCGGCTGCGCGCCGAATCCGCGGCCTCGACGTAATAGAGATTGCCGAGGTGGAAGCGGGCCAGGCCCCCGATCGGTGGCGCGGCGTCGACGAGGTTGCGGAGCGTGTCCCGCGCCGCCGCCCGCGGCAGCGCTTCGATGCGCTGGGCGAAATCGCCCGCCGGGTTGCGCGGCTTGTCCTTGTTGCAGGCGGCGAGCCCGGTCACGGCCGCGAGGATGAGCGCAACGGGGAGGATTCGTAAGCGAAGCACGGCGTCCACGCCTCCTGTCCAGAGTCCACCGTCGATCCCGCGCGGCGGGATCCGCCGCCCTGGCGCCGGCTAGAATATTAGCTGTTCCAGCCCGGTGATGGAAACACCGAAGCGCAGCGAATTGCTGCGCCAACCATTGTCGCCTTGCGATCCGGTCCAGATGTACGACAGGGCCGCATCGATGGTCCCCAGGCGATTGCGGAACGGAAAGCCGGTGCCCACGCTCACGGACTGCTCGGACACCGCCGCCCCGCCGACCGAGTGGGCCCAGCGGCGGTGCTGATAGCCGAAACGCCACGGCACCGCATAGCCGCGGCCGAACGGCCGGTACACGAGCGGGCGTTCGACGCCGGCCGAAACGGTCCACTCGTCCCGCAGCTGGGCCTCCCACTCCGGCCGGCCGGTGAACGCGCTGAATTGCGCGAACTGGCCGTCGGCGCCCAGCCGCCAGTCGCCGGCGAGCGCGAGCTGCAGGCCCACCTTGTATTGCGGCGGCATCGCGCCGCGAAAGCGGTCGCGCGCCCGCTCGGCGACGCCGCTGAGGCTGATCGAGCGTTCCATGGCGAGGTCGTAGCCGGTCGTCGCCGAGGCTCCGATCTGCAACGGGCGCCAGCCGTCCCACAACACGGCGAACGTCAGATTGGTGCCGCTGAGTTCATCCCTCTGTTCACGGATGCTCGGCAAGTAGTAGTTGCCGAGTGGGTCGGTGAAGACCTGGCTGACCGCGTCGTTGACGGTCCCACGCATGAGATTGACGCCGGCGCTGACGGCCAGCGCGTCCCGGGCCCGCCAGGCAAGGCCCAGCGGGATGGCGTAGAGCGTGCCCTCGCGGAAATACCGCTCGATGCCGCGCACCGTCCGGCCGCCGTGATCGAGCTCGAAGGCGGCGGCCGTCTCGTATTTCATGGATCGCTGGACGGTGAAGCCGGCGTGCAACACGAGGCGGCCCGGATGCAACGGCACGCCGAAGCGCGCGTTGGGCAGATAGGCATGGCGCGTCGTGCGGGTGAACCCGCCGCCGGCGGTGTCGGTCACCTCGCTGAAGCCGCTGACGATCAACCCCAGGTAGCGCAGGTTGGCCAGCGCCGCCGGATTGCGTGTGCCCGGAGCCAACGTGTCGCTGTCCGCCATGCCCCAGCCGCCGCGCCCGGTGTCGCGCGCGCTGTCGCTCTCGATATTCTGGCCCAGGGCGCGCATGGCGAAAGGAGTCTGCGCCAGCGACGGGGCGACCGAGCAGGCCACCAGCAGCAAGGCGGGCGCCAGGGCGCGGCGCGCGGCGCGCCGATCGGCGACGAATAGGCGGCGGGGACGCGCCATCACGGCTCCTGCTCTGCGGACAGTTCGGAAAGGAGGGTGTAGGAGATCTCGAGGCGCGGGCGCAGCTCAGCCGCCGCCTGCGCACCGTGGAACATCCATTTCGTGAACCAGAAATCGGGCTTCGGATCGCTCCGCCAGCCGGGGAACACCGATTCTCCCGCCGCCAGCAGGAAACCTCGGTCGCCCGCGTAGGCGCCGTTGACGTAGCGCTGCACGGAGGCTGTCACGTTGAAGGCCAGCTCGTGCTCGGTAAGGTGCTCCGGCTCCCAGGTGCCGTTGCCGAAGAGAAAGAAGATCTCGGGTTCGATGTCGGCCAGATTCACGGTCGTGCGCCCGGACGGCGCGAACGCTGCCGGGATCTCGGAGCAGGTCAAGACGGACTTGTGACCGAGGCTGCGCGAGGTGTCGTTGACGACGACCAGGTTCGCGCGGTTGATGCGCACGTCCCGCGGCAATCCGCTCAGATCGAAACGCAGGACCGGATAGGAGCGCAGGTGCGTGCGCACCATGATGCCGGCGTCGGGATCCGTGGACGGCTCCTCGAGCTGGTGCCAGGTGGAGTTGTCGGCCGCCGGCCCGAGGACCAGGTTCCGGCGGCCGGCGTCCCATTGCAGCGGCTGGTCGCGCAGGCGCAGGCGCAGCGCCGGACCGAGCACGGTCTGGGCAGCGAGGGTCGGCAGGGTGCTGCCGCCGTGGCGCATCTCCTTGCTCGCGAATCCGAGCAGGCCGGGATCGCTGCCGGGGCCTTCACGGATGAGCACGCCGACGCGGCGGCGCTCGCGGATCCAGTCGAGGAAGGGCTCCGGCCGGCAGGGCACGGAGATCGGCCCGCGCGCCGACGCCAGCTCGCGGCCCTGATTCAGCGCGCTCTGCGGGTCGACCGCGGGCTCGGGACCCGGATAGGACAACGTGTCGAACGGCGCCGGCAGGGCGTAGACATCGTAGAACTTGCGCGAACCAGGCCAGGGTTTCAGCAGGGCGTCGCCAGCCGACCCGGTGTCGGGCTGGGCCTGCCCGCGGTTCGGTTCGAACCAGGTCAGCAGGTAGAGGATGATTTCGACGCCTTCGATGTTCGCCTCGGTCAGAAAAGGCAGCAGGTAGGAAGAATCGGGATGGTCGAACACGGTGAAGTCGTAGTTGATCAGGATCGAGGAGGCGTCCGGGCCCGTGCTGCCCAGATAGAGCACCTCCGTGCCGTCCAGGGGCGATCCCGGCTCGACGATGTCCAGCACGCCGAGATGAGCGATCCGGCTGCGGGTCAGCGCTTGCAGGGTCGTGTCGATGGTCGTCTCGCCGAGGCCCGCGCCGACGGGGTTGGGATCCTCGCCGCCGCACCCGCCGCCGAGCGCGAGGGCGAGCAGCACGAGCGGCAGGCAGGCGACGACCGCCTGTCTACGGCGAGGCGATGATGCGGGAAGGCTCTTCACGTTCGGCTCCTGCCTCGTGGCGGCACGGCCAGTCCACGGCGCACACAACAAACGGCGCCGGCCGGAGGTTCCCGGCGGCGACTCCCGCGCGGATCATGGCGCGCCGGGCGGACGCGCGGCCAGACTCACGCGGCGGTAGCCGCTCTCCTTGATCAGATCGATGAGCGCGACGACGGCGCCGTGCTCCGCTTGCTCGTCCGCCCGCAGCACGATCTGGTCCTCGCCCGTCGCCGCCTGCTGGCGGCGCAGGCGCTCACCCAGCTGCGCGCGGTCGATGGCCACGTTGTCCCAGAAGAGCCGCCCGTCGCGGGTCAGGTAGATGACCGTCGGCGCCAACAAGGTCTCCTGCGCCGAAGACGACCGCGGCAGCGAGAGTTCGATCGCCGGCTGGTTCTTGAAGGTGCTGGTGACCATGAAGAAGATCAGCAGCAGGAACATCACATCGATGAGCGACGTGATGTTGATCATGACGCCGCGGCCGCGCCGGGCCGGCATGAACTGCATGGCCTACGATGCTCCCGCCGTGAGCCGTTGCCGCCGCGCCCGCAGGGTGTCGAGCACCCGCGTCGCGTAGACCTCCAGCTCGAACACGATGCCCTGGGCCCGGCCTTCCAGCCAGTTGTGGGCGACCAGCGCCGGAATGCCGACCATCAGACCGGCCGCCGTGGTGACCATCGCCTCGCTGATGCCGCTGGAAAGAGCCTCGGGGTTGCCGAGCCCGATCTGCGAGATGCCGGCGAAGACGCGGATCATGCCCACCACGGTGCCGAGCAGTCCGAGCAGCGGCGCCACCGCGGCGATCGTCTCCAGGACGCGCAGGTTGCGCAGCAGCCGCACGCCTTCCTGACGCCCCGCTTCCTGCAGCACGTCGCGGATGATCTCCCACGCGTTCTCCGCGTTGTCCAGCCCGGCCCGCACCAGGTTGGCGAACGGGCCCGGGTGCCGTTCGCAGACCGCGTAGGCGACCGAGAAGTCGCTGGCCCGCGGCAGCGTCTCGACGGCGCTGACGATCTCGGGGACGACAATGCGTCCGCGCCGCAGCGTATGCAGCCGTTCGAGGAAGATCGCGAGCCCCACCAGCGAGCAGAGCGCGATGGGGATCATCATGTAGCGGCCGGCGAGGATCAGGTCCCACATCGTTTCGAGCCTCTCCTCGAGCTGGCCGCGCGCGTCCGGGCGGTATCGGGCGACCAGGAAAAATCGGTGATCCGGTCGGACGCGTCCGGCCGCAGGATCACCGCTTCCACGCAGGATAGTGCAGCCCGAGCAGGATCACAAGATGATCCTCCGGGAAGTCCGGCGGCAACGGCGCATACGGCGCGAAGGCCTGCAGCGCCGCGACGCTGGCCGTGTGCAGGGAGTCATGCCCCTGGCGCTCGACGATCTCCATGCGACTGGGCCGTCCGTCGCGCTCGACGACCAGGCGCACGCGCGTCACGCCGTCGATGACGCCCAGACGATAGGCGTACGGCGCGATCCAGGCGCGGTGCAGATCGTTCGCGAAGCGACGCATCCAGGGCGCGAAGTTCCACTCGTAGGTGCTCAGCGAAAAATCGCCGTCCAGGTTCACGTTGGCCCCCACGCGGCCCTGCTCCAGCTGGCGGAAATCGAACCCGCGGTCGCCCGGCGGCTGCTGCTGGCCTTCCTTCAAGAGGGAGGGCGTCCGCTGTTCGCTCATCCAGTCGGCGAAGTCGTTGTTCGGGCTGCCGGCCTCCGCTTCAGGCGTGTCGGACCGCTCCGCCGCCCGCTCCTGCGGCCAGGGCACGGCGAGCTCGCCCGGGCCG
>CAZJWO010000136.1:0-6896 GCA_964549735.1 uncultured Fibrobacteraceae bacterium | reverse complement strand
CTCGCCGGCGTGCCGGTCGCCGGCAAGACGGGGACGGCCGAGAACGTGCACGGCGAGAACCATGCCTGGTTCATGTGCTACGCGCCCGCCACGGCACCGGAGGTCGCCGTGGCCGTGATCCTCGAGAACGCTGGCGGCGGCGGCGCCCTGGCGGCGCCGGTGGCCGGCGCCTGGCTGAAGCGGTACTTCGCGAGCGGGGGCGCGCCGGCCGAACCGGCGACGATCTGGGGGCGGCCATGAACCCGTTCTGGCTGCTCTGGCCTCGCGGCGACAACCGTCTGAAGGTCCTGTACACCTTGCTGGTGGCCTTCAGCCTTGCCCTGCTGTGGTCCGTGACCGAGCCGCTGCGGGGTCCGTACGCCGAGATGCAGGTCGACGTGGCCAAGGGCGTCTTCTGGCGGCAGGCGACGTGGGCCGTCGTGTCGTGGCTCGCGGTGTGCCTGGTCAGCCGGCTGCCGCTGCGGTACCTGGAGCATGTCGCCTGGCCGGGGTACCTCGTGGCGCTGGCGTTGCTGCTGCTCGTGCTTTCCGTCGCGCCGGAGGTCGGCGGCGCGCGACGCTGGCTCGGCTTCGGACCGATCCGATTGCAACCGTCGGAGTTCGCCAAGCTGGCGCTGATCGTGCTGCTGGCGGCGTGGTTGGCGCGCCGCCTGGAGGATCGGTCGCGCTTGACGGCCACCATGGTCTCGCTCGTCCTGGCGGTCGCGCCGGCGGTCATGGTGCTGCGCCAACCGGATCTGGGTACGAGCCTCGTCTTCCTGGCGATCTGGCTGGGCATGCTCTTCTGGTTCGGCATCTCGGCGCTGCTGCTGGTGACGGCGCTGTCGGCCCTCGCCAGCGCCGTCATCATGTTCTATTCCGAACGCGTGCTCGAACAGCCGTGGCCCTGGGCCGTCTATATGCTGTCGCTGATGGCGGTCCTCTACCTCGCGCGGCGCAGCATGAGCACGAGCGTGCTGGTCCTCATCTGCAACATCGCCGCCGGCCTGGGGATCCCGCTGATCTGGGCCCGGCTGGCGAACTACCAACAGGAGCGCATCTTGACGTTCTTCGATCCGGCCCGCGACGCCATGGGCACGGGTTACCAGGCGATCCAGTCGAAGGTCGCCATCGGTTCGGGCGGCCTCTTCGGCACGCACTACCTGCAAGGGACCCAGAAGGGCCTCGCGTTCCTGCCGGAGCGCCACACCGACTTCATCTTCTCGGTGGCCGGCGAGGAGCTCGGCCTGGTGGGCACGGTCACCCTGCTCTTGCTGTTCCTGTTCCTGGTCCTGCGGGCCGTGGACATCGCGATCCAGGTGCGGCGGCCGTTCCCGAGCCTGCTGGCCGTCGGCGTGGCGAGCTACTTCATCTTCCACGTGGCGGTCAACGTCTCGATCACGACGGGACTGCTGCCCGTGACCGGTCTGCCGCTGCCCCTGATCAGCTACGGGGGTTCCAATCTCCTGGTCTCGTCGCTCATGGTGGCCCTGCTGCTCAACCTGAGCGTGCACCGCTACGACGACTGAAAGGCTGTCATGCACCCCATCCTGTTGGGTCCGGTCAAGAGCTTCGGCTTCCTGCTCGCGCTCAGCTTCGCGCTGGGCATCTGGCTCGCGGTCAGACGCGGGCGGCGCGCCGGCATCGCGGCCGAGACCGTGTACGACGCGAGCTTCGTCATCCTGGTGGCGAGCATGGTCGGCGTGCGCCTGTTCCACGTGTTGACCCATCTGCAGGACTACGCGGACCGCTGGTCGAAGGTCTTCTCCTTGACCGAGGGAGGCTTGACCCTCTACGGGGGTCTGATCGGGGCGGTGCTCGCCAGCTGGGTCTTCTGCCGGCGTCGCGGACTCTCTTGGCTGCGGATCGCCGACCTGCTGCTGCCGTCGGTCGCGCTCGGCATCGGCATCACGAGGATCGGGTGCTTTCTGGGCGGTTGCTGCTATGGCGTTCCCTGCGATCTGCCCTGGGCGGTGCAATTCCCGCCGCAGGCGCCGGCCTTCCAGCAGTTCGGAGCGGCAGCCTTGCATCCGGCGCAGCTCTACAGTTCACTGGGCGGTTTCCTGATCTTCTGCGCACTGTTGGCTTGGGAGCGCCGCAGCGCGCTGGCTGGGCAAACACTCGGGCGCTTCATGCTTCTGTATGGGGCGGTGCGTTTCGCGGTCGATTTCGCGCGCTATTACGAGCCTTCGCAACGGTGGCTCGGCGGCCTCAGCAGCAACCAGTGGCTGAGCCTCGGCCTGCTCGTGGCGGGTCTGGCGGTGCTGCGGCTGGTGCAGCGGCGAGCGCGCCCGCACGCATGATCTCGCGCGGGCGGCTGGTCCGCGGCCCGGCGCACATGCTGGCCGCGCTGCTGGAGGTCTTCGCGCCGGAATGCTGCGTCTTCTGCGCCCGTCGCCGCAGCAGCGGCGCGGACTGGGCGCCAGGACTGGCGGGTCCGGCGCCGCATCTGCAGACCTGGCACGCGACGCATTGCTGCCGGCGTTGCCTGGATGGCTGGCGACGGGCGCCGCTGCGCGGCGCCTGCGGCGACCTGGCGGTCTGGGCGGCCCAGCGCGAATCGGCGGCGCTGGTGGCTGCGATCGGCGCTTGGAAATATCGTCGTACCTGCGGCCTGGTGCGGCCCCTGGCGGAGCTGTTCGTGCCGGTGCTGCAGGCGGCGTCTGCTGCGGCGGGGCCAGCCGCGCTGGCGCCGATCCCCCTGCACGCGCGGCGGCGGCGCGAACGCGGCTTCGATCAGACGTTGCAGTTGACCGTCCTGTCCGCCGGCAACGCCGCGATGACGCTCGCGACCGATGTGCTGGCGCGACGGCGAGCGACGCGCCAGCAGGCGAGCCAGAGCACCGACGGCGGCGGCCGCCGCGCCAACGTCGCGGACGCGTTCGTGGCCCGGCCACCGCGCCGCGGCGAAGCGAACCGGGTGGCCCTCGTGGATGACCTCGTGACGACCGGCGCGACGCTCGCGGCGGCGGCGGGCGCCCTGCAGGAGGCGGGGTGGCACGTGACCTGGGCGGCGACGCTGGGCCTGGCGGCGCGTCTGCTGCTTGACACCGCCGGGGCTCCGTCGGTAGCTTCGCCCGCGGACCCGCCCCCGGCCGGCGACGCGACCGCGGGCGCAACGGTCCCGGAAATCAGACAGGAGCAGGCATGAAAAAGGCAAGCCTCGACCAACTCGATCCGCGGGGCCGGCAGGTCCTGATGCGGGTCGATTTCAACGTCCCGCTGTCGCCGAAGCAGGCCATCACGGACGATACGCGCATCCGCGCCTCGCTGCCCTCGATCGAACACGTCGTCGCGGGCGGCGGCCGCCTGGTCCTCATGAGCCATCTCGGCCGGCCCAAGGGCGAGGCCAAGGCGGAATTTTCGCTCCGGCCCGTGGCCGATCGGCTCGCGGAGCTGGTGACCGCGCCGGTCAAGTTCGCGACGGACACGATCGGTCCCGATGCCACGGCCAAGCGCCGCGACCTGCAGCCCGGGGAGATCCTCGTGCTGGAGAATCTGCGCTTCCACCCCGGCGAGACGAAGAACGACGCCGCGTACGCCGCGGCGCTCGCCGCGGGCAGCGACGTCTATGTCAACGACGCCTTCGGCACCGCGCATCGTGCCCACGCTTCGACGGTGGGTGCGGCCCGACTCTTCCCGCAGCGCTTCGCCGGCCTGCTCATGCAACGCGAACTGGAGCATCTGGATGGGCTGCTGACCGCCCCGCCGCGGCCCTTCACGGCGATCCTCGGCGGGGCGAAGATCGCGGGCAAGGTCGAGGTGATCCGCCACCTGCTGGATCGGGTCGATAACCTCCTGCTCGGCGGCGGCATGGTGTTCACGTTCTTCAAGGTCATGGGTCTGAATATCGGCGACAGCCTGCTGGACGAGGAGAGCCTTGCGGTCGCCGAGCAGATCCTCGCGCAGTCCCGCGACAGTCGCGGGCGGCTGCTGCTGCCGACGGATGTCGTCGTCTCGAACGAGTTCGGCGAGAGCGGCCAGCGCCGGGACGTGCTCGTCTCCGATATCCCGGACGGCTGGCAGGGACTGGATGTGGGGCCGCGCACGGTCGACGCCTTCGCGGACGTCATCGCCGCTTCCCGGGCGATCTTCTGGAACGGACCGGTGGGCGTCTTCGAGATTCCGGCCTTCGCCCGCGGCACCGAGGCGATCGGCCGCGCGATCGTTGCGGCGACGGCGGCCGGGGCCCGTAGCGTGGTCGGCGGCGGCGACAGCGTCGCCGCTCTCAACCAGCTGGGGCTGGCCGACGGCGTCAGCCACGTCTCGACCGGCGGCGGCGCCTCGCTGGAGTTCATGGGCGGTTGCGAACTGCCCGGCGTCGCGGTGCTGACCGACGCTTGAGCTGCGGCCACGGCCACGGCGGGCGGGGCGGTTTGACATTCCTTCGCCGCCGGTGTTAATCTTATGCACCCTTGGTCGCCAGCGGGCGGCGAGGGCTTTTCTGTGGACCTGGTTCGCGATCAGGAGACCAAGGCATGTATGTCCTTTTCATCGTTCTGCACGTCGCCGTGAGCATCGTGTTGTCGGTCGCGGTATTGCTGCAATCGAGCAAGGGTGGCGGCCTGGCGGGAGCTTTCGGCGGCGGCGGCGGTGCGCCGCAGCAGATCCTCGGCTCGCGCGGCATGACCACGCTGCTGCACAAGGTCACCATCTGGTGCGGCATCGGGTTCATGGTCACCTCGCTGACGCTGTTCATGATGTCCGGCCATCGCACCGCGGCCGGCACGAGCGTGCTCGAGAGCGCGCATCAGCGCGGGACGCTGGCGCCGGATTCGCCGGCGCCGCCGCTCGGCGATTTCGAGGTGGAGCCGCTGGACGCGCCGCAAGGCGAGGCCGGCGCCGCGAGTCAGGATCCGGAGCCGCCGCGAGGCGACCAGTAGCGTCGCGGCAGGGCGATCCGCACCGCGCGCCGCTGACGGCGACGGTGGGCGCAGACAGCTAGGCCCGGGTGGTGGAATTGGTAGACACGCTATCTTGAGGGGGTAGTGGCCACAAGCCGTGCGGGTTCGAGTCCCGCCCCGGGCACCAGCAAGCAGCAGAGGGCTCCCGTCGTCGGGAGCCCTCGCGCGTTGGGGCGAGAAGCGCATGGGGCTGCGGTTTTCCAGCTTCGCGATGACGCGTGGCGATCCATCGTTGCGCGGTCGTGCTCGGCTTCGCGCCACGACGTCGTTGTTCCCCGTCGCGCGAGCTGTCGCTGTCGATGGTTCGCGCGAACTTTCTTTTTTTTTTGAAAACTGCAGAATGTTCCTTGACATGCATTTTGTCGGCTCCAGATAATGCACCAGCTTCAGTAGTCTTCGCTGCTGCAAGCTGAGAAGCGTCCGTTCGGTTCCTGGGTGCGGGGTCGCAGCGGACTCGAGGATCAACCAGACAAGCGAGGTCCAAGGATGGAGGAGAGAATTCTGCAAGCGGCGGCTACCGGCGCCAAGGTGGCCAAGAAGACTGCCAAGAAGGTGGCGAAGAAGAAGAAGGTAGCCAAGAAGAAGGTGGCCAAGAAGAAGGTCGCCAAGAAGAAGGTCGCCAAGAAGAAGGTCGCCAAGAAGAAGGTGGCCAAGAAGAAGGTCGCCAAGAAGAAAGTCGCGAAGAAGAAGGCCGCCAAGAAGCCGGCGAAGAAGACCGCGAAGAAGGTCTGATCGCGCGGAGCACTCCCCTGGGAGTTGCGGCCTGAACAGCGCAAAGCCGCCCGGATCAAACCGGGCGGCTTTTTCTCGCCGCCGGACGCCGCCTGGGGGCGATCGTCCGCGGGGGCCGGCGCGGACTACCGCCGCCGCCCGCGATCAGCCTTCTGCGCGTCGTGCAGAGCACGGATCTCGGCGGGCACGGTGTCGAAAAAGAACGAGACGCCCGCGCTGAGGTCCTTGTACGTGACTGTCTTGTTGTAGTGCAGCTCGTCGCGGCTCATGGCGAACGTCGTGAGGTCCGCCTGCAGGAAGAACGAGACGTCCTGCGTGAGCCGGTTGCGCATGCCGAAGGTGCCGATCAGGAACAGGCCGCCCACGTCCGGCAGGTTGCTGAAGCGATTCAGGATGCCGCCGAAACCGAGGCCGAGATAAGGGCTGAACCCCAGGAACGCGAAATCGTCGAGGTCGTACATCATCTGCAGCGAGCCGCGCAGCACCTGCACATTGGGATCGCGATCGATCTCCTCGCGCACGAGATTCTCGGGATCCTCCTTGTTGGCCATGGTCAAGACGGCCTCGGTGGAACTGTAGGCGAAGCCGATGTCGAGGTGGAACTGGTCCGCCAGGTAGGAGCCGATCCGCAGGCCGATCGTATAACCGTCCTCGATCTTCTTGATCGGGCCGTCGTACTTGTTGTAGTCGAGCCCGCCCTCGCCCTCGCGGGCTTCCCACCAGGACCCGCTGTAGCTCATGACGAGGTCGGGGCCCGGCAGGAACGTGCGCGGTCCCTTGACCGGCAGGTTCAGATACTCGGCGCCGCCCAACCAGCCGCCGAAGACCTGGATCGTATAGGCCTTGACCGAGTAGTCCTTCCAGGTCAACTCGCGTTCGGCCGGCGGTGCCGCTTCCAGCGGATCGTCCGCCACGGCCGGCTGTCCGGCGGCGGTACCGGCCAGCAGCAGCCCACAGATCAGAATCGCCGCGGAGTAGAACCTACATTTCATGCATGGCACCTCGCCAGGAAGCCGGTCATCACGGCGCGACGACGGCCGCGGCACGGCCGCACCGCCAGAGCAGCGCGAGCCGCCGCCGTGCCATCGACGCGGAGCGCCGCCCTACGGTAGCGCCAGCCGTGCGGGGAGTCCAGGGGTATTCCCCGCGCCGTAGCGGTGCCATGAATGTAGGCAACGACGCGCCGGCAGACAAGCCGGCGCGCGAAGGCCAGCCCGCGCGCCGGCCGCAAGCCGGCCGTATTGACAGGAGCTGGCGCGGACACTACGCTGGCGCTTCGCT
>CAZJWO010000135.1:0-7191 GCA_964549735.1 uncultured Fibrobacteraceae bacterium | reverse complement strand
GATAATGAGCGGTGACTGGAGTTCAGACGTGTGCTCTTCCGATCTTGCCGGCCGAGCTGCCGGCGAGCCTGGCCCCCGTCGATGTCGTGACCTTCTGGTTCGGCGAGTTCCACAGCTTCGAGCCGGCCGAGGCGGCGCGCCTGCTCGCGCAGCTGGCGCCGGCCGTCGCGCCGGACGGCCTGCTGGTGCTGGAGTACCAGCCCTGGGAGTCCTTCGTGCGGGAGGACGGCACCAGCTGGGAGACCGCCAGCGGCACCGTGTTCGCCGACAAGCCGCACCTCTGGCTGCAGGAGTGGGCCTGGGACGACACCGCCCGCGCCGAGATCACGGTCCACTGGATCCTCGACGCGGCCACGGGACAGCTCGAGCGCCATGCCCAGTCGCATCAGGCCTACACGCAGGAAGAACTCGTCGACATGCTGCACGCGGCGGGTTTCGAGCAGATCGCGTTCTATCCGCCGATCACCGGCGTCGACGCGAGGTTCGAATTCCCGATGCTGGTCGCCCGCCGTCGCCCCTGAGCGGCGGGGCGGCCGGTCGCGCGCTCAGGCGCCCGGCGCGCCGTCCGCCAGGGCGTCGTACAGGGCGCGCAGCTTGCGCACGTCGTCCCAGGCCTGGCGCTTCTGGCCCGGTTGGCGCAGCAGCGCCGCCGGGTGGAACGTCGCCATGACCGGAATGCCGTCATAGAAGTGCAGCGCGCGACGCAGCGACCCCAGCGGCGCGTCGGTTGCGAGCAGCCGCTGGGCGGCGATCCGCCCCAGGCAGAGGATCAGCCGCGGGCGGATCAGCGCGAGCTGCCGCGTGAGGTACGGCAGGCAGGCGGCGACCTCCTCGCGCTCGGGGTCGCGGTTGTTCGGCGGGCGGCACTTCAGGATGTTGCAGATGAACACGTCCTGCCGTTCGAACCCGATCGCCCGCAGGATGTCGGTCAGCAGCTGGCCGCTGCGACCGACGAACGGCAGCCCCTGGCGGTCTTCCTCCTGGCCCGGCGCCTCCCCGATGAGCACCAGGCCGGCCTGGGGATTGCCCGTCCCCGGCACCGCCAGGTTGCGGCCGGCATGCAGCCCGCAAAGCGTGCACCCGCGGACCTCGCCGGCCAGGGTCTCCAGGGCGGCCTCTCGCTCGGCCGCCGCCAGCGGCGGCGGGGGCGGCGTCGCGGACGCGGGCACGACGGGCGCGGCGCGCGGCGCGAACATCGCCGCTTGCGCGGGCTCGAGCGCGACGGGTTCGGCGTGCGCGGCGCGCTGCCGCGCGATGAGCGCCAGCGCGTCGTGGACGAACGCGTCGCGCTCCGCCTGGAACGCGCGTTCGCGCTCCTGGCGCGCCGCCTCGCGCGTGTCGGCCGGCTGGGGCGCGGGCTGCGGCGCGAGCTGCGGTGCGATCGGATCGGCCGCGGCGGGACGCGGCGTCGCCACAAGGCCCGCGCCGGCCGCCTGCTCCGCCTCGCGCTCCGCCGGTGGCGCTGCGTCGTCCCAGAAGCTGGTCACGCCGGCCTGCTGCTGTTGCTCGAGGTAGCGGGCGACATCGCGCAGGAGATCGGTCCAGGGTCCGCTCACGGCGACGCGCCCTCGGCGGACGCCGCGCGGGCCAACTGGTCGAGAAGCGCGGCCGCCAGTTCGTCCTTGCGGCGAGGCTCCGGGTTGCGCCAGATCTCACCCTGCGGGCCGATGAGGTGGACGGTGTGCGGCACGTCTCCGAAGCCGCCGCCCGCGGCGGTCGGGTCGTTGGCCACGATCCAGTCGAGGTGTTTCGCCGCGAGCTTCGCCGCCGCGCGCGCCAGCAGATCCTCGGTCTCCAGCGCGAAGCCGACGACCTTGACCGCCGGCCGCCGGTTGGCCGCGACGTCGCGCAGGATATCCGCGGTGCGCACCAGTTCGAGGCGCCAGACGTCGCCCTGATCTTCCTTCTTCAGCTTGCCGGCCGCGACCCGCCGCGGCGTGTAATCGGCCACCGCCGCCGCCATGAACAGCCAGTCGCAACCCCGCGCGAGCGCTGCCTGGACGGCGGCCGCCATGTCGGCCGCCGACGTGATGCGCCGGCAGTCCGCCAGTCCCGGCGGGGACGCCACGCCGGGACCGGCGATCAGCGTCACCTCGGCGCCCAGCTGCACCAGGCGCCGGGCCAGCGCCAGGCCCATGACCCCGGTCGAACGGTTGGCGAGGTATCGCACGGGGTCGATGGCCTCGTGCGTCGGACCGGCCGTGACGACCGCCCGCTTGCCGGCCCAGAAGCCGGGCGCCGTCGCCGCCGGGGCGTCCCCACGGTGGGAGAGCACCCGCTCGATCGCGGCCAGCAGCACCTCCGGATCGGCCAACCGGCCCTTGCTCTCGATGCCGCAGGCGAGCCAGCCTTCACCCGGCTCGACGATCTCGACGCCGCGTTCGCGCAGCAGGGCGAGGTTCGCCTGCGTCGCGGGGTGCGACCACATGTTGTCGTTCATGGCCGGCGCCGCGATGACCGGCCCGGGATGGGCGAGCAGCAGGGTCGAGCAGATGTCGTCGGCGATGCCGTGGGCGAACTTGGCGAGCAGATTGGCCGTCGCCGGCGCGATGAGCGCCACCTGCGCCCAACGCGCGTACTCGATGTGGTCCAGCGCGTGGCTCTGGCCTTCGCCCCACAGATCGCTGGCCACGGGGTTCTCGCTGAGCACCTGGAAGGTCATCGGGCTGACGAACCGCTGCGCCGCGTCGGTCATGGCCACCTTGACGGCGAAACCCGCCTGCCGCAGCAGGCGGGTCACGTAGCAGGCCTTGTAGGCGGCGATGCCGCCGCTGACCAGCAGCAGCACGTTGCCGCGAGGCATGAAGCTATTCTCCTTGCTCCTGCTGTTCCTGCTGTTCCTGCTGTTCCTGCTTGAGCTTGATCTCCCGCTCGCGCCGGTCGTACCAGCTCACCTGGCCGGCCAGCAGGCGCTTGATGGCCAGGCTGGTGATCTTGCCGGGCAGGCTGACGTCGAGGGTCCTGGCCCGGGCGTTCAGGCGGCGCGCTTCGAGCGCGGCGATCCGGATCGCCTCGAACTTGTTGGGGATCAGCTCGGTCACCTTCTGGCGCGGAATATACGTCATGGTCTCGTGAACCTCTGGCAGACGGTGGAGGGCGCGGCGGACGGCGGCCAGGGCACGGACCCTGGCAGGAAACCGATCAAGTATAGTCGAATCCGCGATATTATCAAGGGCGCGATCGCCGCCCCGCCCCCGCCCCGCCGCCGCGCCCCCGCGCGTGGCCCGGCAACCCGCTGCCGCCCCGAACGTACGCAAGACCGCCGCTGACAGGACCGGGCCGATCGGTTATCCTGCCGCCACCCTCGTGACCTGACCTCGACCGGGAGCCGCCATGTCCTCGCGATCCGGATGCTTCAAGCCTGTCCTCTTCGGGTGCGCCGGCCTGCTCGGCGTGCTCGTGCTCGTGCTGGCGATCGGGTTCGGCCTCGCCTGGCGCGGCGCCGCCCGGCAGGACGTGGTCGATCACGACCTCGCCGACACGGCCCAGACCGCTGCCGTCGCGACCGCGTCGGGGCCGGGGCGCGTGGTGCTCGACATCGGCCAGGTCGAGCTGCACATCAAGCCCGGCGCCCCGGGCGAGGAGCTGGCGGTCAACGCGCGCTTCGACCGCAACGCGTACGAGCTGCTCGACGACTTCGAGGAGCTGCCGGACGGCTCCTGGGTCTACCGGCTGCGCTACCGCCGCACGATCACCGGCCTGCAGGCCCTGCTGCAGGGCCTGCTGCGCGGCGGCAGCGAGTCGCGCGTCGAGGTCGTCCTGCCGCCGGACCGGGCCGTCGCCCTCGAACTGTCGATGCGCCAGGGCGGCGCGGAGATCCAGCTCGGCGGCCTCTGGTTGACCGAGGCGATCATCGACATGGGCCAGGGCGGCGTGAACATCGCGTTCCAGGAGCCGCTGCGCGAGCCGCTCGAGCGGCTGTCGCTGCACGGGCGCATGGGCGGCGCCAACCTCGCGCGACTGGGCCATGCCAGCCCGCGGGTCCTGGATGTCGACTGGCGCATGGGCGGCGTCAATCTCGACCTGCGCGGCGACTGGCGCGCCGACTGCCAGGCGCGGGTCCGCCTGCGCATGGGCGGCGCGACCGTGTCGGCCCCCGAGGAGCTCGACGTGCGCGAGTTCTCGGCTGCGGACGGCGCGGCGCCGGCCACTTCTGCCCTGCAGATCCCGCCGGCGACGCGCGAGGTGCAGGGTCCGGTCTTCTGGCTCGACGCCCAGGCCAGCATGGGCGAGGTCGAGGTGCGGCGGCGCTGAGCGCGCCGTCCTCAACCCATCGGCGGCGTGCCGATCCGTTCGCGCCGGCAGGCCTCCGCCTGCAGGATCGCCTGCAGGCGCAAGACGGCCGCCTCCACGGTGTCGTTGACCACCCAGTAGCTGTAGCGGTCGGCGTACCCCACCTCGCGGCGGGCGTTCTGCAGCCGCGTGGCGATGACCTCGTCGCGGTCGGTGCCGCGCCCGCGCAGCCGGCGCTCCAGCTCCGCCCACGAGGGCGGAAAGAGGAAGACGGCGACGACCTCGCCGCCCAGCCGCTCCAGCACCTGCTCGCCGCCCTGCACGTCGATGTCCAGCAGCGGAACGAGTCCGGCGTCCTGCATCTGCCGGACGTGCTCGCGCCGCGTGCCGTAGCGATGGTCGTGCACGACCGCCCACTCGACGAACGCGTCGGCGGCCAGCAGCCGGTCGAACTCCGCGTCCGATACGAAGTGGTAATCGACGCCCTCCGCTTCGCCGGCGCGCGGCGGACGGGTCGTCGTCGAGACCGAGAACCCGAGCCGCGGCTCGCGGCGCATCAGCTCCCGGTAGACCGTGCTCTTGCCGGCTCCCGACGGACCGGAGATCAACAGGATCATCGGCTACTCCAGGTTCTGGACCTGCTCGCGGAGCGATTCGACCTCGTCCTTCATGCCGATCACGAGCTGCGTGATCTCCATGAGGCTCGCCTTGGAGCCCATGGTGTTGACCTCGCGATGGATCTCCTGCAGCAGGAAGTTCAGGCGCTTGGCTCCCTGGCCGCCCGCGGCCAGCACCTCGCGGCAGTGCTGCAGATGGATGCCGAGCCGCTCGCATTCCTCGTTGATGTTCCCCTTGTCGGCCAGGAACGCCACCTCCTGCGCCAACCGCTGCGGGTCGAGCTGCTCGGTGATCAGCTCGGCAAGGCGCTCCTTCAGCTTGCGATGCGCCTCCTCGGCGATGCGCGGCGCCTGCCGGCAGACGGCGGCCAGGCCCCGGTCGATCGCGTCCAGACGTTCGCGCATCTCGCCGACGAGCTTCTCGCCCTCCTGGCGCTTCGTGGCGAGCAGGCCGGCCAGCGCCGCGTCCAGGGCCGCGTGGAACGCCCGCCCCAGATCGTCGCGGGACAGCTCGGCCACCGTCGGCACGAACAGGTCCGGCACGCGCAGCAGATGCTCGAAACGCACCTTGGGCGATTCGCCGGTGTGCATCGCGAGACGGTCCGCGGCGTCCTGCAACAGCACGATCGCGGCGTCGACGCGCTGCGGATCGAGGCGAGCCGCGGCGGCCGCGGGATCGACGGCCAGGTTGACCGAGCAGGAGACGCGGCCGCGCGCGAGCGTCTCCTTGAGGCGGTTGCGCAGATCGATCTCGAGGAACTGCAGCGCCGACGGCAGCTTGAGCGCGACATCGAGGAAGCGGTGGTTGACCGCGCGCAACTCGACCTGGACGGTCACCGGGCCAGCCGTCGCCTCGCCGCAGCCGAAACCGGTCATGCTCAGCATGGGCATCCTTTCTCTCGTTCCGCGGCCCGCGCCGCTCGTGCGCCGGACTGCCGCCGCGGCGCCCCGGAGCCGCCACTGTAGGCCACCTGCCGCCGGGCGGCAAGCGCGACCTCGCCCGCCGCGGCGCGGCGCCGGATGCGCGCTCCCGCGGCGGGAAACCCGGTTGCCCGCCGCGGCGTTAGAGTCCATGTTGTTTGCCGGAACGATCGTCTCCGTTCAGCCAAGGAGGGGCCATGAAGTCCACGCCGTCGCGCCTCGCGCTCGTCCCGTCGCTCTCCCTGCTCGCGCTGCTCGCGGCGCCCAACGCGCTCGCTGGCGACCTGGCCGGCGGCCTGCGCCTGGGCTACACCCACGACCAGCATCTCGAGCAGGTCCATGCCGGCGCCCAGGCGACGGTCGCGCGCCTGTCCCCGAACGTGCACATCGTCCCCTCCCTGGAATGCGGCTTCGGCGACGGCACCCTGCTGGCCCTCAACGGCGACGTCCTCTACGAGTTCACCGAGCTGGCCAGCCAGCGATGGAGCTTCTACGCCGGCGGCGGGCCTCTGCTGAGCCGCTTCACACGCAGCGGCCGGTCGTCGACCGACTTCGCGCTGAGCCTCGTCGTGGGCGTGACGCGCGAGCTGCGGTCCGGACGCTCTCTGCTGGGCGAGCTGCGTCTCGGCCTGGAGGATGCGCCCATCTTGAAGCTGACCGCGGGGTACATCTTCTTCTGACAGGTGCCGACGCGATGCCTGCAGGCGCACCCTGGCGCGATCGCGAGCAACTGCGCCGCTGGCTGGCGTGGTGGCGCACGCGTGCGGCCGGCAGCGGCGTGCATGGCGTGGCGGCCGGCGAAGGATGGGTGAGCATCCAGCTGGCCGGCGCGGACCGCGCGAGCCTGCTGCTCGGCGCCCTGCCCGGGGCCGTGCTGCTCTTCCCCTACCGCGCGCCTCTGCCCGCGGCGCTGCGCGCCGCCCTGCCCGCGGCGCCTCGCCACCCTCTGAGCGCCCTGTTGCGCGAGGCGAAACTGGACGCGGTCGCGCTGCTGGCCGCCGACCTCGCCCTGCAGTTGTCGTTCGCGACGCCCGCCGGCACCCGGCAGCTGCGGCACCAGCTCTTCGGCAGCCGCGGCGGATCGACGCTGCTGGCGGCCGATGGTCGCCTGCTCTGGACGGCGCACCCGTCGCCCCATCCCTGCCTGCTGGACCTCGCCGCCGCGCTGGAGGACACCGCCGGCCGCGACGTCGCGGCCGCGGCCGCCGTCGCCCCGGCGCCGTTCGGTCCCCAGGACGAGGAGACCTGGTCGCTCTACGGACAGCAGCGGCTGGCGCGGCACCTGGAGGTCGCCGTCGGCGATCGTCTGCTGCGCGCGCTCGAGCGCCGGCGCGGCGCCGCCGAGCGCCTGCTCGCCAACCTGCAAGTCGACCTCGACCGGGCCGACACGGGCGAGCAGCTGCGGCAGGACGCCGAATGC
>CAZJWO010000134.1:0-7229 GCA_964549735.1 uncultured Fibrobacteraceae bacterium | reverse complement strand
ACTCTGTCCCTACACGACGCTCTTCCGATCTACACCGCGGCCAGCGGTGGCGCGCGCGAGCTCGCGCGGCTCGGCGAGATCCGCGGCGACACGTTGCTCGTCTCGTTGCCGGCGCTCGTCGAGCTGGCGCTCGAGCGCAACGAGATGCTGCAGGCCGGCGGCGCCATGGTCGCCGCCGCCGAAGCGCGCGCGACCGGAGCCTGGTCCGGCATCCTGCCCCGCGTCTCGGTCAGCGAGTTCTTCCTGCGCTCGGACGATCCCTTGATGTCCTTCGGCTTCAAGCTGAACAACCGCGACGCGCAGCCGGCCGATTTCGCGCCCGGGCCGCTCAACGACCCGGGCGAGTCGAACAACTGGGTCACTCGCCTGCAGCTCATGCAGCCGATCTTCAATGGCGGCATGGCCTGGTATGGCAAGAGCGCGGCGCGGGCGGCCGCGGACGCGGCGGGCTTCGAGCATGCGCGCGCCCGCGAGACGGTCGTACTGCAGACCGTGCAGGTGCACGCGGGGCTGGTGCTCGCGCAATCCTACCGCGAGGTCGTGCTGGCGGCGATCGCGAGCGCCGAGGCGCACCAGCGGCAGGCGCGCGCGCTCCTGGCCGCCGAGATGGCCACCGAGGCCGACGTCCTGCAGGCCCAGGTCTTCCTGAGCGGCTTGCGCCAGCGCCTGATCACGATCGAGAACCAGATCGCGATGGCCGGCGAGATGCTGCTGCTGTTGACCGCGCTGGAGACGCCGCTCGTGATCGTGGCCGAGGCGCCCCCACGCGAGGCCGCGGCGAGCGCGCGACCCGCGCCGGCCCAGATCGACGGACGCAGCGATCTGCAGGCGCGGCGGCTCGAGGCCGAGGCGGCGGCGAAGATGGTGGGCGTCGCGCGCGGCGCCATGCTGCCGCACGTGAACCTCAGCCTGGAGCGCAACTATTTCAGCCAGGACGCCATCTTCGGCGACGATGCCAAGAGCTGGAATCTCGGCATCTACGCGACCTGGGACGTCTTCAAGGGCCTGGCGAACGTCGCCGAACTGAGGCAGGCCCGCGCGCAGCGACGGGCCGCCGAACACAGCTACCAGTTCGCCCAGCGGCAGGCGCGCCACGAGGCCATGCAGGCCTGGCGCGACGCCGAAGCGGCGCGCGCGCGCATCGGCGTGGCCGAAGACGCGGTCGCGGCCGCGCGCGCCTCGCTGCGCATCGTGACCAACCAGTACCGCGAAGGGCTCGCCAGCATGACCGATCTGCTGGACGTCCAGGCGGCCGCCATCAAGGCCGAGGGCGACCTCGTGCAGGCTCTCCACGACGACCGGGTCGACCGGGCCCGGCTGAACCACGCTGCCGGCATCGGCATCCTTCCGGGAGGAAATCTGTGATCACGTCGAAGCATTCCCGCGGCGCGCGCGGCCCGCACGCCGCCTCGCCTTCATGGCGGCGCATCGCCGTTGCGGCCGCGCTCGCGGTCCTCGTCGCGATGCCGCTGGCCGGCTGCAGCGGCGGCGGCGAGCCCGTCGGCCAGCAGCCCAAGGAGGTGCGCGCGGAGGTCACGGTCGCGCAGCGCACGCAGATCCCGCGCACGGTCACCGCGACCGGCGAGCTGCGCGCCGAGAACACCGTCGAGGTCGCCACGCGCATGATGGGCGTCGTGCGCGAGGTCATGGTGCGCGAGGGCCAGGCGGTGGTCGCCGGCGAATGCCTGGTGCGCATCGACGAGACCGACGTGCTGGCGCAGAAACGACAGGCCGAGGCGGCGCTGGCCGAGGCGCGCGCGGTGCTCGCCAACGCCGAGACGAACCTCGCCCGCTTCGAGCGCCTCTTCGCCGAGCAATCGGTCTCGCGCTCTCAGCTCGACGACGTGCGCACCGGCCGCGACCGCGCGCGCGCCGCCGCGCAGCGCGCCGAGGCGGCGCTGGCGGAGATCGCCGCGCATCTGGGCTACCTGCGCGTGCAGGCGCCGACCGCCGGCACGGTGACCCGCCGTCTGGTCGACCCCGGCGACATGGCCAGCCCCGGCATGCCGCTCGTGATCCTCGAGCAGCGCAATGTCATGAAGGTGCGCGCGGGCGTCAGCGAGCGCGACATCGACCTCATCGACGTCGGCGCCGAGGTCACGATCGCGGTGACCTCCCTCGGCCAGCAGGTGTTCACCGCGCCGGTGGCGCGCATCACGCCGGCAGCCAACCCGCTCAGCCGCACCTTCGACATCGAGGCCTACCTGCCCAACGAGGACGGCCGCCTGCGCACGGGCATGTTCGCGCGGGTCGACGTGCCGGTGGGTACGCGCGAGGCCGTGCTCGCGCCGAGCGAGGCCGTGCACGCGCGCGGCCAGCTGACCGGCGTCTGGCTGGTCGATGAGCAGGACACCATCCGCTTGCGCTGGGTCCGCACCGGCCGCCGGGTCGGCGGCGACGTCGAGATCATCAGCGGCCTGCTGGGCGGCGAGACGGTCGTGCTGAGGGCCGACCTGCCGCTGGTCGAGGGCGACAAGGTGGTGAGGTGACATGATGGACCGCGACAACGCGCCCGCGCGGATCGGCGCCGACATGCCGCCGAACCCGGGTTCGATGACCCGCCTGGCCGGCGTCTTCATCAACTCGCGGCTGACGCCGCTCCTGGTCCTCGCGCTGCTGCTGATCGGCATGCTGGCGATCTCGCTGACGCCGCGCGAGGAGGAGCCCCAGATCGTCGTGCCGATGATCGACGTCATGGTGATGCTGCCCGGCGCCACGCCGCAGCAGATCGAGAACCTGGTGACCAGGCCGCTCGAACAGAAGATCTGGGAGGTCGACGACGTCGAGTACGTCTACAGCTCGTCCTTCGACGGCTTCAGCCTGGTGACGGCGCGCTACCTCGTCGGCACCGACATGGAAGCCGCGATGACGCGGCTATGGAACAAGATCCTCGGCAACATGGACCTCGCCCCGATGGGCATCATGCAGCCGATCATCAAGGTGCGCTCGATCGACGACGTGCCGATCCTGACGCTCACGCTCTGGAGCGAACGCTACGACCTCTACGACCTGCGCCAGATCGCGGGCGAGTTGCGCGGGGAGATCGCCGCGATCGAGAACGTCTCGGTCGTCGACCTGCACGGCGGCCGCCGGCGCGCCGTGCGCGTCGAGCTCGATCCGCAGCGGATGGCGGCCCACGGCGTGACCGCCCTCTCGTTGCTGCCCGCCCTGCAGCTGCAGAACCAGAGCCTGCCGGCGGGTTCGCTGAGCATGGCCGGCCACGAGTTCGCGATCGAGACGAGCGCCTTCCTGCGCGATCGCGACGACGTCGCCAACCTCGTGGTCGGCGTGTTCGACGGCAACCCCGTGCGCCTGCAGGACGTCGCCGCGGTGACGGACGGCCCGGCCGAGATCGATAGCTACGCGTTCTTCGGCGTCGGCCCGCGCGCGGCCGACGTCGGCCTGGCGCCCGAACTCTTCCGGACCGGCAGCGAGCATCCGGCCGTCACGCTGTCGGTCGCCAAGCGCAAGGGCAGCGACGCGACGCGCGTGACGGAGAACGTGCGCGCCAAGGTCGACCAGCTGCGCGGTCGCCTGATCCCCGCCGACGTGCAGGTCACCGTGACCCGCGACTACGGCGAGACCGCGAACGAGAAGGCCCGCAGCCTGATCCAGAACCTCGGCCTGGCGATCCTGCTCGCGATGGCCGTCGTCTTCCTGGCGATGGGCTGGCGCGGCTCGCTGATCATCTTCGTCTCGATCCCGACGACGTTCGCGCTCACGCTCTTCGCCTACTACATGCTGGGGTACACGCTGAACCGGGTGACCCTCTTCGCGCTGATCCTGGTCAACGGCCTGGTGGTCGACGGCACGATCATCGTCGTCGAGAACATCCATCGGCACTTCCAGGAGCGCGGGCGGCGCTCGACGAAGATCGCCCTGCGCGCCATCCAGGAGGTCGGCAATCCCACGATCCTGGCGACGTTGACGGTCATCGCCTCTCTCTTTCCGATGGCTTTCGTGAGCGGCCTCATGGGGCCCTACATGCGGCCCATGCCCATCGGCGCCTCGCTGGCCATGCTCTTCTCGCTGCTCATCGCGTTCATGATCGCGCCCTGGCTGGCGATGCGGGTGCTCAAGCCGCGCACGACGCGCGGCGCGGCGGGCGACGAAGCGGGCGAGGACGAAGAGGCGCGAGGCCGGCCGCTGCAAGAGACGTTGATCTACAAGCTCTACGCCCGCACCATGCAACCGTTGATCGACAAACCCGCCCGCGGCGTGCTGGCGCTGATCGTCGTCGCCGGGCTGACGGCGGCCAGCACCGTGCTCTTCTTCACCCGCACGGTCGAAGTGAAGATGCTGCCGTTCGACAACAAGAGCGAGTTCCAGGTGATCGTGGACCTGCCCGAGGGCACGACCCTCGAGCAGACGACCGCGGTCGCGCGCGAGATCGGCGCCTACCTCGCGACGGTGCCCGAGGTGACCGACTACCAGCTCTACGCCGGCCAGGCCGCGCCCGTGAACTTCAGCGGCCTGGTGCGACACTACATGCTGCGCCGCGGCCCCAACGTGGCCGACCTGCAGGTCAACCTCGTGGACAAGAGCGAGCGCCGGGACCAGAGCCACGCCCTCGCGGTGCGCGTGCGAGGGCCGATCAGCGCCATCGCCGCCCGCCATGGCGCCGCGGTCAAGGTGGTCGAGGTGCCGCCCGGCCCGCCGGTGCTGGCCACTCTGGTCGCCGAGGTCTACGGCCCCACCTTCGCGGGACGCCTGGAGGTCGCGCGGCAGATCAAGGAGATCTTCGAGACCACGCCGGGCGTCGTGGACGTGGACTGGTTCGTCGAGGCGGACCAGACGCGCTACCGCTTCGTCGTCGACCGCGAGCGCGCCGCGGTGCGCGGGGTCAGCTCGCAGCAGGTGGCGCAGACCCTCGCGGTCGCGCTCTCGGGACTCGACGCGGGACTCGTGCACATGGAGGACGCCGCCGAGCCGGTGCCGGTCAACGTGCGCCTCGCGTTCGCCGACCGCAGCAGCCCGGACGCCCTCGGCGAACTCTTCGTCGGCAGCCGCGACGGCGGGCTGGTGCCGCTCGCCGATGTCGTGCGCATCGAGGAGACGGTCATCGACAAGAGCCGCCATCGCCGCAACCTCAAGCCCGTCGTCTACGTGACCGGCGACGTGGCCGGGCAGCTCGAGTCGCCGATCTACGCGATCCTCGACATGCGGCCGCGCATCGCCGCCATCCCGCTGCCCGACGGCGCGGAGATCTCGCAGAACTTCCGGGCGCAGCCCGAGCTGACCGAGCGGTACAGCATGAAATGGGACGGCGAGTGGCACATCACCTACGAGGTCTTCCGCGATCTGGGCGCCGCCTTCGCGGTGGTCATGGTGATCATCTACCTGCTCATCGTGGGCATGTTCCAGAGCTTCACGATCCCGCTCTTGATGATGATTCCGATTCCGCTCACGCTGATCGGCATCGTGCCGGGGCACCTCATGTTCGGCGCGTTCTTCACGGCCACGAGCATGATCGGCCTCATCGCGCTGGCGGGCATCATGGTGCGCAACAGCGTCCTGTTGATCGATTTCATCATCGCGCGCCAGAAGCAGGGCCTGGACCTGGCCGCCGCCGTCATCGAAGCGGGCGCGGTGCGCTTCCTGCCGATCGTGCTGACCGCGGGCACGGTCATCGCGGGAAGTTTCGTGATGGTCTTCGACCCCATCTTCCAGGGCATGGCGATCTCGCTGATGATGGGAGCGCTGCTCAGTACGGTGCTGACGATCGTGGTCATCCCGCTGGCCTATTTCCTGTACGCCGGGGGCGCGCGCAAGAACGCGTGACCCGCATATGCTCGCCGCCGATCTCGACCCGAGGCCATGGAGAGATCGGCGGCGGGTGTTCGCGCCAGATGCGCGAACTTCCGACGTATCTAGAAAAATGATCCCGAAAGCCGGATAAGCCGTTGGGGTCGAGCAATTTCCGGATGGCCATTTTTTTAGTCTTGCGTAAATTTAAAGGCATCATTAAAATAGATCCTAGCACGGTGTGTCGGTTTCTCCCTCCAATCCCCCACCGGCATGCCGTCCCGGCCGGGACTATGCTCCCGGCCGGTCTTTTATTAACCCAGTTATTCATGAAGGGCCTACTGCGGAAGTTGAAAGGCTTGCCAGAGAGCGCGTTCTCCGTTCGACTCGGCCAACGTACCGCACCGGGTACGTCGCCCTCGTCGACCCTTGCGATCCCGCTCTCTGGCAAGCATTTCCCACTTCCTCGCAACGGCCCTTCGTGAATGATCCGGGTTAATGCAGTCCGTTACTACCGGGCGTCGCCGCGGGTGGGCTCACCGCCCATCGATAGCGGCTTGCAGGATCGCCCGTCGCTGCGCCGGCCAGCGCTCGTCCCCGGGCGCGGCCGCCTCGGCGCGCTTGATCCAGAGCATGGCCTCGGGGAAGTTTCCGCGGCTCCGCAGGACCGCGGCCAGCGTCGCCATGGCCTGCGGATCGGCCCGCCCGGTGAGCGCCACGGCCTGCCGGGCCGCCGCCTCGGCGGCTTCGAGCTGCCAGCCCGCGGCCGCGGCGGCCAGAGCGAACTCGCCGAGCGCCTCCGCGCGCGGCGGGGCGACGGCGGCCGCTTCACGCAACGCCTGCACGGCTGCGACGTCGTCGCCGAGGTCCCGGCGACAGGCAGCCAGCATCTGCCAGGTGACCCGCCGGAACGGATGCGCCGGCCGCGCCGCCAGCAGGTCTTCGAGCACGCGCGCGGCGGCGTCCGTCTCGCCCAGGCGGCGCTGGTTCTCGGCCAGGGCCCGCGTGGCGGCGGCGATCAGGGTGTCGTCGCGAGCCGCCCGCACGCCCGGCGCCGCGAGCGCGGCCAGTCCGGCGGCGAGCACGTCCCGCGCCGCCACCGCCTCGTTGCGGTCGTGATGGCGCAGGCCCACCTCGAGCTGCAGGAGCGGATCATCCGGCGCCGCGGCCAACCGCCGCCGCAGGTCGCCGAGCGTGCCGGCGCCGGCCCGGAACCGCGCCAGATCGCGCAACAGGAGGCGGCGGCTGCGGTAGCCGCTCAGACGTTCGATCTCGCGTCCCTGCGCATCGAGCATGACGAACGTCGGCACCGAGCGCACGCCGCGGCTGTCGGCCACCTCGCGGCCCGCGGCGCTGTCGAGATCCAGCCTGACCAGGTCGTAGTGCCGCAGCTCGCCACGACCGTCGAGATGATGGAACACTTCGCGCTCGATCAGCTTGCACGGACCGCACCAGATCGCGGTGAAGTACAGCAGCACGGGGCG
>CAZJWO010000133.1:0-8216 GCA_964549735.1 uncultured Fibrobacteraceae bacterium | reverse complement strand
CCTAAACCGCCCCCCCCCGCCGCCCCGCGGGCGGGCTCACTGCGGCTTTTCCCGTTCCTGACGCCAGCACCTGCCGCCTCAGGCGCTGTACTGCTTGATGGCCCTGTCGAGCTTGGGCAGCAGCACGAAGATGAACAAGGCCACGCCCAGAGTCGCCAGCGCCAGCACGAGGAACATGCCGGCCGTCGGCGCCAGCCCGCTGATGAAGCCCGATAGCTTGTTGCCGACAGCGGTCGACAGGAACCAGCCGCCCATCATCAGGCCGACGTACCGGCGCGGCGCCAGCTTCGTCACCAGGCTGAGGCCCATCGGCGACAGGCACAGTTCGCCGAAGGTGATCACCAGATAGTAGATGATCAGCCACATGACCGAGACCTTGAGCGCCCCGTTGCCGCCGACCTTCGCCGACCAGGCCATGATCAAGAGCGAGATCACGGTCAGGATCAGGCCGATGAAGATCTTGCGCGCGGTGGACACCGGCCGGCCCCGCGTGGCCAGACGGCCGAAGATCATGACCACGACCGGCGTCAGCAACACGACGAAGATCGGGTTGAAGAGCGCCGTGATCATCTCGGCATTGACCAGGCCCAGGAACCTGCCCGGCGCCAGGCGCTGGGTCCCGGCTTGCTGGTAGACGGCGGCGAACGTGGCATCGCTGACCAGCAGCGCCGGCGCCACGACGCCGTCGACTTCACGCAAGAAGACGACCTCGCCGAGTGGCGCGGCCGTCTCCGGCACGACGCGCACCGTGGTCACGCTCACGCCGTGGGCGTCCACGGCTCTCGATACGCGGAGATTCTCGTCGGCGTAGACCCGCGTGGTCAAGAAGCCCCAACCTGCCGCGACCTGCGGCGAGCCGGGCACGGCGGTGGTCACCAGGCCGCGTCCGGTGAGGTCGGCGACAGCCGACTGGCTGACCCGCCGCGCGCCGAACATCGCCTCGGTCTCGGGATCGACCGCGACCAGCGTACGTTCGTCCGGCCGTGGCACCTCGGGCGCGGCGTTGCCGAAGTAACCCGGCATGGCCTGCTGGCTATAGGGGCCGATCGCCAGCGCCGGGACCTGGCGGTCGGTCTGGTGCTCGGCGTAGATGGTCATCAGGCCGCCGGAGAGGTGCAGGATCATGAAAAAGGTGCCGCCGGCCACGAAGACCGGGATCAGCGCCCCGATGCCGGCCTTCTCCTGAGGCTTGGCCTTGACCCACAGCGTCAGGAAATAGCCCATGATCGGCAACATGCCGACGAGGAATGCGAAGGTGACCGCACCGATCGTTTGCCGTACGAATTCCCAGCGCTCCCCCACGATGTAGCCGAGTGCGCCGCAGAGCGCCGCCGGCACCAGGATGCGCAGGACCACCTGGCCGAACGTGATGTCCTCGGGATCCGGCTGCGAGCGGCGATCCGCCTTCTCGAGCTTGCGCCAATTCAGGCTGAGGATCACCAGACCGATGACCAGGCCGACGCCGGCCGCCACGAAAGCCAGATTGAAACTGAAGAGATTGCGCAGCGGCGCCGAGAGCAGCGCCGAGGCGGCAGCACCGATGTTGATGCCCATGTAGAAGATGTTGAATCCGGCGTCGCGCTTCACATCGCCCGGTTCGTAGAGGTTGCCGACCATGGCGGAGATGTTCGGCTTGAAAAGGCCGTTGCCGAGGCAGAGCAGCGTCAGACCGGCGTAGAGCGTCGTCAGGCTGCGCACCCCGAGCAGGAACAGGCCGCCGGCCATCAGCAATCCGCCGATGAACACCGCCCGCCTGAAGCCGAGGAAGCGATCGGCGATCATGCCGCCGAGGAACGGCGTGAAGTAGACGAAGGCCATGTACGTACCGTAGATCTCCACCGCCTGGCGCAACGGCAGCCCGAGCCCGCCGCGCTCGGTGTCGGTGGTGTAGAGCACGAGGATGCCCAACATGAGGTAGAAGGCGAGACGTTCCCACATCTCCGTGAAGAATAGCGGGTAGAGACCCCTGGGGTGACCTTGCTTGCTCACGACGACCTTCTTGCTAAGGGTGGACCGGGTACAAGCGTACAGGGACCGCGACGCAATCTACCATCCGCGGCGACCCTCAAGCAAGGCTCCAGATTGGCCGCCGCGCGGCCTGTCAGGACGCGTAACATGGGGGGGCGCCGGTCCCGGGGCCTCAGAGCCGCTCGGCGAGGCCCGCGAAGGCCGCCTCCAGATCGTCCAGCACCAGATCGGCGTGTTCATCGAGCGCCGTGGCGCCGCGATTGATGATGACCAGCCGGCCCCCATGACGCAAGGTCACCAGCGGCACGAGAGCCGCCGGTTGGACCGCCAGCGAGGAGCCGAGGACCAGCATGAGGTCCGCCGCGGCCGCCATCTCGAACGCGCGTTCGAGCGCGCCGGCCGGCAGGCGTTCGCCGAAGAACACGATGCCCGGCTTGACGGTGCGGCCGCAACGCAAGCAGCGGGGCACCTCGCCGCGCTGGACCACCTCGCAAACCCACGCGTAGTCATGGTCGCTGCCGCAGGTCAGGCAGGTGTGCGTGTCCGGCGATCCATGCAACTCGACGACGTTGCGCGACCCGGCTCGTTGATGCAGCATGTCGATGTTCTGCGTGACGACCCCGCTGACGATCCCCGCCTGCTCCAGGCGCGCGCACTCGACATGCACCAGGCTGGGCGCGTGTTTCCGCAGGCCGTAGACGAGTTCCCGGCTGTGGGTGTAGAAGAACGCCGGATCGCTGTGGAACCCGTCGATATCGAAGACCCGGTGGCCGTCGACCTGCTTGAACAAGCCATGCTCGCCGCGAAAATCCGGCAGGCCCGAGAGCGTCGAGACGCCGGCGCCCGTGAACACCACGGTGCGCCGGCTCGTGCGCAGCAGGTCGAGCAGTGGATCCATGACGACCGATCAGCCGCTGGTTTCTTCTCCGGACCTCGATGATAGACCGCGCGGGGACGGTCCCGTAGCGCAATCCGGAGCGCTCGATCGGCGGCGGCAGAAATTGCCGCCGGACGCCGACCCCGGCCGGGCCTCGCGCGCGCCGCACCACAGATCGCTGGACTCGCCCAAGTCCTTTTATTGTAGCAATTTAAATACAATGCCCATCCCGCGCAAGCGCCGGACGCCGCCAACCCCCGCTGGCATGCGCCGTGCTGTCGGTAGATAGATGAACTTCCCGGGCATCGCGAATCGAGGACCGCGCGCAGCATGACAATCAGGTCCGCCACGATCGCCGGCAGCGCCGCGCTGGCGGGACTGGCCCTGTCGATCGGGGCCTTCTGCCTGTTGACCCAGGCGCGCTGGGCGACCGGTCCGCTCGCCGCGGCCGGCCGCAACCTGCAAGCCGCAGACCAGCTCGCCGCCCTGGCGTTGACCGCGCGCCAGGCCGTGGAGGCGGGCGCCGGCTATTGGCGCACGCAGGAGCCGCAGCTCGGGGCGCAGGCTCGGGCCCGGCTGGACGACCTGGCGCGCGGTCTCGCCGCACTCGAGCCGGCGACGAGAGCCGCGCCTGATGACAGCTTGCAGGTCGCAGCGTTGCGATACGGCGAAGCCCTGGCGACCGTCCAGGAGCTGACATCCCGGGTGAACGAGGCCGACCACGGCGCCGAGCGGACACTCGCGAGCAGCCGGACCAAGCTGCGCGCCGCGCTCGCCGCGCAGGCCCAATACCAGAAGACGCTCAACAGCCGCGACGGTCTGGACTTCGCCACCCGCGCGCAGACCGCCGAACGCATCATCGTATCCGCCCAGGCGGAACGCCTGCTGCTGGAGCTGGACCACGCACGTCGCGAGCTGCGGTACTCGCAGGACCTCGCGGCGCTCGATCCTGTCCGCAGCCATCACGACCGCGTCCGCGACCTGCTCGACCCCTGGATCGTGGCGGCGGACCCCGAAGCGCAACGCCTGTCCAGTGCGCTTGACGATCTCGCTTCCCATGCCATCGCGCTCTCGCGCCTCGAGACGGCTCACCAGGCGTTGCACGCCGAGAGGCGCGCGGGCGACGCCGCCGGGGACGCTCTGCTGCGTTGCGCCGAACGCCAGAGCGCGCACAGCCGCCGCGCGGCGCTCGCCGCCGCCGACCATGCGCGTCGAGCCAGCGCGCGCTTCTGGCGCGGCACGGCGCTCGCCATGGTCCTGGCCCTGGCCGTCGCGATCTGGCTGGTCCACTGGACCGATCGCCGCGTCCAGCAACCGCTGGCCGCTCTCGGCTGCGCGCTTGGCGCGACCGTCGACCTGCTGCAACCGGCCGCGGCCGCGGCGCTGGTCCGCAACGAGGCGCTCGCCGAGGCCTGCCACGAGCGCGAGCGTGATCTGGAGCAGATCGCCCGCCGGGTTCGGACGTCGCCAGAGGAATCTGGCGAGGCGCGCGCCGCCGCCGATCTGCGCGCGTCGCTCGGCGGTCTGGCCGCGCGTGGCGAGTCGGTCGCCACGCAGTTCGCCACGCTGGCAACCGGCACGGCCGGTCTCGTGCAGGCGAGCGATCGGATCGCAGAACTGCTGCGCGACATGCGGGCCGTCGCGACGCAGTCCAAATTGCTGTCCTTGAACGCGAGCATCGAGGCCGCGCGCGCCGGTTCGGCAGGCGCCGGCTTCGCCGTCGTCGCCGCGGAGATGCGCCTGCTCTCGCGGCGCACGGCCGACATTCTGCAGGCCGCGCAGGCCGCGCTCGCTCTCTGGCGCCAGCACCTCGGCCAGGTCGGCGGGGCATCCGAGCGCCTGCAGGGCGCCTGCGAAAACGACGACCGGCATCTCGCCGTCGCCCACGCGGCGGCAGCCGACCTCGCGTCGTGCCTGGACGCGGGGCGCCGGACCGCGCGCGAACTCGCGGCCATCGCCGAACGGCATCGCCTGCGGCGAAAAGGCGGACAGCCGGCGGCCGCGAGCCGGCGCACCCTGGCCAGCGCCGCCCAGCTGAACCAGGCGGTCGCGCAGCTCGACCAGTGCCACCGCTGGCTACGGAGTCTGAGCACCGCCGCTTCGTTCGGAACGGCCCGCGGCCAAGGGACCGCAAAAACCGCAACGATCACGCCGTCCACCACGGCGGCGCCACCCGGGCCATGGCTGCCGGCAGGATGGCCGCCGGCCGCTCAACCGGAGCCGGATCTCTCCTCCAGCTCGGTCCAGCGCGCATAGGCGCCGTCGAGCTCGGCGACGAGCGCCTGCAGCGTCGCGCGCAGGGCAGCTATCTGCACGCTGCCGCCGCGGTAGAGATCGGGATCGGCCAACCGAGCGTACAGCTCCTTCTGCTGTCGCTCCAGGTCCTCGATCCGACCGGGCAGGGCCTCCAGCTCCCGGGCTTCCTGCCAGCGGAGCTTGCGCGGCGCCGGCGCCGAGACCGTATCCGACGTGGTGGCGGCCGTTTGCGCCAGCGGCTCGGCGCCCCGCGTCCGGCGCTGGCGTGCGGTCCCGGGCTCGGCGCGCCGCGAATCGTCCGGCGTCGCCCAGCCGCCGCCCTGGCGCTCCCAGTCCGTGTACCCGCCCACGAATTCGCGCGCCGCGCCGCGTCCGTCGAAAACGAGCGTGCTGGTCACGATGTCGTCGAGGAACTGCCGATCATGGCTGACCAGCAGGACGGTGCCCGGAAACGCGCCGAGCAGTTCCTCCAGCAGATCCAGCGTCTCGAGGTCCAGATCGTTGGTCGGCTCGTCGAGCACCAGCAGATTCGCCGGGCGCGCGAAGAGGCGCGCCAGCAGCAGACGATTGCGTTCGCCGCCGGAGAGCGCGCGGACCGGCTGCTCGATCCGGTCGGGGGCGAACAGGAAGTCCTCCAGGTAGCCGACGACGTGGCGCGCCCGCCCGCCGATGGTCAGCATCTCGAGCCCCTCGGCCACGTTCCAGCGCACCGAGCGATCCGGCGCGAGCGTCGCGCGCAGCTGATCGAACGCCGCCGGCTGGAGGTTGGTCCCCAGCTCGACCGTGCCGGCCGTGGGGGCAAGCTCTCCCAGCAGCGTCTTCAGCAGAGATGTCTTGCCGGCGCCGTTGGGACCGATGATCCCCAGCCGATCTCCGCGCAGCACCGTCAGATCGAGGTCGCGCACCAGTTCGCGTCCACCGCGCTCCAGGCGCAGACCGCGGACCGCGGCCACCAGCCTGCCCGTGCGCTGCACCTCATTGATCCGCAAACGGACCTCGCCCTCGCGCTGGCGTCGCTGCGCCCGCTCGCGGCGCAGCTCCTCCAGCCGCCGCACGCGTCCCTCGTTGCGCGTGCAGCGCGCCTTGATGCCTTGCCGCAACCAGCCCTCCTCCGCCGCCAGCTGCTTGTCGAACGTGCGGTGGCGGGCCGCCTCGGCCTCTAGCCAGGCCTCCTTGCGCCGGACCCAGGTCTCGTAGTCGCAGGTCCAGTCGAGCAGGCGCCCGCGGTCCAGCTCGACGATGCGCCGGGCGAAGCGCCGCAGGAACGCGCGGTCGTGCGTCACGAACAGCAGCGCTCCGGCCCAGCGGTCGAGATACCGCTCCAACCAGGCGATGCTCGGCAGGTCCAGGTGGTTGGTCGGCTCATCCAACAGCAGCAGGTCGGGCTGGCCGCAGAGCGCTCGCGCCAGCAGCGCGCGCCGCTTCTGCCCCGCCGAAAGCGCCGCCGCGTCGGCATCGCCGTCCAGGCCCATCTCGCTCAGGATCCGTTCGGCAGCCAGTTCGCCCTGCCAACCGGCCGCCGCCCCGCCGCCCGCCAGCACGACCTCGCGCACGGTCCCGGCCAGATCGGCCGGCACGTCCTGAGGCAGGAGCGCCACCCGCGCCCCGCGCGCCAGAACGCGCTCGCCGGCATCCGGAGGCCGTGATCCGGCCGCCACGTCCAGCAGGCTGGTCTTGCCCGCCCCGTTGCGGCCCAGCAGGCAGACCCGCTCGCCCGCGTCCAGGCGCAGATCGACGCCAGCGAGCAGATCGGGCCCGCCATAGGCCAGGTGCACATCCCGCAACTCCAGCAGTGCCATGGGTCTCCCGTCCGGAGCGTGCCGATATCTCTCAAGGTCCTGGTCGCCGGGTACGATATTCACGGAAAGCGGCTGGCGAAAGCGGAGATCACCTGCCGCCGAGCGCCACGTGCGAGCGAGGACGAACCGTGTCCGACGACCTGGCCACCAGCATCGCCCCGGCTCCGCCGGAATTCTGCGTGCGCCTCAGCAGCGACCGTCTGCGGCTCTATGTCACCGCCCCGGATCCGCACGCCGACCTCGCCGGCATGGCCGCGCGCCTGTCGCGCGAATTGCCGGCCCTCGAACTGGCGGTCGACGTCGGCGTCGACGTCCTGCTCGACCTGCTGCGCCACGCCTGCCGGCCGGGCGAGCACCTGCTGGACTTTCCCCTCTTGACGGGCGATCCGCCGCAACCGCCGCACGACGGCGAGATCCAGTGGCAGGACGACTACTTCGCCGAGGGCTTCCTCGTCGACGAGGAGAGCGGCAAGGTCGACTACTGGGAGCGCGCGGAGAAGCGCGCGATCAGCGAGGGGCAGCTCTTCGCCGTCCTGCTGCTGCCGCGCGAGGGTAAACCCGGACGCACGCTCCAGGGCCAGGAAGTGCCGGTGCCCAAGCCGGCCGCCGTGCGACTGCGCGCCGGCAAGGGCGTGCGGACCGAGGAGCAGGAGGACCGCGTGCTGTACACCGCGGCCGTGTCCGGCCGCCTGCAGTTGAAGGACGGCACGGTCAGCATCGACGAGGTCTACCTGATCCGCGGCGACGTCGGCCTGGAGACCGGCAACATCACGCACACCGGCACGCTCGTCGTCCAGGGCGACGTCAAGGAGAATGCGCGCATCCAATGCGACGGCGACATCCTGGTCAAGGGACTCGTCGAGCCGGCGGACATCGTCTGCGGCGCCAACCTCACCGTCGGCGGCGGCATCGTGGGCGACTCCGGACATCGGATCCAGGTGACCGGCGCCGTGCAGGCGCGCTACCTCAACGACGTCAACCTCCGCTGCGGCGGCGATGTCGTCGTCATCGGCCAGATCGACCACTCGCAGATCGAGACCAGCGGCAAGGTCGTCGTCACCAAGGGCCGTATCGCCGGCGGCACGGTCAAAGCCTATCAGGGCATCCGGGTCGGCAACGCCGGCGCCAGCGGCGCGCGGGGCACGATCCTCGTGCCCGGCTTCTGCTGGCAATTCGAGGAGCGCGTCCAGGAGCGCCGGGCGCGCATGGTCAAGCTCCAGTCCGCTCGCGACCAGCTCAACAAGGCCCTGGCGCAGGTCCTGTTCCAGGGCGAGGCGGCCGCCGTCACCCCGAGGGCGAACCCGAGTATCCCGGTG
>CAZJWO010000132.1:0-8422 GCA_964549735.1 uncultured Fibrobacteraceae bacterium | reverse complement strand
GACGACGGCATCCGCGATAATGCGCGGTGACTGGTGTTCAGACGTGTGCTCTTCCGATCTCGCGGCGGCCGCGAAGCCCTGCGCGCAGAGCTTGTCGCGCAGGCGCGCGCGGGAGTCGAGCCGGCGGTCGAGCATCGCGAGCAGACGGCGGGCGACCTGCTTGCGCGCGGCGGCGGCGCGCAACGCCGCGAGCTGCGGTTCGGCGAGGCTGCCGCCCACCGCGGGCAGGCCAGGCGGCAAGGCGTCGGGCGCGATCTCCAGCGTCTCGCCGTCGTCGAGTCGCAGGATCGCCGCGCCCGGCTCGAATTCGACCGCCGCCAGGATGCGCGCCCCGTTCGGCATACCGTCCCGCCGCTACGCCCCGGCCTTGCGGGACTTGTCGAGCGCCTTCTCCGCCGCGCGTTCGGCCGCCTTCGCCTCGCCCAGCGCGGCCGGCGCCGCCGCCGCCGCCGCCGCGGCCGCGGCGCGCGCCGCGCCATCGCCGCGGCGCGCGATGCCGAAGTGGGCGAAGACGTCCCTCGTGATCTTCTCGTAGAGGTCGGGGTTCTCCTTCAAGAAGACCCGCACGTTCTCGCGCCCCTGCCCCAGGCGCTCGTCGCCGTAGCTGTACCAGGCGCCGCTCTTCTGGATCACGTTCGCCGTGACGCCCAGATCGATGAGATCGCCTTCCTTGCTGATGCCCTCGCCGTAGAGGATGTCGAACTCGGCCTTCTTGAACGGCGGCGCCACCTTGTTCTTGACCACCTTGACGCGCACCTGGTTGCCGATGACGTCCTCGCCCTGCGTGATCGCGCCGGTGCGGCGGATGTCCAGCCGCACGGAGCTGTAGAACTTCAGGGCCTGGCCGCCGGTCGTGGTCTCGGGATTGCCGAACATGACGCCGATCTTCATGCGCAGCTGGTTGGTGAAGATGACCAGCGTGTTGGTCTTCGAGATGGCGCCGGTGAGCTTGCGCAGCGCCTGGCTCATGAGGCGCGCCTGCAGGCCCATGTGCTGGTCGCCCATCTCGCCCTCGATCTCGGCCCGCGGCACCAGAGCGGCGACGGAGTCGACCACGACGATGTCCACGGCCCCCGAGCGCACGAGCATCTCGGTGATCTCCAGGGCCTGCTCGCCGGTGTCCGGCTGGGACACCAGCAGGTTGTCGATGTCCACGCCGAGCTTGCGGGCATAGACCGGATCGAGCGCATGCTCGGCGTCGACGAACGCGGCCACGCCGCCGACCCGCTGCGCGTTGGCGACCGTGCTCAAGGCGACGGTGGTCTTGCCGCTGCCTTCGGGGCCGAAGATCTCCACGACGCGGCCGCGCGGCAGCCCGCCGACGCCCATGGCGATGTCCAGCGCGAGGCTGCCGGTCGAGATCGCGTCGATCTCGTCGTAGATCTTGTTCTCGCCGAGCAGCATGATCGCGCCCTTGCCGAACTGCTTCTCGATCTGGGCGCGGGTCAGTTCCAGGGTCTTGCTCTTCTCGTCGTTCTTCTGCGCCATGCCGGTTCTCCTGTCGCTCGCGTGGCCGTGGGGGCGGTGCGGATGCTGCGTCGCGTGCGGCAACATAGCACGACCGCAACCGCCGTGGCAAGTGATTTTCGCATTTTTTTCGCCGCGCCCGACAGCCGCCCTCAAGCGCCCAGCCGGATGGTCTCCTGGACCGTGTAGCGTGCGCCTTCGCGGCGAAGCTCGCTGGCCAGCAGCAGCACTTCATCGACCACGAAAGGCTCCCATTCGCCCAGATCGAGGCTGCGCAGGACCGCCAGCGGACGGCCGGCGAGCGGGTCGCGCAGGCGCGCGAGGGTCAGATGCGGCCGGAACGCGCGACGATCCTGCGGCCCGTCGGGCCAGACGGTGTCGACCGCGCGCCGCACGCCGGCGGCCAGGCGCTGCAGCGGCTCGCCGCCGTCCAGGTGCAGGTACAGGACCCGCGGCCGGCGCAGATCCGGAAAAGCGCCCACCCCGCCCGGCTTGACGCGGAACGACGCGTGGCCCGCAACGGCCCCGCGCAGGGCCGCGGCCAGCATCGGCAGGCGGGGCGCCTCCCACTCGCCGAGGAACATCAGGGTCAGGTGCCAGGCCGCGGCGGAGGTCCACGCGATGGGCACCTGGGAGCGCACCTTGTCCAGCCGCGTGGCCAGATCGCGGCGCAGCTGTGACGGCGGGTTGACAGCCACGAAGAGCCTCATCGCGGCCGCCCCCAGCTCAACCGCTCGGTCGGGAAGACCGGCAGCCCCGCCAGCGCGCGCCGCAACGCGTCGAGCGCCGCGGCGACGGCCAGCTGGCGGTTGCGCTCGCGATCGCCGGAGTAGCGGAAACTGCCCGACCATAGACCGTCCGGCCCCGCGACGGCCAGCCACGTCGTGCCGACGGGCTTGTGCTCCGTGCCACCGCCCGGCCCGGCGACGCCGGTGACCGCCAGCGCGAAATCGGCGTCGAACGCGCGGCGCGCGCCGCGGGCCATCTGCTCGGCCACCTCGCGGCTGACGGCGCCCGCGTCCGCGATGTCCGCCGCATCGACCGCCAGCAGCTCGCGCTTGGCGGCGTCGGCGTAGCTGACGACCCCGCCGCGGAAGTAGCCGCTGCTGCCGGCCTCGGCGGACAGCGCCGCGCCCAGCAGACCGCCGGTGCAGCTCTCGGCCACGGCCAGGGTCAGACCGCGCGCCAGCATCAGGTCCTGGATCACCCGCGGCAGCGCGACCAACTCCCGCGCGTAGACGACATCGCCCAGCAGCGCGTCCAGCTCCCGCGCCGCCGCGGCGAGGTCCGCGTGCTGCGCCGGCTCGCCGCGCGCGGAGATATCGACCCCCCAATCGACGAGCCACCACGACCAGTGCAAGCGCGGATACCGGTCGCGCACCGCTTCGGTGAGGCGCGCGAGCGGCAGCTCGGCCATCTGGGCGGTGCGCCGCAGCACGGTCGGCATCGCGGCCGGCAGCGCGCCGAGCTGTGCGAGCGCCGCCAGGACTCCCGGCAGCAGCGCCTGCAGCTCCTGCGGCACGCCAGGCAGAACGGCCACGCGGCGCTCGCGCAAGCGGCCCACCAGCGCGGGCGCGGTGCCGACCGGATTGACGATCGTCTCGCAGCCCTCCGGCACGTACGCCTGCCGGTCGACCTCGGCGAGGCAGGGCAGGCCCCGCCGCCGGCGGCGCGCGGCCAGCGCGGCGGCCAGGTCCTGGCGGTGGACCAGCGGCACGTCGGCCCAGGCGGCCAGCCCCTCGCGCGTCAGGTCGTCGGCCGTCGAGCCGAGGCCGCCGCAGAGGAACACGAGGTCGCCGGGCTCGGTCCGCGCGAGCGCGGCGCCGATCGCGGCGAGGTCGTCGCCGATCACCAGCACGTCGCGCACCTGCGCCGCATGAGGAAGCAAGGCGCGCTGGATGCGCGTGGCGTTGGTGTCGGATGTGCGGCCGACGAGCAGCTCATCGCCGACCGAGATGATGCGCACCGGCAGCACGCCGACCTCCGCTCACGCCAGCCAGCCCAGCCAGCGGACCGTCGCCTGGGTCGCGACGGCCGCCAGGACGCCGGCGCCCAGGTCGTCGGCCATGATGCCGAGACCGCCGCCGCCGCCCAGCTTCTCGAGCCGCCGCACGCCCAGCGGTTTGAGGATGTCGAAGACGCGGAACCAGAAGAAGCCCGCCAGCCAGCCCAGCGGACCGGTCGCCAGCCCGAGGTAGGTGATCTGCATGCCGGCGATCTCGTCGATGACGCAGCGGCGGGGGTCCTCGCCGTACTCGCGCTCGAGCCGGCCGCTGGCCCAGATGCCGACCGGCACCACCACGGCCAGCGCGACCAACTGCACCCACATCGCGATGGGACCGCACCACGACCACAGCCCCCACCAGAGCAGCGCGTAGGCGAAGCTCGCGGCCGTCGCGGGGGCCAGCGGCGCCAGGCCGGTGCCGAAGAAGGTTCCGATGACGTGGGCCAGGGCGCGGCTCATGGCGGTCCTTCGGGTTGGTGATCGGTCGGCGGCACGATAGTGGCGGGCGCCTGCGCGGTCAACGCCGCCGCCGGTCGTCCCGCGGAAACCGCGGCCTGCGCCGCGAGCTGCGGCGCGGCCAGCCTGCGGCCGGCCTGGCGCAGGGCGCGGTCGACGCCGATGCCCACCAGCCCCATGACCACCAGGTAGGCGAGCATGGGCGGATACTGCACCAGGAAGCGGAAGTCGAGCAGGCGGAAACCCATGCCGCTGCGGACGCCGAGCATCTCGGCGGCGACGACCGTGCCCCAGCCCAACCCCCAGGCCACGCGCAGCAACGTCAGCAATGCGGGCAAGGCGAGCGGCAGCATGACCAGCGCGAACAGCCGCCAGCCGACCGCGCCCAGCACGCGCGCCTCGTCCACGAAGTCGCGGTCGACCTGCGCGTAGGCATCGCGCGCCGCGACCAGGCAGGGGAAGAACAGCGCGACGACCAGGATGAAGAAGATCGGCGCCTCGCCCAGGCCAAACCAGAGGATCGCGAACGGCAGCCAGGCCAGCGGCGGGATCGCGCGCGCGAAGTTCACCAGCGGCAGCAGCAGGCGGTCCAGGGCCGGCCGCGCCCACAGCAGGTAGCCCAGCAGGCACGCGGCGGACCAGGCCGTCAGGCAGGCGGCCACGGTGCGGGCCAGCGAGACGGCGAGGTCGAGCGCCAGCAGGGACCAGGACAGGCGCAGGTCGCCCCACCCCGTCAACCCGAGTCCCAGCGACCAGGCCATCGCGACGAGCAGCGCGAGCAGCAGCGCGTAGCCGCCGAGCCTAGCGGCGAGGTGTCCGGAGGTAGACATCGTTGGTGTCCGGCACGGTCTCGAGGTAACCCAGGTCGCGCATCACCGACGCCGCCCGCACCTGGAACGCGCGCCCTGCTTCCTCGCGGCCCGGCGCGAAACGCAGGCGCGCCAGCGCGGCGGCGGCCAGATGCGGCGGCAGGTTGTAGAACTCGGCGGCGGCGGCGACCGTGCGCGCGGGATCGTCGTCCTGCGCGAGGCGCGCCGACGCGCTGGCCAGCGCGTCGCGCAAACGGCCCAGCGCCGCCGTCTTGCGCTCGATCGACGGCGCGTGCACGACGAGGTCGCAACACGGGTGGCCGGGGTGATCGTCGCCGTACCAGTGCACGACGTGGTAGGGCTCGCCCAGCGCGAGGATCGGCGGCACGTAGAAGCTCAGCGCATCGACATCGCCCGCGCGCAGCGCGGCCGCCATCTCGGCCGGACCGCGCAGTGGCACCAGCTCGGCCTCCAGGCCGCGATCGCGCAGCGCCATGACGGCCAGCACCTCGAGCGTCGAGGCGCGCAGCACGCCGATGCGTTTGCCGTGCAGGTCGGCGAGCGTCGCGATCTCGCGCCGGGCGACGAGGCCGTCGCTCTCGCGTTCGAGGAAGCTGGCCGTGCGCACCGGCAGGCCGCGCGCGGCGGCGGTCCAGGCGTAGGTGAACGGCAGGATCGCGGCGTCGAGACGCCCGGCCGCGAGCGCCTCGCTCGCCTCCCAGCCGCTGGTGAAGTACCGCACCTCGACGCCCGTGAGGCCGGGATCGCCAGCCAGCCGGGCGATCTGGAACGGCAGATGATCCAGCGATGGCTTGATGAGCCCCAGGACGAGGCCGTCGCTATCGCCGCGGCCGCAACCCGCGGCGAGCATCAGCGCAGCGAGCGCCCCGAACAGAACAGACCGCCGCTCTCGACCCATCATCGCCGACCTCCTCGCTCGAGCGCCCACGATACCCGAAATCGCAGTATACTCAAGCGGAGGTCGCTGGCGACCGGTCGAATCACGGCCGCTGGCCCCGAGCCCGTCGTCTTGCGCCGGCGCAACGCGTTCTCGCGATCGATGATCGAAACCTACAGCGACGGCTGCACCGCCCCCTCCTGGTGCATGGAATCGGGCCGGGGCGATACTCCGCAGCGAAGCGAGGACATTCGGCCCGGCCCGATTCCATGGACTTGGAGGTCTCAGACCCCCGCCGGCTGGGTCTGCAATTGCCGGAGCACCTGCTTGGCGACGCACTTCAGCGTGTCGAAGACGCCGACGCCCTTGAAGGCGATGCCCTCGAAGAAGTCGTAGCCCTCGGGATTGAGCTCCTCGTTCAGCTCGGCGATCGGCAACGCGTCGGGCAGGTCGCGCTTGTTCCACTGCATGACGAACGGGATCTTGCCCAGCTCGAGGTTGTACTCCCTGAGGTTCTCGTGGAGGTTGTACAACGACTCGACGTTCGCGTCGAAGCGCGCCTCGCTCGAATCGCCGACGAAGACCACGCCGTCGCAGCCGCGCAGGATCAGCTTGCGGCTGGCGTTGTAGTAGACCTGTCCGGGCACCGTGTAGAGGTGGAAGCGGGTCTTGAAGCCCTTGACCTCGCCGAGCTCGAGGGGCAGGAAGTCGAAGAACAGCGTGCGATCCATCTCCGTGGCGAGCGTCACGAGCTTGCCCTTGGTCTCGGGCGCGAGCTTGTCGTAGATGTATTGGATGTTGCTCGTCTTGCCGCCCAGACCAGGACCGTAGTACACGATCTTGCAGTTGATCTCGCGGGAGGAGTAGTTGATCAGCGACACGTCCTTGCCCCTTCCCTGGCCGGCCGCTGCCGGCCGGTGCTCATTCCGCGAACAGGTTGTCGATCTCCTGCTCCACCCCTTCGGAGAACTCCGCGTCGAAGGGGTCGTATTCCTCGTTGCGATACTGCAGCTTGTCGTACAGGCCCTCGATGATGACGTTCAGTTCCTCGACGGCCTTGCGCACGCGCAGGCGCACCAGGCCCAGGGTCGTGCGTTTGTCGAAGACCACGGCCAGCACGACCCCGCGCGCGATCTTGCCCAGGTACATGCTGTCGCGCGCGCCCTGATGGTAGAGCGTCGAGAAGTCGTCCTCGCCGATGAGCTTGGCGAGCGCGAAATTGGCCTCGAAGTCGGCGGCGCAGAGCGAGGCGAAGCTCTGCGTGTCGAACTGCGGGTCCTTGCCGACCTGGGCGATCATCTGCCCGGTGCGGTCGACGAGCAGGACGTGCTTGGCCTGACTGCTCTGGACCAGCGCCTCCAGGGCGTTGGTGATGGCCCAGTAGTCTTCCTCGAAGATGGCCCATTCGGCTCTGACCATGAAACCGCTCCCGACCCGCCGGGCGGGCCCGTCTCGATCGCTGCTGGTGCTCCAGAAGTCATATCGACGCCGTTGGCGGCGGCTTGAGCCCGCGTCGGCGCCGGCGGCCTCAGGGGCCGTCGATGCCCTGCCGGTGCCGGAACGCGCGCTGCAGGGTGGCCTCGTCGGTGTAAGCCAAAGCCCCGCCTACCGGTATGCCGGTCGCCAACCGCGTCAGCTGCAGCGGTCGTCCCGCCAGCAGGCGCTGCAGATAGAGCGCCGTGGTCTCGCCCTCGACGCTGGTGTCCAAGGCCAGGATCACCTCGCGAACCGGGCCCGCCGCGAGGCGCTGCAGGAGGCGATCGAACGGCAGATCCTCGGCCCGCACGCCGTCCAGGGGCGACAGCAGGCGGCCCAGCACGAAGTAGCGGCCGCGATAGAAGCCGCCGCGCTCGAAGGGCAGGATATCGACCGGGCTGGCGACCACGCACAGCAGCCCCGCATCGCGCGTCGCGCCGGTGCAGATGGCGCAGGGGTCGACCTCGGTGATCGCTCCGCAGTCGCCGCAGCGCGTGACCTGCGCGAGCGCGGCCTGGATCAGGCCGGTCAGGCGTCCGGCGTGGTCCGCGTCATCGAGCAGGTGCAGGGCGATCCGGGTGGCGGACTTGCGCCCCAGGCCCGGCAGCTGCTGCAGGACGCGCACGAGCTGCTCGAGCGCGGGCGACTGGAACTCGCCGGCGCCCGCCAGCGCCGCATCGCCATGGGCGGTGGAACGCGCGGCCGGTCGCATGCTACATCCCCGGCAGCTTCAGGCCGGGCAGGCCCATGCCGCCCATGACGCCGCCCATCTCCTGTTCGACCATGGCCTCGACCAGGCGGCAGGCCTCGTTGACCGCGGACAGGACGAGGTCCTGCAGGAACTCGACGTCTTCGGGGTCGACGGCCTCGGGCTTGATCTGCAGGCTCACCAGCTCGTGCTTGCCGTTCATCACGGCGACCACCTGGCCGCCGCCGACTTCGGCGGTGACCGTCTTGCCGGCCAGTTCGGCCTGCGTCTGCTGCATCTTGGCCTGCATCTGCTGGGCCTGCTTCATGAGCTTCTGGATGTCCATGGCTTCCTCCGCGAGCCGTCACGAGATCTGCGCGACGGTTCGGCTGTCGTCAATCGAGCTGCGCGTCGCCATCCGCGTCCGCGGCGCCATCGTCGTCGCGCCAGGCCTCGGGCGCCGGCGAGCTGGGCGCCGCCGGAGCGCGCGGCGGCGTCGCGTCGAACCGCTGCCAGCGCTCGCGCTCGTCCGCGGGCAACGGCTCGCCGCGCACCAGCTCCACCAGACGGCCGAGCTGCGGATCGCGCGCGCACTGCCGCGCCAGCAGCTCGCGCTCGGTCGG
>CAZJWO010000131.1:0-8640 GCA_964549735.1 uncultured Fibrobacteraceae bacterium | reverse complement strand
GCCATGCTCGCCGATCTCATCCGCCGCTGCCGCACCTGCCGCCGCTACCGGACCGACCGCGCCGTGCCGCTCGCGACCCTCCGCGAGCTGGTGGACCTCGCCCGCCTGACGGCCTCGGCCGCCAACAAGCAGCCGCTGCGCTACGTGTTGAGCCATACGCCCGAGCGCAACGCGCGCATCTTCCCGCACGTGCGCTGGGCCGCCTACCTGACCGACTGGGACGGACCCGAGCCCGCCGAGCGGCCCGCCGCCTACGTCGTGATCCTGGGCGACCGCGAGGTCGCGCCCCAGGTGCGCTGGGACGACGCGATCGCCGCCTACACGCTCATGCTCGCCGCCGCGGAACGGGGACTCGGCGCCTGCATCTTCGCCTCGATCGCGCGCGACGAGCTGCGCGCCGCTCTCGCCATCCCCGAGCGCTACGAGATCCTGCTCGCGGTGTCGCTGGGCGAACCGGCCGAGGAGGTCCGGCTCGAGGAGATCGGACCCGGCGGCGATGTCCGGTACTGGCGCGACCGCGATCGGATCCATCACGTGCCGAAACGGCGCCTCGATGATGTCATCGTGGAGTTCTGAACGAACCTGGGCCGGCCGGCGCGGAGCCGCCTCGGTTGCTACTCGCACGCGCCGCCGCCGTTGACTATCTTCTGCCGGCGGCGACGAAGCCCCACGTCGCGCGCGGTCGAACGAGTCCGGGAGGCGGCATGCTTTTCGAGGGCACGGAGAAGAAGTTCGAGATCCTGGTCGGACCCGACGGGCCCGACCTGCGCGCGCTGGGCCGCGCGTTCTGGGACGATATCGTCGCCGCCAGCCGCGCCACGGTCCTCAGCCGCATCTCCAGCGAGGAGCTCGACGCCTATCTGCTCAGCGAATCGAGCCTGTTCGTCAACCAGCGCTGGGCCGTCATGATCACCTGCGGGCGGACCACGCTCATCGACGGACTGCTCCGCCTGCTCGACCGCATCGACGAGCGCCATTTCCTGTCGCTCATCTACGAACGCAAGAACGAGAACTTCCCGGCCGAACAGCCGACCTCGTTCAGCCAGGATGTCGCCCGCCTGCGCGCCCGGCTCGACGGCGCCGATCTGGTCTTCGGAGACCCCCGCGGCGACCGCATCAGCCTCTTCCACCTGCACCGGCCGCACCGGCCGGACGCCGACGACGCGACCCTCGAACTGTTGATGCACGACATCGACGAGCGGACGGCCGCGCTCTTCGCCGCCGTCGGGCCGGGTCGCGAGGCCCTGCGACGTGAGATCGGCCTGCACGAGCTGCTGCCCGGCTTCGCGATCGACGACCACATCTTCTCGCCGCAGGGCTACTCCTTGAACGCCGTCTGCGAGGCGAGCTACGCGACGATGCACGTCACGCCCGAGCGCGGCGGCTCGTACTCCAGCTTCGAGATGGGCTGGGGCTTCACGGCGTTGCAGGGGCGCCAGACGGTGGCGCACCTGCTCGAAGTCCTGCGGCCCGCGCGCGCCGACGTGCTCGTCTTCGCCCGCGAATTCGATCCCGAGGCGCTGCCGCCCGGCTACCGGTGCGACCGCCGGGGCGGCGAACGGCTGTCCTGCGGTTATCCTGTGCAGTACTACCATCTGGTCAGGGCGTAGGCCGGCCCCGGCCGGACGGCCGCCGAGCGCCGCGCGTGCAAGGAGCAGCAATGGACCTCTGGGTCGAGGAACGCCACAAGGACTGCCAGGCCAACCGCTTCCGCGTCGAGAAGGTGCTGTTCCAGGGGCGAAGCGAATTCCAGACGGTCGCGATCGTCGAGACCGCCGCGCACGGGCGCATGCTGCTGAACGACGGGCTGTTCATGCTCAGCGAACGCGACGAGTTCGTCTACCACGAGATGATCGCCCACGTGCCGCTGCTCGCGCATCCTGCCCCCCGCCGCGTGCTGGTCATCGGCGGCGGCGACGGCGGCACGGTCCGCGAGTGCCTCAAGCACCCGACGGTCGAGCACGTGCGGCTGGTCGAGATCGACGCCATGGTGGTCGACGCCTGCCGCGCGCACATCCCGTCCTGCGCCGGCTGCCTCGACGACCCGCGCGTGCAGGTGACCATCGCCGACGGCGTGGCGTTCGTGGCCGAGACGCCCGACCGCTACGACGTGGTCCTGGTCGACTCGACCGATCCCATCGGTCCGGCCCAGCCGCTCTTCGGACCCAAGTTCTACGGCGACGTCAACCGGGTGCTCGGCGACGCGGGCATCGTCGTGTCGCAGTGCGAGAATCCCTGGTACGAACCGCTGGCGCAGCGCGCGCTGCTGGACATCCTGGGCGGGCTGTTCCCGATCATCTCCCTCTACAACTATCAGAATCTGACGTATCCCGGCGGTCTGTGGTCGTTCAGCTTCGCGAGCAAGGGACCGCGTCCGGACGCCGAACCGGCGCCGGCGCGTGTCGCCGCGCTCGGGGAGCTCAAGTGGTGGACGCCGGCGATCCAGCGGGCGGCCTTCGCTCTGCCGGCCTTCCAGCAGCGCGCCCTGGGGTTGGACCGATGAGCGAGGCACGACGCCGACCCGGCCGGCCGCTCGTCAAGGCCCGTCAGCGCATCGACAGGAACCGCGCCGGCGCCGCCGAGCCCGAGGCTCCGCGCACGCGCGACCGCGTCCGGCGCAAGGCAGCGGCCCGCCAGGCCGCGCGCCCCCGCCGGACGCCGCCGCTGCATTGACGCCGCCCGTTCGGAACTGGCACGACGGCGCGGTCACGCGAGCGTCGCCGCGAGCATCCAGAGCGTCTTCTCCAGTTCGTCCTGCAGGCCGTCCAGGAGATTGACCGTGCCGCGGTCGCCGGCGGCTTCGGCCGTGGCGATGCCCTGGGCCGCACGCTCGCGCAGCCGGCGCAGGTCGGCCTGCAGGTTGCGCACCATCTCCAGCGCGGCGGGCTTGCCGCCGTCCTCCTCGATGGCGGCCAGATCGAGCGCCGACTCGAGCGTGCGGACCGGCTCCCCGCCGATGGTCAGGATGCGCTCGGCCACCTCGTCGATGACCTCCGCGAAGCGGTCGTACAGCTCCTCGAACTTCGCATGCAGCGCGAAGAACTGGGGCCCCTGCACGTTCCAGTGGTAGTGGCGGAGCTTCTGCTCCAGGACCAGGGTGTCGGCCAGCAGGCCGTTCAGCTGGGCGTGGATCGGATTCTGCATGACGTGCTTCCTTTCGCCGGTGAATTGGCTCAACTCGCGTCGATTACTCCGTGGTATTGCATGTCGGGGGCCAGTCTGCACCAGAACAACAAGTCGTACATTTACAGCGCATTACATATCCAGCGGCAGACGCGCACACGGAATACAGCGATATTTCGTCGACAACAGAACGATATTTCGTTGCAACAATGCTATATCGGTGTAATCTCGGAGGACGACGAAAGGAGCGCGATGTCCCGTGTGCTTGACTATTCAGGCGATCTGCGCCGTCTCGCCGACCTGGCCGGCCAGCCCGACCGCGTCGACGAGGTCCTCGGCCGCGCCCTCGCGTCGTTGGCCGACCTGGTGCCGCACGATCTGGCGGCGATCCTCGACCTCGAGGGCGAACGCCTCGCGGTGCGCGTCGCCCACGGACCACTGGTGAGCGAACGGGTGCGGCGGCACAGCATCCCGGTGGACGAGTACCCTGCCGTGCGGCGCGCCATCGAGACCCGCCGCGCCGTCGTTCTCGAAGACCACGACCACGATCACGAGACCGGCGAAGGCGATCCCTACGACGCGGTGCTCGACCTGCCGCACGGACACTCCTGCATGGTCGTGCCTCTGCACGCCGCCGATCGAACGCTCGGGATCATGACGTTCGACCGGACCGTCTGCGGCATCTACGATCGCGAGACGGTGGCCCTGGCCGAGATCTACGGCCAGATCATCGCCCTGGCGATGCTCTACGCCGAACAGGCCCGTCTACTCGAGCGTTATCGCGCCAGCCTGATCGAACAGCAGCGTTTCGCCAACGAGGCGACCGGCCGCGACCCCGCCGGCGCCTGGCTGGAGCAGACCCGTTCGCCGGCGATGCTCGATCTCGTGCGCCAGGCGAAGCTGGTGGCCGCCGCCGATAGCGCGGTCCTCGTCCTGGGCGAGACCGGCTCCGGCAAGGAGGTGCTCGCGCGCGCGATCCATGCCTGGAGTTCCCGGCGCGAGGCGCCGTTCGTGACGGTCAACTGCGCGGCGCTGCCGCGCGACCTCGTCGAGAGCGAGCTCTTCGGCCATGTGCGCGGCGCCTTCACCGGCGCCGTGCGCGACCGCCGCGGCCGGTTCCTGACCGCCAACGGCGGTACCCTGCTGCTCGACGAGGTCGGCGATCTGCCACTCGCCGCGCAAGCGAAGCTGCTCCGGGTACTGCAGGAGGGGGCGTTCCAGCCCGTGGGCGCCGACCATACGGTGAAGGTCGACGTGCGGATCATGGCGGCGACCCATGTCGATCTCGAGGCCGCCGTGCGCGAGGGCTCGTTCCGCGAAGATCTGTACTTCCGCCTCGCCGTGTTCCCGCTGAACGTGCCGCCCCTGAGGCATCGCGGTGAGGACATCGTGCCTCTGGCGGAGCACCTGCTCGACCGACTCGCCCGGCGCACCGGCCGCGGGCCCTGGCAACTCGCCCAGGGCGCCAAGCGCGCGCTTCAGCAGCGGACCTGGCCCGGCAACGTGCGCGAGCTCGTCAATGCGCTCGAGCGCGCCGCGATCCTGCGACCGCATGGCACCCTCGACGTGCCGCATGTCGCCGAGCCGGGGACCGCGCCCGTTCTCGGCGCCGGGAGGCGCTCCCTGCCGCAGGGGGCGACAGCGGATCGCACGGCCGCCGGCCGTCCGCGCGACGCGACGGCCGCGCCGCTGCCGGACGGCGAGCCGATCGCCAGCCTGCGCGAGGTCGAGCGCGCGCACATCGCCGCGGTCCTCGCGCGGACCGGCGGCAAGATCTACGGCCCGGACGGCGCCGCGGCGCTGCTGGGGCTCAAGCCCACGACGCTGCAGAGCCGGTTGAAGAAGCTCGGGCTCAAGTAGTCGCCGGCGAGGCTCCCCGCAGGGGCTACTCGTGGAGCGTCACCTGCGCGGGATGCCGCGCGCCGAGCTTGACGATGCGTCGCAACCACTCGTCGCGCCAGAGGGAGCAGTTGGGGCCGTAGTTCGCGGGATCGGCGACCGGCCAGCCGGCTATCGTGACCGGCACGATATCGGTCGGGCGCACGTCGAGCGGGTTCAGGTCGGCGTCGAGAAGCAGTTGCAGATCGAGTCCTTCGGTGCCGACCGTGACCATGAACGCGAGCGTGCCGTCGAGCGTGGTCGTCGTCATCACCCGGTAAGCGCTGAGACGGGCCTGGCCGAGCCACTGCATCATCTGCGGCTCGAGCGCCGGGATCAGGATGCGACTGCGGGATCCGTCACCGACGGCGAGATCGCCGCCGTTGAACGCATCGACGGCCGCGCCGTGGCGATGCTCGCGGTCCAGGATGAAGACGGCGCCGCCGTGATGGGGCTCCTTATTGTTGCAACCGACGCACACCAGGGCCTGGCGTCCGTGACCGTCGAGGTCCACGGCCAGCATGTCGTAGACGTGGCCGCGGTTCATGTACTCGCCGACGACGTCGCCCCGGCGATCGAGGATCAGCACGCTGCTCGGGTACATGCGCACGTGGATGAACGCGATGGCGACCTGCGGTTCGCCGTCCCCTTCCAGGTCGATCGCGCGCCAGAGGATCGGACCGAAGGCACCCAGGCCGTCGAGCGCGTCCATGCCGAATGCGGCCGCGGCCAGTTCGGCAGATGGCGCGCGCTCCCAGTGCGTGGCGCCGCTCCTGCCGTCCAAGAGCAGCACACGTCCGCCATCGGCGGCCACGTACGACACCCCGACCAGCACCGTGCCGTTTCGCCAGGGTGCAGGATCGGCGAACCAGACCTTCGAGGCGAAGGAGCGCGTCCAGAGCACGTTGCCGCTCACGGGGTCGCGGGCCGTCACGGTCCCGTCGCGGTGCTCGATCATCGGCGCCACGGCCGGCCGCGAAGAGGTCAGAAGCGTGAACACCGCCACGAACAGCACGGCAGCCGCGGCGAAGACCAGCAGGGCCCTGCGGACTCGACCGCCGCGCCGGTGCGGCCGCGCGGGTTCCGGCGGCTGCGGCGGGATCGCATCGATCGACTCCTTCTCCGGCGCCGGGCCGTCCACGTCTGCCCGCGGCGGCAGCTGCAGCAGGTCCGCGAGTTCGACCTCGAGAGCCTCGGCCAGCAACAGCAGCGTCTTTTCGAGGTACTTGTCGCGAGAACGCGACTCGATCTGGTGGATGACCTTCGCGCTCAGGCCGGCCTTGGCGGCGAGGTCGGCCTTGCTCCACCCTCGCTGCTGGCGGAGGCGGGCGATCTGTTCCGGCAGGCGCGACGATCGGAGATCGACGCTGCGTGAGTTCATCATGGTGTTGCTGTCGACTTCCCGGAGCGGATTGCGGATATCGCGCGGCGGTTCGTCGGTGTTCGGCTCATTTCCGCCGTTCAGATTATAAGCGAAGAAGAGCGTCGTTCAAATACGGGATTCCCTCAGCTCCCCGCGTCGGGATGGCACAGCGACCATACCAGGTTTCCCCAGGATTCCCCACGATTCCCTTTCTTCCGAAAGACGATCCTGCGAAAATTCCTTTCATCGCTAGCAGTCATGCGTTCAGGGATTGGTGACAAGTATCTTGTCGCTCTATGCGGTGGGGGAGTGGGGCGGGCCGTTCGCGCGGTCCGCCCCCAACTCTCGATCTGGGCTCCTCGCCGGTCTGCCCGTGAGTGATATCTGTATCTACAGCAAGAACTTTCGCCGACGGCAGGATTGATCTCGCGGTCGGTTCGTCGTACAATCTCGCGCGGCGAGACTGGCAGAGGTGGGCGAAAGATGCGCTCGGTTCGCTTGTTTGCCGATTCCGATTCGACCGCTATCCGCTCGACGCCGAGACGACCCCTCAAGAGTATGCGTCGGACACGCTCGTTGCCGTCCGTACCGGCGCTCCGCTACCCAGCTATCCGATCCCCAACGATGTGGCCGTCCTCGGTCACCGGAAGCCCTCGCCGACCGGTTCCTGGTACGGGGGGAGTTCACCAGCCCGTCGTAGGAATTCGAACAAAGGAGGTGCGCGACGGAATCTCGTCGTCTCTGTGTTCACGTCTATGAATGATCTAGATACCGAACTGGGAGGTGCCTGATGAAATCCCGGAAACAGATTCGTCCTGTCGCCCTGGTCGTAGCCATCGCGGTGCTTTCCTGCAGCCTGACAGCGCTGGCGGCGACCGAACAGCAGAAACGGGTCGCCATCAACGCCGGGTTGGCCTACCTGGCGCAGAACCAGCAACGGGTCGGCTCCGGCAGCACGACCGAAGGCTACTGGCCGTACGACAATACCGGAACAATCGCCACTACCGCCGCGGCCGCTCTCGCGTTCATCGAGGATCTGGACAACGAATTCCTCCCTGGTCAGGACGTCATCATCGATGGCGTCAATTACGGCGATGTCGTCGGCTACGCTCTGAACTACCTCTTCAACCACGCAGCGGTCGACAGCCGCTTCGGCGTCGAGTACGCGGGATACACGCGCTACGCGGAGGACTACAACAACGACGGCGTCTTCGATGACGGCAACAATCAGGCGATCTACTTCGAACCCGGCGTTTCGTCCCGGCGTCTATATACGACCGGGATCTGCGTCCCGGTGATCTACGCCCTCGGCGAGCGCCTGGGACGCGATACCGAAATCGATCGCGGCTCCGCTGCCATCAACGGCAAGACCTACGCTCAGGCGATGCAAGACCTGATCGACTGGTTCAGTTTCGCTCAAATCGAGCCGAGCCAAGGCAACCAGCGCGGCGGCTGGCGTTATGACGCGAACTGGTCCGACTCCGACAACTCGACCGCTCAGTGGGGAGCCCTACCGCTCTTGTACGGCATCGATTGGGGACTCGGAACTCCAAACTACGTTTTCAACGAACTCGAACTGTGGGTGAATTACATCCAGAACGCTAATGGCGGTTCAGGCTATACGCACCCTTGGGAATACGTCAATGTGTCCAAGACCGGCGGGTTGTTGCTGCAACTCAGAGCCATCGGCGCACCGTTGTCCGATACCCGGGTGCAGAATGCATTGAACTTCATCAATGCCCGCTGGATCACGTACCCGTCGGATGTCTGGTACGGCAACCTGAACCACCCGTACGCGATGTGGGCGGTCTACAAGGGCCTCGACCTCTACGGCCTGACCGACATTGTGACGTCAGATGGCAAAGCGATCTTCGTGGGCGCGGGGATGCCGGCGGCCCCTGGCGGTTTCACCATCGGCTTCAGCCAGGATCCGCTGACGTCTCTGCCCGGCGACTGGTACTCCCACTACGCCGACTATCTGGTCGGGATCCAGAATGCCAACGGCAGCTGGTCCGGGTACTACTACTGGACCGGATACCTGGCGACCGGCTGGTACATCAACATCATCCGTGCGAGCGGCTTCGTCCCGCCGCCCTACAATCCCAAGATCGAATTGACGGCGACGACCAGCGGCCCGTGCGTTCGCCCCGGTGAAGCGGTCGCGCTGCAGGCTCATGCCTGGTACGGAACGCCGGGCTTCCCCGATCCAGAAGTCATGCCCGCCGAAGGCGTCGAGATCGCGATGACCCTGAGCCAGCACCTCGTTTTCGTCACCG
>CAZJWO010000130.1:0-8903 GCA_964549735.1 uncultured Fibrobacteraceae bacterium | reverse complement strand
CCGGGGCCTTTTTCGCGCCGGCGGCCAGGTGCGCGCTGGCCCCGCCGCGGCGCCGATGATATGCTCGCCACGCGACCGCTGACATCGCGCACCTCGACCCGCGAAGGATCCATGCCCCGCCTGCTCGTTACGCTCTGCATCGTCCTGTCCGGGGCGGCCAGCCTCATCTACGAGGTGGTCTGGCTGGCGCGGGCCGCCCTGGTGATCGGCGCCGCGACCCCGGCGCTCAGCACGGTCCTGGCCGTGTTCTTCGGCGGCCTGGCCCTGGGGGCCTGGCTCTTCGGCCGGCTCAGCCGCCGCTGGCGCCGGCCGCTCGTCGGCTACGCCGTGATCGAGTTGGCCCTCGCCGCGCTCGGCCTCGTCGCGACGGCCGCCTTCGCGCCGCTGGACCAGATCTTCGGGTCCGCATACCGCGCGCTCGGCGAGCAGCCCGGGCTGCTCGCCTTGGTGCGCACGCTGCTCGTCGCGGCGATCCTGCTGCCGCCCACGGTCCTGATGGGCGGGACGCTGCCGTTGATCAGCCGGCAGTTCGCGGTCGAGCGGCGGCGCGTCGCCGGCACGGTCGCCAGGCTCTACGCGCTGAACACGCTCGGCGCGGCGGCCGGCTGCGCGCTCGCCGGTTTCGTGCTCGTGCCCGGGCTGGGGCTCTGGGGCGCCGCGATCGTCGCGGCGGCGGCCAATCTGCTGGCTGGCGTCGGGCTGCTGGCGTCGCGGCTTCCGGGTCCGCCAGCCGTCGCGCCTGACGACGGCGAGCCGGAGCGGCAGAACGCAGCGATCCCGCCGCGGGCTGGCGCCGCGTCGCCGCCCTACGCCTGGCTCGTGGCGCTGCTCTTCGCCCTGGTGGGGTTGACGTCGCTGGCCGGCGAGGTCCTCTGGGCGCGGTTCCTGACCCTTCTCGTGCACGACACGGTGCACACCTGGACGGTCATCCTGACCGTGGTGCTGGCTGGCATCGTGCTGGGCAGCTGGCTGGTCGGTCGATTGGCGGATCGGTTGCGCGACCCGGCGCTGCTGCTGGGGGCGCTCATGGGCGCGGCGGCCGTCGCCAGCCTGCTTCTGCCGCACCTGCCGGTCGGTTTCTGGCGCTGGCTGGGCGAGGGCGCGGCGCCGTTTCTGCTCGTGCTGCTGCCGCCGGCCGTGCTGGCGGGCGCCTGCCTGCCGGCGGCGCTGCGCCTGGTGGCGCGCGACCCGAGCCTGATCGGCCTGGACGTCGGGCGCCTGACGGCGCAGAACACGCTCGGCGGGATCCTGGGTTCGCTGCTCGCCGGTTTCGTGCTGCTGCCGGGGCCGGGCCTGCAGCCGTCGCTGCTGATCACGAGCGGACTGGGCCTGGCCGGCGCCGTCGCGGGACTGCTGCTGCTGCCGGGAGGCAGCCGGCGCGTGCGCGTACGCGTCGCGGTCGCGCTCGCGGGGGCGTGGCTCGCCGTGCCGTTGGCGGCCGACGTGCGCCTGCCGGCCGATTACCTCGCGCCGCGCGATCAGCTCGTGGGCTGGGCCGAAGGGCGCGCCGCCACGCTGGCGGCCGTGCGCCAGGGCGAGCACCTGGTCCTGCACGTCGACCGCCTGTGGCAGGGGCGCGAGGCCCGCAACCACCAGATCGTCGCCGCGCACGTGCCGGCGTTGCTGCACCCGGAACCGCGGCGCGTCTGCGTCGTGGGGGCCGGCGTCGGGCAGACGGCGAGCCGCTTCCTCATGCACGAGGTCGAGCGACTGGACTGCGTGGACATCGAGCCGGCGATCTTCCCCTTCATCCGCGAGCACTTCGCCGCCGCGTGGCTCGACGATCCGCGCGTGCGGGCGATCGTCGACGACGGCCGCACGTTCATGGTGCATGGCCGCGGCGGGTACGACATCGTCTCGATCGAGGTCGGGCAGACGTTCCGGCCGGGCGCCGCGACGTTCTACACGCGCGAATTCTACGCCGCCGTGGCCACGCGGCTGGCGCCGGGCGGGCTGGTGACGCAGTTCGTGCCGCTGCCGTTCCTCGACGAGGCGTCGCTGCGTTCGGTCGTCGGGACGTTCCTGGCCGTGTTCCCGGCCAGCGTGCTCTGGTACAACACGGCCGAGCTGCTGCTGATCGGCGGCGCGTCGCTGGAGATCGACCCCGCCCGCCTGGAGCGCGTCGAGACCGTGCCGCATCTGCGCGAGGACCTCGCCTACAGCCAGTGGGGCGGCAGCCAGCACGCGCTGAACCGGATGGCCAACTTGCTCGGCGGCTTCATCTGCGGACCGGACGCTCTGGCGCGCCTGGCCGCTGGCGCGCCGCTCTTGACGGACGCGCACCCGCGCCTGGCGTACGCCACGCGCGACGCGCGCCTCGAGGACCGGCGCGAGGCCGCCCTGGCGCCGCTGCTGCAGGAGCTGGCCGAGCCGCCGGTCGATCTCCTGCGTTCGCCCGTGGCGGCGCCCGCGCTCGCCGCGGCGGCACGCCTGCAGGCGTTGAACCTCGCCGACATCGTCGCCGCCGGGCACGTCGCGGCCGCCGATCGCCGGCGCGCGGCCGGCGATCTTACCGGCGCGGCCGCGGAACTGCAGGCGGCGCTGCAGCGCAATCCGGAGAGCGTCGAAGCCGCGCGCGTGCTGGGCGATGTCCTGGCCCAGGCGGGGCGGTTGCCGGAGGCGATGCGCTGGTTGCGCCGCGCGCTCGCCGCGCGGCCGGACGATCACCTGGCGGCGCGAGTCCTCGCCGCCGTGCTGCTGCAGCAGGGGGAACTGGCGGAGGCCGAGGCGCTGCTGCGCCGGGTCGTCGCGGCCCGGCCGGGCGACGCCGACGCCTGGAACATCCTGGGGGCGGCGCTGGCCGGACAGGGGCAGCTCCGCGAGGCGGTCGCCTGTTTCCGCAAGGCGCTCGAGGTCGTTCCCGGCGACCAGGCCGCGCAGCGCAACCTGCAGCGCGCGCTGCAGGGGTTGCGGCAGAGTCCGTGACCGTGCTTCGTTCGGGACGAGCGGCGCTCTCGGCCGCGAAGGGAAGGATGATGGCGCGTCTCTCTCCGGTACAGTTCGCCGCGATCGCAGCGGCGCTCGTCCTCTCGCTGGACGCCGTTCTGCCGGCTGGCGCGTCGGCCGCCACGACCGGGGCCGCGGGGCCCGCCGCGACCGACCGGCACGGCGAGGTCCAGATCGAGACCGGTCTGGCGCTGCCGCTCGGCGATCTGGGCGCCGGCTTCGCGCGCACCCGCAGCGGCATGGGCGCCGAGATGGGCTACCATCTGGGCCTGCGGCTACGCTTCTACCTCACGGACTGGCTCGTCGCGGCGCCGAGCTTCGCCTACGTGGAATTCGGCGACCACGACGGCGTCAACGCCGCCGACCAGAGGTTCACCGTCCAGGCGACGGCGCTGCGCTACGGCCTGGACGCGCTCTACCGGGCGCCCGGCGCGGCGAACCGGTTCCGGCCCTACCTGGGCGGCGGCCTCGCGTTCGTCCGCAACAAGTTCCGAGAAGAGTTCCTGGATCCGGCGACGTCGTATCAGGCCGATGTCTACGCCCTCGTCGGTTCATTGCAGGCCGGCGTACGGCTGTCGGATTGGGACCTGGCGCTGCAGTACGACATCAATCGCTTCACGACGAGCCTGGTGACGTTCGACGGCGAACCGCTGCGCTACCATTGGCACAGTCTGCTGCTGCGCATCGGCTACACGCTGCCCCGGTTCTGACGCGAGCCGGGCCGCCGCGCGACGGAAACGAGGGACCGCCCGCGCGGTGTCGTTGCCCGCGGGGCGGTCCCTCTGCCGTGGTCGCGGCGGATGCTACAGGATGAGCGGCTTGCCCGGCTGTCCCGGCGGGCCCACGTCCGGCGTGTACGGATCCGAGGCCAGCGACCAGGGCCCCTGTCGGCCCTGGCTGTCGATCCCGGCCACGCGCGCCGTGTACGTGTTGCCGATCTCCAGGGTCAGCACTTGGCTGGTGCCGCCCTGGACGGTGGCCACGGTGGTGTAGCTGCCGCCGTTGGTCGACAGCTGCAGGACGTATTGCTGGACCGGCGACCCCTCGGTCGGAGCGCTCCAGGATGCGGTCACCTGAACGGTCGTCTGGGCCGAGGCCGGCAGGGCGCAGCAGAGGCTCAGGCCGGCGAGGATCCCGAATGCCATCGTAGTGCGAGTGAACCTGGTCATGAGCGTCGTCTCCTGTCCTGGCCGGTTGGAGGTGGTGCGGCCGGCACGTTCCGGCGCGACGCCTACGATCAGCAATCGAGGTGCCCGGATCGCCGGCGCGCTGCCCGTCGCGACAACCGGCCATCATACGGACGCTTGCGGTATTCCCTTATCGCGTCTTGATTCTGAGACTTACCACCGGCAATGCAAGTTGCCACGTTCAGGCGTGCGAACGGACTGGCCGTCTGGCCGCCTTCGCTTTCTTTAACATCATGCCGCGCGCTCGCCCCGTGCGGCGTTCGGATTCAGGCGAGCGAGGAGGACCGACCCATGGCCGACCCCGTGGAGAAGGTGCCCGGCAATGTCCCGGGTCCTTTCTTCGTCGACACGAACTGCATCGATTGCGATCTCTGCCGGCAGACCGCGCCGGACAACTTCGATCGCAACGAGGACGAGGGCTATTCCTACGTCAAGAAGCAGCCCGAAACCGCCGAGGAGCGCCAGCTCTGCCGCGACGCGATGGAAGACTGTCCGGTCGAGGCGATCGGCGACAACGGCGACTGAAACCAGGCGCTGATAGATTGTCCGGGCCGGCCCGCGGGTCGGCCCGGCGCGTTGCGGGCGGTCCGGACGGGAACCATTCCTGGCATTCGACGGTTCTGGCGCGTGATTGGAGAGATGCCAGGGCGGCGGCGATCGGCAGCGCCGGCGCGCCGCCCGGCCCGGTCACCTGGATGGAGGATGAGCAACGATGCGTACCCAAGACAGACTGAGCCGGCTGCTGGGCGCCGCCCTGCTGGTCGGCGTGGGCTTTGCGGGCGGCTTGATCCTGACCGCCGGCGCGGGCAGCCCCGATAGCGGTCCGGCGCCCGGCGTGGCCGCCGATCAGCCCGTGAGCCTGGGCGGCGGCCTGGCCGTCCGCGCCGCGACGGCCCAGACCTTCGCCGCGCTCGATCCGGCCGATGTGGCCGAGAAGGTCATGCCCGCGGTCGTCAATCTCAACACCGACAAGCTGGTCGAGCGCCGGGCGCACCCGTTCTTCGACGACCCGTTCTTCCGGCGCTTCTTCGATATCCCCGACGGCGGCGACAACCAGCGCCAGCGCCTCGAGCGCAGCCTCGGCTCCGGCGTGGTCATCTCCGCGGACGGCTACATCGTGACCAACAACCACGTCGTGGAGAACGCCGAGTCGATCCGCATCACCTTCAACGATCGCGAGACCTTCGACGCCGAGGTCGTCGGCACCGATCCCCAGACCGACCTGGCCCTGCTCAAGATCAAGGTCAACCGCCCGCTGCCGCACGTGAGCTTCGGCGACAGCGACCACCTGAGGGTGGGCGAGCGCGTCCTCGCGGTCGGCAACCCGTTCGGCGTGGGGCAGACCGTGACCATGGGCATCGTGTCGGCCAAGGGCCGCAGCATCGGCCTGATGGAGTACGAGGACCACATCCAGACCGATGCTTCGATCAACCCCGGCAACAGCGGCGGCGCGCTGGTGAACATGCGCGGCGAGGTCATCGGCATCAACTCGGCCATCCTGAGCCGCAGCGGCGGTTCGCAGGGCATCGGCTTCGCGATCCCCGCCAACATGGTGCAGCGCATCATCGCCGAGTTGAAGGACGAGGGCGCCGTCACGCGGGCGTGGCTCGGCGTGAACATCCAGGGCGTCACGCAGGCCGAGGCCGAACGCGCCGGCCTGCCGCGGCCGCAGGGCGTGCTCGTCAGCAGCGTGACCGCGGGCGCTCCGGCCGACAAGGCCGGACTCAAGGAGCTGGACATCATCCTGGCGATCAACGACAAGCCCGTCGATACGACCCAGCAGCTGCGCAACACGGTCTCGCTCCAGCCGGTCGGCCAGGAGGTGGAGCTCTCGCTCTGGCGCGAAGGCAAGACGATCACCCGCAAGGTCAAGCTCGAGGCGCTGCCCGATCAGGATCAGGTCGCCACGCGGCGCGGCACCGGCCCGACGGCCGACGACGGGCTCGAGGGCGTCACGGTGCGCGAGTTGACCCCGCAGCTGCGGTCGCGCGCGAGCATCCCCGAGGACGTCAACGGCCTGCTGGTGGTCGATGTCGACCAGCGCAGCCGGGCCGCCCGCGAAGGCCTGGCGCGCGGCGACGTGATCATGGAGATCAACCGCCGCGAGGTCGGCAGCCTGCGCGAGTACCGCGAGGCGATGACGCGGGACGCGAACCGGCCGGTGCTGTTGCGCGTGTACAAGCCGCAGGGCCAGGGAGCGCGCATCTTCATCACCATTCCGCGCTAGCGCGGCGACGTCGCGGCGGCTAGCATCGCGGGCATGGCGGCCGAAGAACACAGCGCGCGTCGCGACGATTCGGCGGTGCGATCCACGCGGGTCGCGCCGCCGCGGCGTTCCCTGGCCTTCGTCTCGTCGCTACGGGACTGGGGCGGCGGCGAGAAATGGCTGCTCGGCGCGGCGGTCGCCATGCAGGCACGCGGACACCGGGTCGTGCTGATCGCCCAGCCCGGCAGCGCGCTGGCCGCGCGCGGCCAGACGGCCGGGCTCGCCGTCCGCGCCGTGCGGCTCGGCGGCTGGTTGGCGCCCCATTCGCTGCTCGGTCTGGCCCGGGCGCTCCGCCAGGCGCGCGTGGAGGTCGTCTGCGCCAACCTCGACAAGGAGATCCGCCAGTCCCGCCTCGCCGCGTTGCTGGCCGGACGCCGGATCCGCCTGGTGGGCCGCCGCGGTTCGCCTGACCCCATCAAGGACAACTGGCACTACCGCTGGGTCTACAACCGCGGCGTGGACCGGTTGATCTGCAACTGCGAGGCGCTGATCGAACCGGTTTGCGGCGCTGCGCCGTGGTTCGACCGCGGCAAGGTGCGCGTCATCTACAACGGCATCGATGCCGACGAGATCGCGGCGCGCGCCGAGGCGGCCGACGTGCGGGCCGAACTCGGGATCGCGCCGTCGGCGCCGGTGGCCGCCTGCGTCGGCGAGGTCGGCTGGCGCAAGGGCCAGCAGCACGTGCTGGAGGCCGCGGCGGCGCTGCGCGAACAGAATCCCGATGCCGTGTGGCTGCTGGTGGGAGAGGGGGACGGCCGCCGCAGCCTGCAGGCCGAGGCGGCGGCGCGCGGCCTGTCGAGCGCGGGCGCCGTGCGTTTCCTCGGTTTCCGTCGCGACGTGCCCGCGGTGCTCGCGGCCGCGGATCTCGCCCTGTTGCCGAGCCGCCGCGAAGGCTTGCCCAACGCGCTGCTCGAGGCGATGGCTCTCGGCTTGCCCGTCGCCGCCAGCCGGGCCGACGGCATACCCGAACTCGTGCTGCACGGAGAGACGGGACTGCTGCACGAGGTCGACGATCAGGCGGCGTTCATCCGGGATGTCGCGCGGCTGCTCGGCGATCCGGCGCTGCGGTGGCGTCTCGGCGAGGCCGGCCGCCGGCGCGCCAGGACGCGCTTCGCCGCACCGGTGATCATGGACGGCCTCGAGGATTGTCTCTGCCGCTGGTGACGCGCGGGCGGGTCAGCGCGGCCCCTCGTCGTTGAAGTCCAGCAGGTCGACCGGCATGACGACCGTGGTGGCGATGTTGCTCTGGTGCGCGGCGATGCGCTTGAAGAACCGCAGCACGAGCGCCAGGCAGACCGCGTCGCGCGTCGCGAGCGCGCTCTCGGTGATCGCCACGATGGCCGCCTCGCACTGGCGGCCCATGAGCCGGGCGTCGGCGATGACGCGCGCCGCCTCCTCGTCGTTGCTCGTGGCGAAGGCGTTGCGCGTGCGCGCGAAGAGGTCCTCGATGCGCCCGGTGCGCTCCGCGAGCCACTCGGCGTAGAGCGCGCGATCCGGCGCCGCCGGCATCAGCTCGTGCACGTCGTAGATGTTCTTGACGTAATCGCCGATGCGCTCGGCGTCCTTGACCGCGTTCATGAAGATCAGCGCGGTGGGGACCTCGCCGCGATGTCCGCCGAGGCTGAGGCGCGAGACCAGGCGGCGGCGGATCTGGCGCATGAGCGCGTTGATCTGCTTGTCCGGTCCCCAGACCTTGCCGGCCGGGTCGGTGTTCGGCTCGCCCCGCAGGAGCACGCCCAGCGTGTAGCCGAACATGTCGCCCGACAAGGCGAGCATCTCGTCGAGCGACTTGATGAGGCTCTGGCTCCAATCGTCTTCGCGAAACAGCGCCATGATCGACTTGAATTTCATGATCGGCCTCCGGACGGTCTAACCGAGCCAGCGGTCCAGCAAGAGGAAGACCAACGGCAAGACGAAGAACACGCCGGCGATGTAGAGGAACGCGTAGGCGCGGTGCTCCGCGGTGCGGAGGGCCAACGTGCGCGCCAGGTTGATCGGGATGCGCCGGATAGCCGGCGCGGGGTAGATGATCAGGATCCCCGTCAAGTTGAACAGAACGTGCACGAGCGCGACCGTGATGGCGGCGGCGTTGCCGGCCATGGCGGCCAGCAGCGCGGTGACCGTGGTGCCGAGATTGGCGCCGAGGGTCACGGCGAAGGCGCCGGCCAGCGGCACGATGCCGGCGCCGATCAGCGGGATCATCAGGCTGGTGGTGATCGAACTGCTCTGCACCGCGACCGTCAGCACCAGGCCGACGAACATGGCGCCGAGGCCGCCGCCGTGGATCCAGCCGGCGATCGAGCCCTCGGCGCGGTCCAGCACGAACTGCTTGAGCGTGCGGGTCAGTCCGGCGAGGGCCACGAAGATCAAGGCCAGGGCGACCAGCAGCAGGATGGTTCCGGCGGCCCAGTTCGGCAGTCGCAGCAGCCCCTGCAAGAAATAGGTCAGCAGGTCCTCGGCCGGCTTGACCATGATCTTCACGGGGCTGACGAACTCCAGGCCCT
>CAZJWO010000129.1:0-8961 GCA_964549735.1 uncultured Fibrobacteraceae bacterium | reverse complement strand
TGGCGGCGAACCTCGAGGCCCGCCAGAAGGAAGCCCGCCGGGCCGAGCAGATCGTCGAGCGGCACGTCGAGGAATTCTCCGCCTGGTACCGCGAGAACCGGGTCGCGCCGACGATCCAGCAGCTGCACGTCGTGCTCGAGGAGCTGCGGCGCCGCGAGGTCGAGCGCAACCAGCGGCGGTTCCTGCCCCAGGACCACGCGCAGCTCGAGCGGTTCTCGCAGGCGCTGATCCGCAAGGTCGAGGGTCTGATCGCGGGCAATCTGCGCCAGGCCAGCCTGCGGGACGACGACCTGTCGATGGCCGGGGCGGTGGCCCGCGCCATGGCGCGCGAGGCCGAGGACGCCGAGGTGCAGCACGTGCTCGAACGGCTGCGGCAGGAGGACGCGCACTGACGCCGCGGCCAGCCCTCGACGGGCCCTCGGCGGGCCCTCAGCGCAGCAGTCCGGCGGCGATGACCATGCGCATGGCCTCGGACGTGCCTTCGTAGATCTCCGTGATGCGCTGGTCGCGGTACAGGCGCTCGATCTCGAACTCCTTGATGTAACCGTAGCCGCCGTGGATCTGCAGCGCCTGGTGGACCACGCGGTGCGCGGCCTCCGAAGCGAAGAGCTTCGCCATGGCCGCCGCTTGCGAATAGCGCCGCCGCGGATCGCGGGCGGCGGCGTCCTTCGCGAACGCCGCTTGCAGCAGCAGCAGGCGCGCGGCCTCGACGTCGGTGGCCATGTCCGCCAGGCGGAACTGCAGGTGCTGGAACGAGGCGAGCGTCCGATCGAACTGCTCGCGCTCCTTGGCGTACTTGACGGCCAGGTCGAGCGCCCGCTGGGCGATGCCGTGCGCCTGGGCCGCGATGCCGATGCGCCCCGAATCGAGCGTCTTCATGGCGACCTTGAAGCCCTGGCCCCACTCGCCGAGCAGGTTCGTCCTGGGCAGGCGGCAATCGACGAACACCAGCTCGGTCGTCGAGGAGGCGCGAATACCGAGCTTGTCCTCGTGCTTGCCGATCGAGAAGCCGGGCGTGCCCTTCTCGACGATGAACGCCGAGATGCCGCCGTGCTTGACCTCGCGGTCGCCGCGCACGAAGACGACGAAGGTCTCGGCGAAGCCGCCGTTGGTCACGAAGCTCTTGGTGCCGTTGATGACGTAGTGGTCGCCGTCGGGCACGGCCATCGTGCGCGTGCCGCCGGCGTCGGTGCCGGCCGAGGGCTCGGTCAGGGCGAAGCCGCCCCAGACCTCGCCGCGGGCGAGCGGCGGCAGGAAGCGCTCCTTCTGCGCGTCCGTCCCGAACATGAGGATCGGATCCTGGGTCAGGCTGTTGGTGACCGAAACCGTGACGCCGACCGAGGCGTCGCCGTACGACAGTTCCGAGATCATGAGCGCGTAGGAGACGGCGTCCAGCTCCGACCCGCCGTACCGCGCCGGCGTGCCGATGCCGCAGTAGCCCATGGCGGCCAGCTCGCGCAGCAGCTCGGGCGCGATGCGGCCGGCATGTTCGGCGGCCTCGGCCTGCGGCAGCAGCTTCTGCTCGGCGAACCGGCGGGTGGCCTCGCGCAGCATGCGCTGCTGGTCGTTCAGTTCCAGGTCCATGCCGATCCTTTCGTCGCGGAGAGTCTGCCGGTCCAGGATACCGACGGCCCCGGCGATTCGCCACGCGGTGGCCCCCGCGGGCGTTTGGGCTAGATTGTCGGGCATTGTGATCCGGCTTCACCGTTGCGCCAGGGGCGACCGCGGTGAGCACGACGCCGCGACGAGCAGGAGACCATGCTGGACGCCGATCTGGACCGCGCCCTCGCCGCCTTCCTGGCCGGCGAACGTCGCGCCGCCGCGCGCCTGGCCTCGGTCGTCGAGAACGGCGGCGCCAGGGCGGAAGCCGTGCTCGAGGCGTTGCACCCGCGATTGCGGGGCGTCCCGCGCCTCGGCATGACCGGTCCGCCGGGCGTCGGCAAGAGCACGCTCGTCGACGCGCTCGTGCGCCGCTTCCGGCAGGACGGCCGCACCGTCGGCGTGGTGGCCGTCGATCCGACCAGCCCGTTCACTGGCGGCGCGGTGCTCGGCGATCGCGTGCGCATGGGCGATCTGACGCTCGACCCCGGCGTGTTCATCCGCAGCATGGCCACGCGGGGCAGTCTGGGCGGTCTGGCGCGGTCGACCAAGGAAGTGGCCGACGTGCTGGAGGCTTTCGGGCAGGACGTGCTGGTCATCGAGACGGTCGGCGTCGGGCAGACCGAGATGGACATCGCCGGCGCCGCCGATACGGTCGTGGTCGTGCTCTCGCCCGAGGCCGGCGACGCGATCCAGGCGATGAAGGCGGGCCTCATGGAGGTCGCCGACATCCTGGTGGTGAACAAGGCCGACCGTCCGGGCGCCGACCAGATGGTGCGCACGCTGGAGGCCGACCTGGCGATGCGTCCGCCGGCGGACTGGCGACCGCCCGTCCTGACGACCGTCGCGACGCGCGCGCAGGGGCTGGACGAGGTGGCGGCCGCCGTGGCGCGCCACCAGGAGTTCCTGCGGGCGAGCGCCGGGCTGGCCGAGCGACGGCTCGCGCGGGCGCGCGACGAGATCGCGGCGATCCTGCGCGATCGATTCTGGCAGCTGGCACGGCGGCGGCTGTCCAGCGCGCTGCCCGCGGCGGCCCAGCGCGTCGCCGCCGGCGACATCACACCCTATGCCGCCGCCCGCGGCCTGCTGGCGGCGCTGCTGGCCGCAGGAAAGGACGAGGCATGACCGATTCCCCTGGACCACGTACCGATCGCGCGACGCTCGGCGCGCTCTACCGCCGGCCCGACGACGACGACCGCCACGTGACGGTCTCGGGGCGGCCGATCCCGTTGCTGGCGGGGCCGTCCGACATCGCCGGGCTCGACTACGCGCGCGACCTGGGCGATCCGGGCCGGTATCCCTACACGCGGGGCGTGCACGCCGACCTGTACCGCGGCAAGCTGTGGACCATGCGGCAGTTCGCGGGTTTCGGCAGCGCGGCCGACACCAACGCGCGCTACAAGTTCCTGCTCTCGCGCGGCCAGACCGGCCTGTCGGTGGCCTTCGATCTGCCGACCCTGATGGGCCGCGACGCGGACGATCCCTGGTCGGCCGGCGAGGTCGGCAAGTGCGGCGTTTCGATCAGCAGCCTCGAAGACATGCAGATCCTGTTCGACGGCATCCCGCTCGCGGACGTCTCGACCTCCATGACGATCAACTCGCCGGCGGCGATCATCTGGGCCATGTACATCGCCACGGCCGAGCAGCAGGGGGCCGACATCGCCAGGCTGCGCGGCACCCTGCAGAACGACATCCTCAAGGAGTTCATCGCCCAGAAGGAGTTCATCTTCCCGCCCGAGCCCTCGCTCAAGCTGGTCGTCGACACCATCGAGTTCGGCACGCGGCATCTGCCGCAGTTCAACACGATCAGCATCTCGGGCTACCACATCCGCGAGGCGGGCTCGACCGCCGCGCAGGAGCTGGCCTTCACCCTGGCCGACGGCTTCGCCTACGTGGACGCCGCCCTGGCCGCGGGCCTGGACATCGACGACTTCGCGCCGCGCCTGTCGTTCTTCTTCAACAGCCACTTGGACCTCTTCGAGGAGATCGCCAAGTTCCGCGCGGCGCGCCGCATCTGGGCGCGCCACCTGAAGGAGCGCTACCAGGCGCGGAACCCGCGCTCCTGGCTCCTGCGTTTCCACACCCAGACCGCCGGCTGCAGCCTGACCGCGCAGCAGCCGCAGCTGAACATCGTGCGCACGGCCTACGAGGCGCTGGCCGGCGTGCTGGGCGGCACGCAGAGCCTGCACACCAACAGCATGGACGAGGCCCTCGCGCTGCCCAGCGAGCACGCGGTCGAGATCGCGCTGCGCACCCAGCAGATCCTGGCGCACGAGATCGGCGTCGCCAGCACGGTCGATCCCCTGGCGGGGTCGTACTACGTCGAGAGCCTGACCGACCGCCTCGAGGCCGAGGCCGAGGCGTACTTCCAGCGCATCGCCGAACTGGGCGGGGTCGTGCGGGCGCTGGAGGAGGGGTTCTTCCAGCGCGAGATCGCCGACGCGGCGCACTGGTACCAGGAGGCGCTCGAGCGCAAGCAGCGCATCGTGGTCGGGGTCAACGAGCACGTCGACGCCGACGAGAAGCAGCAGATCCCGCTCTTGCGCATCGACCAGGAGGTGGCGCGCAGCCAGGAGCGCCGGCTGGCGGCGCTGCGGGCGAGGCGCGACAGCGGCGTCGTCGCGGGCGCGCTGGACGTGGTCGCGCGGGCGGCGCAGGGCGGCGACAACCTCATGCCGCACTTCATCGCGGCGGTCAAGGCGCGCGCCACCCTGGGCGAGATCATCGAGACGCTCAAGACGGTCTACGGCGAGTACGTCGAGCCGATCATCATCTGAGCCGAGGACGCGGAGCGAGGAGGCGGCATGGCAGCGGCGGACACATCCGGGGCGACCGGCGCGGCGGACGAGCGCGCGATCAGGGTTCTGGTGGGCAAGGCGGGACTCGACGGCCATGATCGCGGCGCCAAGGTCGTGGCGCGCGCGCTGCGCGACGCCGGCATGGAGGTCATCTACACCGGCATCCGGCAGACGCCGGCGATGATCGCCGAGGCCGCCGTCCAGGAGGACGTCGACGCCGTCGGCCTCTCGCTGCTCTCGGGCGCGCACATGCACATCTTCCCGGAGGTGCTGCGCCTGCTGCGCGAGAAGGGCGGCGCGGACATCCTGCTGACCGGCGGCGGCTGCATCAGCGACGAGGACATGGCCGCGCTGGCGGCCCAGGGCGTCGGCCGCCTCTTCGGCCCGGGGGCGAGCACGCGGGAGATCGTCGACTACATCCGCGGCGAGATCGCCCGGCGCCGCGCCGCGCCGGACGCGTAGGCTCCGCGACCTCGCGGCGCTAGCGCGAGCGTTAGCGCAGGCGCGTCACGCGCAGCCAGGCTTCCGCCGCCGCGACGCGCGCGCGCACGAGGTAGACGCCGGCCGGCTGGCGGCGTCCCGCGGCGTCGCGCCCGTCCCAGATCACCGACGCCGTCCTGCCGTCCAGCGCGATCGCCGGCAGCGTGCGCACGCGGCGCCCCGCGGCGTCGAAGACCTCGACGGTCGCCAGGCCGGCCGCCCGGCTCGCGAGGTCGAGCGTCAGCCGCTCGCGGAACGGATTCTGACCGGCGGCGCGCAGGGTCAAACCGGCCTGGTCGCGGCCGATCGGCGCCGCCGTGGCGACCTGGCCTTGCTGCTCGTAAGCGATGTCCGGCGTCGTGACGAGCAGATCCTGGAATTCCTGCTCCGCCGCCGCGTCATCCTGCAGCACCGCCCGCAGCCACGGCCGCAGCAGCGCCGAGGTCAGGCCCTGCTGCTGCGCGCGCGAGATGCTCGGGGGGCAGGAGCCCTCGCCGAGGCTGCAGGTCCAGCTGTAGGCGGCGAACTGGCAGTGGCTCGCGCCGCCCAGGGTGATCAAGGTGCGCCAGCCGTCGGGCAGGGCCTGGTACATCGGGATCTGGTGCGTCGCCGGGGGCGTCACGCAGTCGTTGCCGCCGGCGAACATGAGCACCGGCCGGCTGATCTCGGCGCAGGCGGCGATGGCCGACGGGTTCGTCTCGGCGGCGGCGAAGTTCGCCACGGCGGTGATCGCGGCGTCGCTGGCGGCCGCCAGGAAGCTGCAGCCGCCGCCCATGCTGTGGCCCATGACGGCGCTGCGGTCGCTGATGCGGCCGAAGAAGGGCGACGCGGGATCTGCGCCCGCCTCTTTCAAGGCGCGGGTCAGGTACGCGAGGTCCAACCCGAACGCGGAGTGGCTGGGGAACAGCTCGCCGCCGGTGCGCGGCACGGCGACCACGAACCCGCTGGCGGCGAGGTCGTTGGCCATCCAGGCGTAGAGGCTGGCGCTCATCTGGTAGCCGTGCCCGATCGAAACGACGGGGAAGCCGCCGGACGGCGGATCGGCCGGCGCCTGGTTCGCGCCCGCGGCCACGGCCGGATAGTACAGATTGGTCGGCACCTGGCGCTGGCGGTCGGGGTCGACGAACGTGACGTCCTGGGTCCCGATCGGGTACTGCGCGGCCGCGCTGCCGGCGGCCAGGCAGCCGATCAGCAAGAGCACGGTCAGGCTCCGGCGAGTGTTCATGGCGGGTCTCCTCCTGCGAGGTGGCGGCCGCCGGCAGTATAGCACGTATCGGGAGTGGCTCTCAACGATTCCGGGCAGAGCTAGTCCGCGCGCTTGCCGCTCGCGCGAAGCCGAGGGGACGCCCCGGCGCCGATGTACGCCAGGAGCTGATAGACCAGACGAGCGGCCAGGAAGTCCGGCGCGCGCAGATCCGCCAGCGGCATGAGCTCGACGACATCGAATCCCACGACCCGCCGGCGCCGGCAGACCTCGCGCAGCAGGCTCGTGACCTGCCGGTAGCGCAGGCCGCCGGGCTCGGGCGTGCCGGTGGCGGGCATCTCGCTCGGGTCGAGGGCGTCCAGGTCGATCGTGACGTAGAGCGGGCCGTGCAGCTCGCGCTCGATCGCCGCCAGCACCGCCGCCTCGTCGTGGTCGTGCGCAAAGAACGTGCGGCCGGGCCGCAGGCGGGCGACCTCGGCGGCATCCATGCTGCGGATGCCCACCTGCACGTAGTCGCACAGCTCGCCCACGCGGGCCATGACGCAGGCGTGGTTGCAGGCCGAGCCCTCGTAGGTGTCGCGCGTATCGGTGTGGGCGTCGATCTGCAGCACGCACAGGTCGCGATGGTGCGCGGCGTGGGCCTGCACCAGTCCGATGGTGACCGAATGCTCGCCGCCGAGGCCGATGACGGTCTTGCCGTCGCGCAGCAGGCCGGCCGCCACCTCGCGGATGCGCGCGACGGTGGCCTCGGGCGTGGCGGCGGGCGCGACCGGCGCCATCGTGATCAGGCCGGCGCGATACGGCTCGCTCGCGGTCTCGATGTCGTAGTATTCGAGGGCCGCCGAGGCGTCGAGGATGGCTTGCGGACCGCGGGCCGCGCCGCGTTGCCAGGTGGCGGTGCCGTCATACGGCAGCGGCAGCACCGCGTAGCGGGCGGACGGGTATCCCGGCGCCTTTGGCAGAGATCCGAAGGCGCCGGGATTCTCGTGCGGTGGGTGGATCATCGATCGTCGTCGTCGTCGTCGAAACCGGGAGCGTCATCCCAGTCGTCCTCGTCCTCTTCGACGTCGCCCCACTCCTCTTCCTCGTCGTCGAGGTCGAGGTCGTCATCCAGGTCGGCGAGTTCCTCTTCGTCCCAGCTCTCGTCCCAGTCGCCGGTGCCCTTGCCGCGCTGGCGGGTCACGCCGCGATCGACGTCGCGGTCGGCGGTTTCCGGCCGCTTCTCCTTGCCGTCGTAGCGCCGCTTGTTGCGCGGCTTGTCCCGGTCGCTGTCGTCGTCCAGAGGACGCAGTGGTTTGGTCATGGCTAGGCCGCTCCCTGAAAACGAGCCAACCGGCCGGCCCATCGGCCGAAACGCGGCTGGCCGGATCCGCGGATCTGCTCGGTTCTCCGCCGTTTCGCCGATTGCTGCCCGCGTGCTGCCCTCGGTGGCAGGTCGCGCGGGAAGTCTCGATATCATCCAGGTATTTGTCAAGATGCAAAGGTCAAGCTGTCTCACCGGATTTCTGCGTACAAAAGGGCGAACTATGTGGTATCTTTAAGTATAGACCGGCGCCCGGGCGCCGGGCGGACCTCGCGGACGAAAGGCCGGATGTGCACCGCAATCTCCTGCTGGGCGGCTTCCTGGCGATCCTGGGCGCGGAATCGGCGGCGGCGATCTCGCTGCAGGCCGCCTACGAGGCGTCGGTCGCGCAGGGAGGCTACGACAAGTACGTGATCCTGGAGACCGGCGTCGTCTACACCGGCGGGCTGCTCATCGGCCCGACCTGGGACGACGACCGGCAGGCGTTCCGCGACCGCGAACGCGGCCTCGACGTCAAGATCGAGGGACGCGGCGCGATCCTCGACCTGCGCGGGCAGCAGATCTGCATCAGCTTCTGCCGCAACCGGCTGGACATCGAGGACTGCATCATCACCGGCGGCGGGATCCGATTCCGCGGCGATGTCAGCGTGCAGGAGGACCGCCGGCCGACGGGGTCGGTGCGCTACTGCACGTTCTGGCGCCCGCACGATTTCGCCGTGCGCCTGGAGGGCGCCGGCGAAGGCATCCTGCTCGAGCGCAACATCGTCGTCGACGCCGTCGACACCGGCCTGGACGTCATGATCTGGAACGGCGAGGAAGGGCCGCTGCTGCCGACCGGCCTGGCGTTCGGGCTCTCGGTGCAGACCGTGCCGAACGGATTCCCGGACGCGCTGGCGAACTGGACGTACTTCAGCGACCCGTACGTCAACCAGATCGACTATTACCACTTCGGCTTCCTCTGAGAATACAGCTGAACGGTGCCCATGCCGTGGGCGGAGGCCGGTGCGGCCCCTTACGACAACATCAGCAGACTCGATCCCGGCCTGCGCGATCCGCAGCAGGGCGACTTCCGCGCCGATCTGGCAACCGGCTACGGCTGCCGCGTGTTCGCGAGCCCGGGACCCGTGTCCTCTTCGCGGCACGCCGCGAACGCGCCGCCGCTCGCGCCGCCGGCGGCAGCGGTCCGCGCCGCGCGCCACGACGCCGGCGGCATCATCGACAAGGACACGGTCTGGGACGCCGCGCTGGTGCGGGTGACGGCGGACATCGAGATCATCGACGGCGCCACGTTGACCGTGGCGCCCGGCGTGCGCGTCGAGTTCTCCGGATTCTGGGGCCTGACCGTGCGCGACGGCAGCCTGCAGGCGGTCGGCGCGCCGCAGGCGCCGATCCTCTGGACCTCCGAACGCCCCGACCTGTGGCAGCCCGACACGCAGCCGCAGGGCGCCTGGAACGGGCTCGCGTTCGACAACGTCCCGGCCGCGCGCGACAGCAGCCGGTTGCGCTGGTGCATCCTCGAGCATGCCAAGGCGTTGCCCGCGCGGGACGACCCCGCCGGCGACGGCCGGCCGGCCGGC
>CAZJWO010000128.1:0-9168 GCA_964549735.1 uncultured Fibrobacteraceae bacterium | reverse complement strand
AACGGGGTTTCGATATCCTGGCTCTCGAATACCGCGGCTTCGGCCGCTGCGGCGGCCGGGCGACCGAAGCCGGCCTGACGCGCGACGTCGAGACGGCCTGGACGTGGCTGACCGAGCGCCGGGCCATCCCGCCCGGCCGCATCCTCGTCGCCGCCGAGAGCATGGGCGTCAGCCTGGCGCTCGCGCTGGCGCGCTCGCGGCGCCCGGCCGGGCTGGTCCTCGAAGGCGGATTCACCCGCGCCGTCGATATCGCCGCCCGCAAGTACGCCTGGCTGCCGGTGCGCCAGTTGATCCGGATGCAGCTCGCCGCGGAGGATCACATCGCGGCGGTGCGCTGCCCGAAACTCCTGGTGCACAGCGTCGACGACGCGACGGTGCCGATCGGCCTCGCACGCCGTCTGGAGCGGAGCGCCGCTCCGCCCTGCCGTTTCCTGAAGATCTGCGGCGCGCACGCCCGGGCATGCGTCGAGGGAGGGCCGCGCTATCGGGACGGGTTGCTGCGCTGGCTGCAGGGCCTCGAGATGCGCGACGGCGTGGCTTGAAGCCGGCATCCCGGCGATGCCGCGGCGCCGGTGTCCGGCCGCTCGAAGCGCGCGGAGCCCGGCGGACCCGCGCCGACGTCACTTCCGCCGACCCAGTTCCTCGCGAAGCTGGCGCAGCTGCTCTCGCAATTGATCCAGTTCCTGGCGCAGCTCCTCGAGATTCTCGCGCTCGGCGTCGAGATCGCGATGCGGTCGCGGCACTGGCGGCACCGGCGGTACGGGCCGGATCGAGAACCCGCCCGGCTTCTCGCTCTGCAGGCGCTTGATCACGTCGGCGTAGCCGAACCGCTCGGCCATGCCCGCCAGCTCGATCTTCATCTCCTGCCGCTTGCCGTCGCGGACCAGGCCGACCTCGATCTCCTGGCCGGGAATGGTGTCGTCGAGACGTTCCTGCAACGCCGCCGGGCTCTCGACATCCTTGTCGTCGATCGCCACGATCAAGTCGGCGGCCTGGATGCCGGCCCGCTGCGCCGGACTGTTCGCGACGACGTCGCGCACGATGGCGCCCTTCGGTCCGCCCGCGGGCGCCGCGTCCTCGAGGACCACGCCCAAGAAGCCGCTGGTGAGCTTCTGCAGGCCGAGATCCTTGAGCAGGATCTGGCGGTCCTTCGGGTCGCCGGTCAGCTGGCGCCAGAACTCCGCATCGCCGAAGACGAAATCCCGTCCATCGACCTTGCGCTCCGGCCGTTCGCCGACCGTGACCTTCAGCCGGCGCTGCTTGCCTTCCCGCTGGATCGTCAGCCGCAGCTCGTCGCCCGGCGAATTCTCGCGCAGGATCCGCGTCAGATCACGGTTGCCGGTGATCGTCTGGTCGCCGATGGCGGTGATCACGTCGCCGCTCTGCAAGCCGGCCTGCTCGGCCGGAGATCCGACCACGACTTTGTCCACCAGCACGCCGACCCCCTCGTCCAGCTTCAGCGCGCGCGACATGCTGGGCGAGAGGCTCGACATCGTGATGCCGAGGTAGGCGTCGCCGGCCGCGGCGCCGGCGGCCGCGACGAGCGACAAGGCCACGGCCAGCGCGAACGCCGGCATGGTCGGCTGGAATCTCTGTTCGTAGGGGCGCATGGCTCAGGCTGCCTTTCACCGGATCCGCACCGGATGGTTGCTCCGCGCGGCGCTTCGCACCGCGTCCAGGGCTAATAACGAGTCCGGCCGGCGATTGTTGCGGCAGCTCGCAGAAAAATCACGAAATCGTGTCATCCAGACCGAGCACGAACTGCAGCAAGCGGTCCCGTCGCAGGTGCAAAACCGTGTCGCCCGGCCGTCCCGGCAACGGCAGCGCCGCCTGCAGGAACCGGCCGCCCCAGGGCACGCAGTAGCAGAAGCCCTGGGACTCCGGATCCAGGCGGCTCGGCCGCGGCTGACCGGGCAGGTAGAGGATCTGCACCGGCAGCAGCCCGCAGAAGCGGATCAGCGAGGCCTGGGCGGCCGCAGGCAGATCCTCGCCCAGCTGCAGGTGCCAGCCGCGGCCCCCGACGATCCGCAGGGCGCGCCGGTAGGGCAGACGCGGATGGCCGAGGGCGAGCGGACGGTCCAACCGCGTGACATTGGCGCCTCCGATCAGGTCGGCCGGCAGGCTGCCGAGCAGCCTCTTGAGGACGACCTCGGCGAGATCGCAACTCTGGAACAACGTGGCGCCAGACCGGCGCAGCCGGACATCCTCCGGGCCGGCGCCGTCCTCCAGGCCCAGGCCGCACTCGGCCGCGACGTCGCGCAGGGCGGCGAACAGCACGTCGCGCACGTCGGCCAGGCGCGCCGCCGGCAGAGGTCGGCCGGGGGCCAGGAAGTTGCCGCTGCGGGGGTGGAGTAGCGCGGATCCTGATCCAGACATGGCGGGGCTCCTTTCGGCGCTCACGGACGCCGTTTAAAGGTGCAGGGCGGTCGACCACTGAAGCATAGCTGCCGCGGGCGGCGGCGTCAACAGCGGTCTGTGCCGATTCCCTCGCGCTCGACCCCGGGCAGAAGGTCTGGCCTCCGGTGTCGCGGGCTATTCGCTCTGCTGGGCGCCGGTCAGGCGCAGATCGTCGATCTGGAACGAGAGCGGACCGGGATCGCGCCGAGAGACGAAGACCGAGACCGCCTGGATCTCGGCGCCGGAGACGGCCCGGCCCCGTCTGTCCGTCTCCAGGTCGGCCAGCGGGACCACCAGGGTCTGCCACCGATGGCCGACCGTGAACGTCATCTTCGCGAAGTCGACATCACGGCGGCCGGCGCGGTCCTCCACCCACACGGTCACGCGCAGGCTGTCCGGCGAGGGAGGCACCAGGCGACAGTCGACGCGCAGCTCCGCGTAGCCCGACCAATCGAACGGCATCCGTCGCGAACTGACTCCCGGCCAGCGTTCCTCGTCGTCGTTGTCGACCTGCAGCACGTGGCCGCGGCCCGGCACCGGCACCCGCGATCGCGGGATGTTCCCGTGCCGGCTCCAGAGCGCGAGCGATTGCGGCCGCTCGAAATCCTCCAGCAGGGGGAAGCGCGCCCGGGCCGCCCGGGCCTCCTGAACCGTGACGGGCAGGTTGCGCAGCGGCCAGACGACGAACGCCACCAGGACCGCGGCGCCGAACAGCGGCAGCGCGCGCCGTCCGGTCCGACGATACCAGATCCAGCAGACAGCGAAGCCCACGCCCTGCGCGTCGAGGGACCAATCGGCCAGCGAGGCGGTGCGCCCGACCAGCGTCTGCGCCACTTCCGTCGCCGCGCCCAGCAGCAGGCAGACCAGCACGACCAGCCGCAGGCGCCCCCGCAGCGGACCGTGCTGATAGAGCAGCAGGGTGAGCGCCAGGAACAGACCGATGTGGTAGCGCGAGCCGAGCGGGCCGATCAAGGGATCATGGCGCAGATGCTGCGGGATCCACAGGTAAAGCGGGATCAACAGCGCGGCCAGCAGGCCGCCGACGAGCCATGACGAACGGCGTGCGGACATGGTGCCGGTCAAGATAACGCGCCGCCGCCGCCGCCGCCCGTCGTTACGCATGGGCGCGGCCGCTAGCGGTAGCCGGCCGCGTGCAGCTCCTCGACGTCCTTGAACGTCCGCGGCGGCTTCAGATACTCGGCCAGGAAGCGATAGACGCGCAGCCTGATCGCTTGCGCCTGGCGCGTGTCGAGGCGATCGAAGCTATGGCCGCCGGGCAGATCGAAGATCTCGTAGGTGAAGTCCTTGCCCTCCGCCTTCAGCGACTTGATGAGGTGTTCGACCTCCAGCACGTTGACGTCCTCATCGCCCTTGTTGGTGTAGACCAGCAACGGCGTGCGCAAGCGATGCGCGTTCCAGGCCGGCGATCGGCGCCGGTACTCGGCGATGTTCTCGGCGACGGTCTGGCCGATGTGGTAGTCCGCCGAGAAGTAGGCCGCGTAGCTCTCGCCGAGGTAGCCGAGACGGGCGATGAGGTCGCTGACCGGAACCCCGGCGTAGACGACGGCGTAGTCGTCGGGATGGTTGAAGACGTTCAGGAGGCTGATCAAACCGCCGTGCGACCAGCCGATCATGCCCACCCGCTTGGCATCGAGGAAGGCGTAGTTCTCGAGCATGTAGGCGCGGCAGGCGTGCGCGTCTTCCGTCTCGAGGCCGCCGTAGTCGATGCTCTCGTAGAGGCCGCGGCCGTAGCCGGTCGAACCGCGGTATTCGGGAGCGACGATCACGTACCCTTGGGCGATCAGCTCGCGCACGATGTGGGTGTAGTAGGTCGTGAAATCGCTGTGCACCCCGCCGTGGGGGAAGACCAGCAGGGGGGTCTTGCGCTTCCGGTCGAGGTCGCGCGGCAGGAAGATGTACGCCCAGAACTTGACGGGCTGTCCGGCGCCGATCGCCGTCTCGCTCGGCTCGCGCCACTTGGGCGGTCCCCACAGGCGGACCTTGTCGATCAGCGCCACGTCGCCGACCCGTTCGAACCAGAGGAGGTCGTCGATCTTCTTGTGCAGGACGTCGTCCATGTGTCGCTGGTCATCGAGCGTCTGCCTGATGGCGGCCAGCTCCTCGGCGAGCGGATCCTGGGCGTTGGCCGATCCCGCGGTCGCCAGGATGGCGGCCAGAGCGGCGAACAGGACAGCGAGCCGGGCCGGGGCGAGTCCCGCGGCGCGCGCCGGTCGGGACGTTCGGGGAAGCGGGCGGGACATGGCGCAGGACCTCCGGGTTCGCAAGCGTGCATTGCCGCGACCATCCTAGCCGAGAGCGGCGGCGTTTTCCAGCGGGATGCCGCGCGGGCGGCGCGCCCCGACGGAATCCTGGCGGGATCGCGGCTGCAGAACGTACTTTGACGATCGTTCGACGGCCGTTCCGCGACGGGACCGCCACGGGTTCCGGAAAGGGTTGCGATGGGTTGCGTTCTGCGAAGATCAGCGGTCTTGCTCGCCGTGGCGGTGCTCGCGCTTGCCGGTTGCGGCGGCCAAGACGAAGCGGCGGGCGGTGGCGCCGGCGCCGGCGCCGGCGTTGCCGGCGGGCAACCGCGGACGGGCGCCGCCGGTGGCCGTCCCGCTCTGCCGGCCGCGCCGGTGGCGGTCGCGGTGGCGCAGCTGGGGCCGATCGCCAGCTACTACCGCGCGACCGCCAGCCTCGAAGCGGAGAAGCAGGCCGAGATCCTCGCGCGGGCGACGGGCGTGGTCGCCGAGATCCTCGTCGAGGAAGGCGACACCGTTCGCGATGGCCAGGCGCTCCTGCACATCGGCAACGACGAATACCGCCACCGCGTCGAGCAGGCCGCCGCGCGCACCCTGCAGGTGACGGCGGCGTTCGCGCGTATCAGCCAGATGCGCGCCGAGCAACTCGCCAGCGAGCAGGAATACGAGGCGGCCCGCGCCGAACTGGCCAGCGCGCAGGCCGAGGAGGGATTGGCCCGTCTGAACGCGTCGTACACGACGGTCACGGCGCCGTTCGGCGGCGTGGTGACGCGACGCCTGGTCGATCCCGGCCGGAACGTTAGCGTCGGCACCCCGCTCTTCGCGCTGGCCAGCGTCACGCCGCTGCTGGCGCGCGTGCATGTGCCGAGCCGGGAATTCCGCCAGTTGCAGATCGATCAGCAGGTGCAACTCGTGCTCGACAGCACCCGCGAACGCCTGCAGGGGCGCATCTCGCTGATCAGTCCGGTCATCGATCCGGGCAGCGGCACGATCAAGGTCACCGTCGAGGTGCCGCGCTATCCGGCAGGCACGCGTCCCGGCGATTTCGCCGAGGTGCGCATCGTGACGGAGCTGCGCGAACAAGCGGTGCTGGTGCCGCGCATCGCGATCGTCGCCGAGAAGGGAGAGACCGCGATCTACGTCGTCGACGGCGAGGATGAGCCGCGCGCCAGGCGCCGGGTGGTCACCGTCGGCTTCACCGAAGAAGAGCGCGCCCAGATCCTCCAGGGACTCGCGCCGGGGGAGAAGGTCGTCGTCAAGGGCCAGCGCTCGCTGCAGGACGGCCAGGTCCTGAAGATCCTCGAGGAGGCCTGATGCGCGGCCTGATCGCGCTCTCGGTGCGCCGGCCCGTCTCGGTGACCATGGCGGCGGTCGCCGTGGTCGCCTTCGGCTGGGTCGCCCTGCAGCGCCTCTCGCTCGACCTGCTGCCGGACATCAGCTATCCGTCGCTCGTCGTGCAGACCGAGTTCCCCGACACCGCGCCCCAGGAGGTCGAGAACCTGGTCACGCGGCCGATCGAAGAAGCGGTCGGCGTGCTGCGCGGACTGACGACGGTCCATTCCGTGAGCCGGGCCGGCTTGAGCGAGGTGACCCTGCAATTCGACTGGGGCGCCGACATGGGGCTGCTCTCGCTCGAGGTGCGCGAGAAGCTCGACCGACTGTTGCTGCCGGAGGGATGCCGCGCTCCGCTGGTCCTGCGTTACGATCCGAGCCTCGACCCCATCGTGCGGATCGCCTTCTCCGGCGACGCGGACCTCGCCGAGCTCCGCCGCATCGCCGACTACCAGCTCAAACCGGACCTGGAGACCGTGCCGGGCATCGCGTCGGCGCAGGTCCGCGGGGGATTGCAGGAGGAGATCCAGGTCGCGGTGGATCAGGAACGCCTGGCCGCCCTCGGCCTGCCGCTGGAGCGCGTGCGCGACGCGATCGGCGCCGGCAACCTGAATCTGCCGGGCGGCGCGCTGCGCGGCCGCGACGAGCAGTTCCTGGTGCGCACGATCAACGAGTACGGCGACGTCGAGGAGATCGCCGACATCATCGTCAGCAGCGTCGCGGGCCGCCAGGTGCGGGTGCGCGACGTGGCCGACGTCGCCTGGGGCGCGCGCGAGCGCGAGATCATCACCCGCGTCGGCGGCCGCGAGTCGGTGGAGATCGCGATCTTCCGCGAGGGCGACGCCAACACGGTGACGGCGGCGCGTGCCTTGCACGAGCGCCTGGCCGTCTGGCGCGCCGGCCGCCTGCCGCCCGAGATGCGTCTGGACGTGCTCTTCGACCAGTCCGTCTTCATCGCCCAGGCGATCGGCGAGGTCCGCGACGCCGCGCTGATCGGCGGTGCCCTGGCGATCGCGGTCCTGCTGCTCTTCCTGCGGCACGTGCGCTCGACGCTGATCATCGCGCTGTCGATCCCGCTCTCGGTGGTGGCGACGTTCATCCTGCTCTACCAGCTCGACATCTCGCTGAACCTGATGTCCCTCGGCGGCTTGACGCTCGGCATCGGCATGCTGGTGGACAACAGCATCGTCGTGCTCGAGGCCATCGCCCGCCGGCGCCGCCAGGGCTTGCCGCTTGCGCGCGCGGCGATCGCCGGCGCCGGCGAAGTCGGCGCCGCGGTCACGGCCTCGACCTTGACGACGGTCGCGGTCTTCCTGCCGATCGTGTTCGTCGAAGGGATCGCCGGTCAACTGTTCCGCGACCAGGCGCTGACCGTGACGTTCTCCTTGCTCGCCTCGCTGCTGGTCGCCGTCTCGCTGATCCCGATGCTCAGCGCGCTGGGCGGCGATCGCGGGCAGGGCTCCGGCGCGGGCGCGGGCGAGGCAGCGGATGGTCTGGCCGCCGCGGCCGAGGAACCGGCAGCGGCGGAGACCGACGACGCTCTGCACGTCGCCGACCGTACGGCGCTCTACACGCTCGGCCGGGCCAGCCGCTTCTACGACCGGATGCTTCTGGGGGCCCTCGGACGCCGCGGTCTGACCCTGGCCGTGGCCGGCGTGTTGTTCGCCGCCGCTGTCTGGGGCGCCGGTTTCCTCGGTCTGGAGCTGATCCCCGAGCTGAGCGAAGGCGAGTTCTTCTACGAGGCCCAGCTGCCGGAGGGCGCCAGCCTGGCGGCGACCGATCGGGTGCTGCAGCGCATGGAGGCGATCGCAGCGGCGACCGGCGGCGTCGCCTTGCACTACGCGACGGTCGGCAGCCGATCGGGGGCTGGCGGGCTGAGCACCAACACGCGCGCGGAGAATCTCGGCCAGATCAACGTCGTCGTCCGGGATCGCGGCGATCGCGCCCTCGAGACGAGGGTCGCCGATGAGCTGCGGCGCGCCTTCGCGTCCATCCCGGATCTGGAAGCCAAGTTCGGCCGGCCGGCGTACTTCACCCTCAAGACGCCGATCGAGGTGCGAATCTTCGGCGAGGATCTCACGCAGCTGCGCGAATACTCGCTGGAAGTGGCGCGCCGCCTCGCGCAGGTGCCGGGCCTGGCGGATGTGCGTTCGAGCCTCGAGGCAGGCAACCCGGAACTGCAGGTCGTCTTCGAGCGCGAACGCCTCGCCGTTCTGGGTCTGGACATGGCCGCGCTCTCGCAGTCGCTGCAAGACCGCGTGCAGGGCGCCGTGCCGACCCGCTTCCGCCTGGACGACCGCCAGGTCGACATCCGCGTGCGCAATCGCGAGATCGATCGGCGCAGCCTGGAGGACGTGCGCAGCCTCGTCGTGCCGGGACCGGGCGGCGAGCCGCTGCGCCTCGTCACGGTGGCCGACGTGAAACTCGCCCGCGGTCCGGCCGAGATCCATCGGCTGCAGCAGCAGCGGGCAGCCGTCGTCTCGGCCAACCTTTCGGGGCGCAGTCTCGGCGGCGCCGTGAGCGACGTGCACTCGGCGCTGCGTGGACTCGAACCCCCGCCCGGCGTGACAGTCGACCTGGGAGGGCAGAACGAGGAGATGCAGGTCAGCTTCGCGAGCCTGCGCTTCGCGCTCTTGCTGGCTGTCTTCCTGGTCTACCTGGTCATGGCCGCGACGTTCGAGAGCTTCCTGCACCCATTCATCGTCATGTTCACGATCCCGCTGGCCCTCGTCGGGGTGGTCGGCGCGCTGCTGGCGACCGGCACGACGGTGACGGTCATCGTGCTGATCGGCGCGGTCATGCTGGTCGGCATCGTGGTCAACAACGCGATCGTGCTCATCGACACCATCAACCGCTACCGGCGCGGCAACCTGGACAAGCGCGAGGCGATCCTGCGGGCCGGCCACGCGCGCCTGCGACCGATCCTGATGACCACGACGACGACCGTGCTGGCGCTGCTGCCCATGGCCCTGAGCTTCGGCCAGGGCAGCGAACTGCGCGCGCCGCTGGCGATCACCGTGGCGGGCGGGCTGCTCCTGTCGACGCTGCTGACGCTCGTGGTCATTCCGGCGGTGTACTCGCTGGTGCCGTCACGCGTGGCGGCGGAGGCGGGTGCGCGGTAGGGTATCGGCTCCGGTCTGTGTGCGGTTCGGCCCGGCAGGTGCTGCGCAAGCCTGCC
>CAZJWO010000127.1:0-9180 GCA_964549735.1 uncultured Fibrobacteraceae bacterium | reverse complement strand
CACCCTATCCTACACTCTTTCCCTACACGACGCTCTTCCGATCTGGCCTGCGCCTCGGGCGTCGCGGACACCTGGCATCGGGAGGGGGCGCTCGGTCTGCTGCGCGCGTTCCATCTCGCGGGCGCGCGCGCGGTCATCGCCAGCCAGTGGCCGGTCGACGACGACGCGACGCGCGAGTGGATGAGCGCCCTCTACGGCGCCCGCCTCGGCGGCGTGGCGACCGCGGGCGAGGCGGTGCAGGAAGCGGCCCGGAGCATCCTCGCCGCGCGCCGCGCCGAGGGCCGCAGCACCCATCCGTTCTACTGGGCGGCGTTCACCGCCAGCGGCGATTGAGGAGGTCTCGCGAGTGTCCGGAGCGTCCAAGGAAGGGGCCGGCCCGCTGGCGGCGACTCACGAGCTGTTGCATCGTGCGCGCGCCGGAGACGACGCGGCCCGCGAGCAACTCCTGGCGCGCTACGCGCCGCGCTTGCAGCGCTGGGCGAGCGGCCGCTTGCCGCTCTACGCCCGCTCCCTCCTCGATACGATGGACCTCGTCCAGGAGACGTTGCTGCGCGTCCTGGAGGGTCTCGATCGGGTCGAGGTGCGCGGGCCCGGCGGCTTCCAGGCCTATGTTCGCCAGGCCGTGCTCAATCGTATACGGGATCAGGTGCGCTGGGCGGCGCGGCGCCAGGGACAGGGCGAGCTGCCGGACGATCTGCGCGATACCGGTCCTTCGCCGCTGGAGGCCGCGATCGGCGCGGACGTGCTGGCGCGCTACGACCGGGCGCTCGCCGGCCTGCCGGTCGAGGATCGTGAGCTGCTGCACCTGCGGCTGGAGCTGGACGTCGGCTACGAGGAGATCGCCTCGCTGACGGGCCGACCGAGCCGCGACGCGGTCCGCATGGCGGTTCAACGGGCGCTGGGGCGCCTGGCGGAAGCGATGGGGCATGAGCGCTGAACTCGATCCGCTGGCACGGGCGCTGGGCTCGGTCTGCGATGGCTCGCCGCTCGATTGGGACGCGACGCTGCGCGATGCGGAGCCGGCGATGCGGCCGCGGGTCGCTGCGCTGCGCGAGATCGCGCGCATTGGCGCCTTCAATCGCGAGCTGCAGCTCGCGGGCGAGCAACCAGCCGCCGCGGCTCGGTGGGGCGATCTCCTGCTGCTCGAGCGTCTCGGGCGCGGCGCCCAGGCCGAGGTCTACCGGGCCTGGGATCCGCAGCTGCAGCGTGACGTCGCGCTCAAGCTCCTTTCGCCGCGGGCGGGCGCTGCCGCGCCGGCGATCGCGATCTCGCCGCTGCTGGAGGAGGGGCGCGCGATGGCCCGGCTGCGCCATCCCCACATCGCCACCGTTCATGGAATCGACAACCGCGACGGGCGCGTCGGTCTGTGGATGGAGCTGGTGCGCGGTCGACCTCTGGACCGTCACCTCGAAGGGCGCCGCCCCTACAGCGCCTCGGATGCGGCGCGCCTCGGCGCCGAGATCGGCGCGGCGCTCGTGGCGGTGCACGAAGCGGGCTTGCTGCACCGCGATGTCAAGCCCGGCAACGTGATGCGCGACGAGCAGGGCCGCCACGTGCTGACGGACTTCGGCCTGGGCTTGCCGCGCGACGGCGCCAGCGCGCCTGCGGTCTCGCCCTCCGGCACGCCGCTCTACATGGCGCCCGAAGTGCTCGCCGGCGGTCCGCCGAGCGTGCAGGCGGACATCTACGGTTTCGGGATGCTGCTGTGGTTCGCGCTGACCGGCCGCCAACCCTTCGCCGCGCGCGACCTCGACGATCTGCGCGCCGCGGCCGCGCGCGGTCCCGCGCCCGGCCTCGGCGAATCGCGGCCCGACCTGCCGCCCGCGCTCGTCGCCCTCGTCGAGCAGGCGATCGCGCCGGACCCCGACGCGCGACCCGCTTCGCTCGCGCCGCTCGTGGAGGCATTACGATCGCAGGACCTCGCGCCACCAGCCGGCGCGGTTGCCGACCGGAACCCGCGGCCGCGCCGGACGCTCCCGCGGTTCATCACCGTGGTCACCGGCCTCGCTGCCGTGGTTGCGATCGTCCTGCTAGCCGCGCGTCCGGATCGCATCGCTCGCGACCGGTTCCCCGCGGCGCTCGCGTTCTCCGTCGAAGCGACGTTCCTGCGCCGCGACGCCACCGGCGCGACGCGCCTGGCGGCCGGCGATCGCATCGCGCCGGGCGACCAGCTCTGCCTCGCGCTGCGCGCCTCGCGTCCGCTCTGGGTCTACGTCGTGAACGAGGACGAGCGCGGCAACACCTTCTTGCTGTTCCCGCAGCCGCTGTTCGACCTGCGCAATCCCCTGCCCGCCGACTCGACGCTGGTCTTGCCGGGTCCGATCGACGGACGCGAGAACGCTTGGCTGGTGACCAGCGCCGGCGGCCGCGAGCACTTCCTGGTCGTGGCCTGCGCCGACCCCGTGCCCGAATTCGAGGCCGACCTCCGCCGGCTGCCCGCGCCCGTCGCCGGCCGGCCACCGATCTACGCCGCGCTCAGCGACGCGGCGATCGGGCGGCTGCGCGGCCTCGGCGGCCTCGTCGAGTTGCCGCCCGGCGCCGTGACGGTCGCGACCGCCGCGCCGTTCTTGACCCGCTTCCGGGACCTCGTGGTCGCCGAGGCCGAGGCCCGCGGCATCTGGATCCGGCACTTCTACCTCGAGAATCCGCTCTGAACAAACGCCGGGAGACGCCCGTGGCGGCTCTGTCCTCGTGCGCTGACCGACGGGCGTGTTCGCTTCGCGGTCCCCGGACGTAAGAGGGGCACACGAACGACCCCTCTCGCGAATGGAGACCGTCATGACACTCTCGCCCCATGCTACCGTCAGAGCCGCTCGGCGCTTTTTCGGCGCGTTGCTGGCGACCTGTGCGCTCTTGCCCGCGCCGGCCTTGGCCCTCATCAACTACAACTGGGCCGCGGCCGCCAGCGGGAGCGCCGCCGACCCGGCGCGCTGGAGCCCGTTCGGCGTACCCAACTGGGACGACCACGCCCACTACGTCATATCGGGCACGTACACGGTCACCTATCCGGCCGGGACGCCCAGCACGCAGATGGTCAATTTCGTCGCCGGCAACGTGACGTTCAACCTGGACAGCCCGCACACGACGAAGGAGTTCCTGGTGGGCGCCGGGTCCGGCGCGCCTACGCTCACCCTGGCCTACGGCCGAATGAACACCGACTACGTCAACCTCGGCTATCCGGGCAGCCTGACGCGGTTGACGCTCACCGGCTCTTCCTTGGGCGGTTCGTCCACGCTCGCCACCCAGTCACGTGGCAACCGCTATTACAGCGGCAGCGGCGGCGACATCATCGGGTACGGCGGCATCACGTACCTCGACGTCTTCGGCGGCGCGTGGTACATCTGCGACCGCAGCCACGCCTCGGCCTGGCCCCTGCAGGTCGGCAAGGAGAGCGGCGCCGCCACGACCATCTCCGTAGCCGGCCGCAACGCGATGCTATTTCAGAACAGTACGCTGCGCGTCATAGGGGGGGACGAGAGCACCGTCGCGATGATCGTCGGCGTCGCGGGTTCGGCCAACGTCTTCGCCTACAACTACGGCCGCATCGATGTGGCCGGCACGATGATGATCGCCCAGCTCGCCGGCTCTTCGGCGTGGGTGAACATCGGACCCAACACCGGGCTCGGCACGGGATCGCTTCTGGTGCACCGTCACCTGTGGATCGGCAACAATTTCTACGACAGCGTGGCAGCCGGGCACGGCGAGGTCATCGTCCGCGGCAATGGCAACATCGCCCGCGTGCTCGGCGAGTGCCGGATCGGGGATCCGGACAACGACGCCGGCAGCCTCCTGCGCGTGGGCCCGGGCGCGACCGTGCGCATCGGCGAGGGTCTGCGGGTCTTTCCGACTACCGGTCCCGGCCTGGACCTGCGCGGCGGCCTGACCCACGTCCGCGGCGGCGCCTTCGTCTGGCCCGCGGGCAAGTTCCTGACGATCTCCAGCCAGGTCGGAACACCCGAGCTGGCGATCAGCAGCGGCGTGGTGAGCACCGGCCCGAGCACTCCAGCGTTCAACGCGCAGCTCTTCGTCGGTCGCGCCGGCACCGGCACGTTGCGTGTGACGCAGCCGGGCACCGTCTTCGCCATGGGCCTCGGCGCGACCTCGCTGGCCGACTCCGTCGGCGGGGTCGGCACGGTCGTCGTCGACTCTCTGGCGGCGTTCACCAGCGGCGGACCGGTCAACCTCGCCGTGCGCGGCTACGCGGAGCTGCAGGTCCTCGGCGGCTCGCTCGTGGACGTCGGCACCCTCGCCGCCGGCGTGGTCACTGGCGCCACCGGCCAGGCCGCGGTCAGCGGCCCGGGGTCCCGCCTCGTGGTCCGCGACAACCTCTGGCTCGGCGGTGGGTTCGGCGGGCCCGGCGGCACCGGCAGCCTCGAGATCGACCAGGGCGCGCTGGTCGAGGTCCTGCATACCGGCGGCGTCAACCCAGCCGCGACCAACATCTACGAAAACGGCACCCTGATCGCGGCGACCGGCGGGCGGCTGGAGACCTCGGGCTACGTCTGGAACCGGAATCTGCTCGGCCTGCGCGGCGGCGCTGTCGCGGCCGATTTCGTCACCCTCGTGCCGACCGGACACCTCGACGGCTGGGGCGACCTCGAGGCCGACCTCAACAACAGCGGCCGCATCGACCCCCACGGCGACGGCGTCGCGTTCGGCACGATCGAGGTCGACGGCGGCCTGACCCTGCTCGCCCAGAGCCGCTACCGCGCAGACCTCGGCCAACCCGCCGGCCAGCAGTACGATCGGCTCGTCATCGCCGGTCACGCCGCCCTCGACGGCACGCTCGAGCTGCGCAGCGGACCCGGATTCCTCGGCGATCCCGGCGACGCCTACGCGATCCTCGCTTGCGCCTCGCGCAGCGGCACCTTCGCCGACGTCACCTGGAATGGAGCACCGCTGGACGGCGAGGTCGAGATCGTCTATGCGCCCTCTGGCGTCACGGTCGTCGTGCCCGGTGGTACGACGGCGGTCGAGCCAGGAGGATCGGCGATCGCGCGCGTCAGTTTCGCGCCGTCGCGCGTGGGCGGGCTGCTGCAGTTCGCGCTCGCGCTGCCCGAGGCGGCCGTGGTCGAAGCCCGTGTCTTCGACGTGCGCGGCCGCGAGGTGGGCCTGCTGGCCAGGGGCGCGTTGCCGGCGGGGATGCATCATCTCGAACCGCTGACCGGGTCGCGGGACCTGCCCAGCGGCGTGTACTTCGCCAGGGCCGTTGTGCGCGCCGGCGCGCGGACCGAGACGCTCGCCGCGCGCACCGTCCTCGTGCGCTGAGGGTTGCGCCCTGGAGATCGTTGCTGGCCCCGGTGGCACGAGAGGGCGCAGACACACGGTGCCAGATCGCACACATGAGGTCATGGCACCGGTTGCTCCCCAGCACCGGCGTCGTGACCTCCCCCCAGCGGTCTTCGCGCCATTGGCCGCGCACGTCCGCCGTGGCGTGGCGGCCCGACCGGTCCAGACTGCTGTCGCAGCGGTAGAGCCGACTCCTGACCGGGCGGCAGAAGATCTCGATGGTTATGCTGTCGCTCAGACCCAACGATCCATCGGCTCCACTCGGGAGGCTTCGTTGAAAGCGATCCGCGCCCACGACCCGGTCTGTGGCATGCAGACGGACGACACCTCGCGATGGCTGGCCCATGAGCACGACGGCCGGACCATCTACTTCTGCAGCGAGCGCTGCCGTGCGGCGTTCATCCAGGCTCCCGAGAATCACCTCGGCGCGCGGCCCCGTACCGCATCACCCACGCCGGCGACGACGCCCGCGGGCGACGCCCGCACTTACACCTGCCCCATGCACCCGGAGATAAGGCAACGCGGTCCCGGCTCGTGCCCGAAATGCGGCATGGCGCTCGAACCGGCAGACCCCGTCGGCGGTGACTCCGACCGGGAAGATTCCGAGTACCGCGATATGCTGGGGCGATTCCGCGTCGCCGCCGTCCTCTCTTTGCCGATCCTGGCGATCGCCATGCGGCATATGCTGGGTCTGGCGTTCTTCGAGCACCAGGCCTCGCCGCAGACCTGGAGCCTGGTCGAGCTGGCGCTGGCGACCCCGGTGGTGCTCTGGGCAGGATGGCCCTTCCACCAGCGCGCCTGGCGATCGGTGCTGAACCGCAGCCTGAACATGTTCACGCTCATCGGGCTCGGCACGGCGATGGCCTACCTGTACAGCCTGACCGCGGTCCTGGGGCCGGGATTGTTCCCGGCCGACCTGCGTGATGACCACGGTCTGGTCGGCGTCTACTTCGAGGCCGCCGCGGTGATCATCGCGCTGGTGCTGCTCGGGCAAGTCCTCGAGCTGCGCGCCCGCAGCCGCACCGGCGCGGCGATCCGCAGCCTGCTCGACCTGGCGCCGAAGACCGCGCGCCGGGTCGATGCGGACGGCAGCGAGGTCGACGTGGCCCTCGATACGGTCCAGATCGGCCATCGGCTGCGCGTGCGGCCGGGCGAGAAGATCCCGGTGGACGGGATCGTCGTCGAGGGAACGAGCCTGGTCGACGAATCGATGCTCACGGGCGAACCGGCGCCGGTGGTCCGCGGTCCGGGCGACCGGGTCGTCGGCGCGACGATCAACGGCACGGGCAGCCTGGTGATCGAGGCCGAGAAGGTCGGCGCCGAGACGCTGCTAGCCCGCATCGTGCAGATGGTGGCCGCGGCGCAGCGTAGCCGGGCGCCGATCCAGCGCGCGGCAGATCGGGTCGCCGCGTGGTTCGTGCCTGCGGTAATCGCGATCGGCGCCGTATCCGGCGCGATCTGGTTGACAGCGGGCCCCGAGCCGCGCCTGGCCTTCGCCCTGGTCGCGTCGGTCTCCGTGCTGATCATCGCCTGTCCGTGCGCCCTGGGCCTGGCGACGCCGATGTCGATCATGGTTGCCTCCGGCCGCGGCGCGTCCGCGGGCGTACTGTTCCGCGACGCGGAGGCGATCGAGACTTTGCGCCAGATCGACACCCTGGTCGTCGACAAGACCGGCACCCTCACCGAGGGCAAGCCGCGCCTGACCGATGTGTCGCCAGCCGAGGGCTGGCTGGAAGTCGAACTGCTGCGCCTGGCGGCCGCGGTGGAGGCGGCGAGCGAACACCCGCTGGCCCGGGCGATCGTGGCCGGCGCGCGCGAGCGCGAGGCTGCGTCCGCCGGCGTGCAGGACTTCACCTCGCATACCGGAAGCGGCGTGTCCGGGAAGGTGGACGGCAGGACCGTCCTCGTGGGCACCGCCGCCCTGCTCGGCGAACACGGGGTCGAGATCGACGCGACGACGGTGACGACCGCCGCGAACCTGCAGGAGGCCGGCCGGACGGTCATGCACGTGGCCGTCGACGGCGCGTTCGCGGGCCTGCTGGCCGTCGCCGACCCCATCAAGGCCACCACCGCCGAGGCGATCGCCCGCCTGCATGGCGCCGGCATCCGCGTCATCATGCTCACCGGTGACCAGGAAGCGACCGCACGGGCAGTGGGCGCGCCGCTCGGCATCGATGAAATCATTGCCGGCGCGCTGCCGGCCGGGAAAGCAGCTCTGGTCAAGAAGCTGCAGGCGGAGGGCCGCCGGGTGGCGGTGGCCGGCGACGGCATCAATGACTCGCCGGCCCTGGCCCAGGCCGACGTCGGTATCGCCATGGGCACCGGGACGGATGTGGCGATCGAGAGCGCGCAGGTGACGCTGGTGCGCGGCGACTTGCGTGGGATCGAACGGGCGCGGGCGCTCAGCCGCGCGACCATGCGCAACGTCAAGCAGAACCTGTTCTTCGCCTTCATCTACAACGCTCTGGGTGTACCGATCGCGGCCGGTGTGTTGTATCCTGTGCTGGGCATCCTGCTGTCGCCGATGATCGCGGCGGCCGCGATGAGCCTCAGCTCGGTGTCCGTCATCGGCAACGCGCTCAGGCTGCGCCGGACCGACCTTTAGCTCGCCCAAACGCAACCGTGAGGAGACGCCGCCCGCATGAACAGCTTCGACGCCCGCTCGACCCTGCGCGTGGATGGCCACGACTACGAGATCTACCGCCTCGACGCCCTCGCGGCTCGCGGCCACGACCTCTCGCACCTGCCGTTCTCGATCCGCATCCTGCTGGAGAACCTGCTGCGCCGCGAGGACGGCGTCACGGTGACGGCCGCGGACATCGAGGCGCTCGCGAACTGGGGCGCGGCGGGCGACGAGGCGCGCGAGATCTCGTTCATGCCGTCGCGCGTGCTGCTGCAGGATTTCACCGGCGTGCCGGCGATCGTCGACCTGGCCGCCATGCGCGACGCGATGGCCGCCCTGGGCGGTGACCCGAAGCGCGTCAACCCGCTGCAGCCGGTCGAGCTGGTCATCGACCACTCGGTGCAGGTCGAATCGTTCGCCGTCGCCGAGGCCTTGCGACGCAACGAGGAGATCGATTACCAGCGCAATGGCGAGCGCTACGGCTTCCTGAAGTGGGGGCAACGGGCCTTCGCCAATTTCAAGGTCGTGCCGCCCAACACCGGCATCTGCCACCAGGTGAATCTCGAGTATCTCGCGCGCGTCGTCTTCAGCACCGATGAGCTGCAGCAGACCGGACCGTCTGGTCTGCCACAGGCCTATCCCGACACGGTCGTCGGCACCGACTCCCACACGCCGATGATCAACGGCCTCGGCGTGCTGGGCTGGGGCGTCGGCGGCATCGAGGCCGAGGCGGCGATGCTCGGGCAGCCCATCTCGATGCTCGTGCCGGACGTCCTCGGATTCGAGCTCGTCGGCGCGTTGCGGGAGGGCACCACGGCGACCGACCTCGTGCTGACCGTCTGCGAGATGCTGCGCAAGAAGGGCGTCGTCGGCAAGTTTGTCGAGTTCCATGGCCCGGGCCTGGCCGCGCTCTCGCTGGCGGACCGCGCCACGATCGGCAACATGACGCCCGAGTACGGCGCCACCTGCGCGATCTTCCCCGTCGACGCCGTCACGCTCGACTATCTGCGCTTCACGGGGCGCGACGCGCGGCGCGTGGCCCTGGTCGAAGCCTACATGAAGGAGCAGGGGCTCTTCCACACGACCGCGACGCCGGCGCCGCGCTTCACCGACACCCTGTCGCTCGACCTCGCCACCGTCGAGCCCAGCGTGGCGGGTCCGAAGCGGCCGCAGGACCGGCTGCGCCTCGGCGACGTCAAGCGCTCGTTCGCGGCGGCATTGCCCGGGCTGCTGCCGGCCACGGGCACGGCCAGGATCGGCGAGGGCGA
>CAZJWO010000126.1:0-9328 GCA_964549735.1 uncultured Fibrobacteraceae bacterium | reverse complement strand
CGCACCCCCTTGAACACCTCCATGACCAGCAGGATCGGCAGCGCGAGCAGCAGCAGCGTCGCCCACTGGTGCAGCGAGATCGGCTCGACGCGCAGCAGGTTCTGCAGGAACGGGACCTGCATCGCCAGGATGTGCAGCCCCTGCGCCGCGAGCACCCCGAAGACGAGCACGACGTTGCGCCGCATAGGCACCTTGAACGCCGAGACGTACTCCGAACGGCAGTTGAACACGTGCACGTTCTGCAGCAGCACCATCAGCAGGAGCAGCACGTTGCGTCCCGCCGCGATCTCGGCCTCGGTCTCGGGCGCCAGCCAACTCCACACGCCGAACGCCGTGAGCCCCATGACCAGGCCCGAGACCACGGTCTGCTGGACCATGAGCCGGTTGAAGATGCCCTCGGTCGGCCGGCGCGGCGGCCGGCGCATGGCTCCCGGCTCGCCGCCCTCGAACGCGAGGGCCACGTCCTGGATGCCGTTGGTCACCAGGTTCAGCCACAGGATCTGCACCGCCAGGAGCGGCAGCGGCAGCCCGGCCAGCAGCGACGCGGTGAAGAGCAGCACCTCGGCGGCGCCGGTGGCGATGAGCAGGTAGGTGACCTTGCGCACGTTGTCGTACGCGTAGCGGCCTTCCTCGACCCCCGCGACGATCGACGCGAAGTTGTCGTCGGCGACGATCATCTCGGCCGTGTCCTTGGCCACGTCGGTGCCCGAGCCCATGGCGACGCCGATGTTGGCGCGGCGCAGCGCGGGCGCGTCGCTCACGCCGTCGCCGGTGACCGCCACGAAGCGGCCGGCCTCGACCAGCGCGCCGACGATCTCGAGCTTCTGCAGCGGCGAGACCCGCGCGAACACGTGGTGGTCGAGCACGGCATCGAGGAACCGCTGGCTGTCCGGCTCGCCGACGGCGGCCAGCTCATCGCCGGTCATGACGTCGTCGCGCTCGGTCGCGATGTCCAGCTCGGCGGCGATCGCGAGCGCGGTCGCAGGGTGGTCGCCGGTGATCATGATGACGTCGACCCCGGCGGCGTGGCAGTCATCGACCGCAGCCTTCACCTCGGGCCGCAGCGGATCGATGAAGGCGACCAGGCCGAGCAGGGTCAGCGGCGGCAGGTCGTCCTCGCTGAGCCGCTCGCCGGCGGCCCGGTCCGCTAACTCGCCCTCGGCCACCACGAGCACGCGGTAACCGCCGGCGGCCAGCTCGAGGGCCGCGGACTCCATCGCCTCGCCGTCGAGGTCGACGACTTCGTCCAGGCCGGCCATGTCCCGGCACAGCGGCAGGACCGTCTCGGCCGCGCCCTTGACGGCGACCGTCGCGCGGCCAGCCCCGCTCGCGATGTAGGCGCGCGCGGCGTAGCGGCGCTCCGACTCGAACGGGATCGCGCCCAGCAGCTCGACGCCGGCGCGCGCGTCGCCCGGCGGGAGGTCCAGCTTGTAGCCCAGGGCCAGCAGCGCGACGTCCATCGCATCGCCGCTGTGCTGCCAGGCGCCACCGTCGCCGTCGCGCTGCAGCTCGCCCTCGTTGCAGAGCATGGCGGCGCGCGCGAGGCGCGCCAGGCGCTCGCGGGCGGCGCCGGCGACCGACCCGCCATCGCCGTCCGCGGCGACCTCGCCCTCGCCGCTGTACCCCTCGCCCTTCACGGTGAACGCCTCGCCGGACGGCAGGCGAACGAGCTTGACCGTCTGCTGGTTGACCGTCAACGTGCCGGTCTTGTCGCTGGCGATGATCTGGCAGCTGCCGAGGCTCTCGACGGCGGCCAGCTTGCGCACGATGACGTTGCGTTTGGCCATGCGCGACGTGGCGATCGACAGCGCCACGGTCAGCGCGACCGGCAAGCCTTCGGGAATCGCCGAGACCGCGAGCGCCACGGCCAGGAAGAAGACCTCGAGCCACGGCAGGCCCTGGCTCAGCGCGATCGCGGCGAGCACCGCGCTGGCGCCCAGCACGATGAAGCTGATCTGGTGCGCGAAACGCTCCATGCGGATCAGGAGCGGCGGCTTGCTGCTGACGCCCTCGGCCACCGAGCGGGCGATCTTGCCGACCTCGGTCGCGGCGCCCGTGGCGACTGCGAGCCCCACGCCGCGGCCGGAGGTCACGGTCGCCCCGGCGAAGGCGATGTTGCGGCGGTCGCTCACGCCGATGTCCTGGTCGAGGACCTCGACGGTCTTGGCCGCGGCCTGCGACTCGCCCGTCAGGAACGACTCGTCCATCTCGAGGCTGCGCGCCTCGAGCAGCCGCAGATCCGCCGGCACCTTGTTGCCCGATTCGAGCACGACGATGTCGCCGGGCACCAACTCCTCGGCCGGCACGGTGCGGTCGCGTCCGCCGCGTCGCACACGCACCTGGATCGACAGGAGTTGCTGCAAGGCCGCCGCGCTCGACTCGGCCTTGTGTTCCTGGACCGCGCCGATGGTGGCGTTCAGGGCGATGACCACCAGGATGAAGACCGCGTCCTTGACCTCGCCGATCACCAGCGAGACCGCCGCCGCGGCCAGCAGCACGTAGATCAACGGATTGGCGAACTGGTGCAGGATGATCGCCAGCAGCGTCGGCGGCTCGCGGCTCGGCAGCGTGTTGGGTCCGAACCGTTCCTGCCGGCGCGCGACCTCGGCCTCGTCCAGGCCGGCAGCCGCATCGACGTCCTGGCGCCGGAGGGATTCGTCCACGGGAAGTGCGTGCCAGGGGAGTTCGCGTGCGGGTTGAGCCATCGAGAGCCTCGTCGAAAAGAGCGGTCACCGCCGCGCCGTATCGTCGCTATCAAGGACCAACGATATATCAGGTCGCGTGCACCCGCTAAACGGAGTGCGGCCCCGAGACCGACCCGAATATCGACAAGAAAAGTATGTTATGTCAAAATATGTATTCAACCATGATCTCAATCGTGGTATGATTACTGATCCGTCGCGGCGAATGCCGCCGCACCGACCTGGCGACCGTGCGTTCCCACAACGAGTCGACATGTCATGGCCATCGCGTTGAATGCGAGGAGAACCGACGATGAAAACGAGGACAACGCTCGCTCTGCCTCTGATCCCGCTGCTCCTGCTCGGCCTGGTCGCCATGGCCGGCGCCGCCGACAAGGAAGAGTTCTATCATGGTCCGACCGTCGTCGTGCCTCGCGCCGATGAAGGCGCCCGCGCGACCGGTGACGACTGCACCGACCCGATCGTCATCAGCAGCCTGCCCTACTACGGCACGGGCCTGACGAACTGCGGCCGCGGCAACACGTACAGCAACACGTGCCTCGGCAACTACGACGGCGGCGAGGACATCATGTTCCGCCTGGATCTCGCGGCCGCCGCGACGATCAGCATCACCATGGATCCGCTCGGCACCACGTGGACCGGCATCCTGATCGACGACGAGTGCCCGCCGGCGGTCTCCGGCTGCATCGCCACCAACATCGGCAGCAGCGGCGTGCGCACGATCTCGAACCTGAGCCTCGACGCCGGCAGCTACTACATCATGGTCGACACGTGGCCGACGCCCAATTGCATTCCCGACTTCAACCTGACGATCGAAGAGTACGTGCCCCCGCCGCCGGTCACTTTCTGCGATCTCGTGGAAGACGCCGCGAATGAGGGCGTCTTCTCCGGCGACACCTGTGGCGGCGAGAACCTGATCTTCAGCTTCCCCTGCATCTCGTACGCCGAGAACGGTCTCGAAGACTACTACGAGGTCATCATGCCGGCCGGCGCGAGCTTCACGGTCGAGCTGTTCCACGCCGTGGACAGCGCGATCTGGATCCTGGACTCCTGCATCGAGCCGTTCACGTGCCTGGCCGGCGTCGACCAGGTCTACCCCGGCGGCAACGAGACCATCACCTACACGAACACGGGCGCCGACACGGTCGTCTACCTGGTCATCGACAGCTACGGCAACCTGACCTGCGGCGAGTACTACTTCAACTTCATCCAGCAGGGCGGCGCGATCGCCACCAAGCTGGAGACCCTCAGCAACGTGAAGTCGCTGTTCCGGTAAGCCCCGGCGCCGACCTCATCACGCCAAAGGCCGTCTTCCCTCCGGAAGGCGGCCTTTTCCTGGGGCCATAACCGGACTCTCGTTGTCTCTTTTTTGGCTAATGAAACCTCGTAACGGGCGACAATGGAACAAATAAGTTCTTCCCATCCGCCGGAAAAATTCTGGTACAATCAGCGCTGTGTACGGTGCACGCCGAGGAGGCCGTCCCGTCTGTCCGGAAGGCGGGAACCGGAGAATCGGCAGGCGTCGTGCGGGCGCCACCGCGGACGAAGGAGGTCACCAGCCGTCCACAGTACATGTGATACGGGTAACCAGTTGACGAGTCATCACGAACACGTTTGACGCAAGGAGAGACAACCATGAAGGCAAGGAAAATGTTCGCGCTGCCCTTGATCCCGTTGCTCGTGCTGGGCATGGCGGCCGTGGCCGTCGCCGGCGACAAGGACGAGGCCCTGCACGGCCCGACGGTCTACGTGCCCATCGCTCAAGAGGGCAGCCGGGCGCCGGGCGACGACTGCGGGCAGGCCCTGCTCATCCCGAGCCTGCCGTACTTCGGCACGGGCTTTTCGACTTGCGGCAGAGGAAACACCTACCCGTCCAACACGACCTGCCTGGGCCCCTACTATGACGGCGGCGAGGACATGATCTTCGAATTGATCCTCACCGAAGCAACCACCGTCAAGATCACGATGGATCCCTTGGGCACCACCTGGTCCGGCGTCGCGATCGGCAACACGTGTCCGCCCGCATTGAACTGCATCGCGCGCGTGGTGGCCAGCACCAGCACGCCGCGCGTCATCCCGAACCTGACCCTCCCGGCCGGCAGCTACTTCATCATGGTCGACACCTGGCCCTCGCCGGCTTGCATCCCGAACTTCAACCTGTCGGTCGAGTTCGACACGCCGCCGCCGCCGCCGCCGACGAACGACCTCTGCGAGGATGCGATCGACCTGCAGGAGCAGAGCCTGACCGAGTTCCAGGTCGACCTCTGCCAGGCCACGAACAACTACAACGCCGCGGCCGTCAGCCCGAGCTGCACCGGCTACGCGTCGTTGGGCCGGGACGTGGTCTACAAGATCTACCTGACCGCCGGGCAGGTCTTCACGATCTCGATGCAGGGCGCGCATGACTCGGCCCTGTGGATCGTGACGGACTGCAGCGATCCGGCCGGCACGTGCGTCGCCGGCGCCGATGTGACCGTCGGCGGCGGGATCGAGACCATCACCTACACCGCCGCGGCCACCGGGTGGTACTACGCGATCATCGATGGCTATGGCACCGACGCCTGCAGCATCGCGACGGTGTGGATCGACGCGCCGATCGCCACGCAGACGACGACCTGGACGAGCGTCAAGACCCTGTATCAATAGTGCTGGCTTGAACCGCCTCCAACAAGGCCCCCCTTCGCTCGAAGGGGGGCTTTCGCGTGCGGGGACTCGTTAACCCTTTGTCAACGGCCGGCGAAGATTCGGTTTGGAGATCATCTCCCGAAATCGTACAATTCGCCGCGACCGCCGACCACGATACGACTGGGCTGGATGCGCGAACCCACGCCCCAACTCCGGCAGGTGCTCATGAGCCAGATCTCGCCAATCCTCTTGGACCGTAACGAGAACCGCTACGGCCCCGCCCCTGCCTGCCTCGATGTCCTGCGCCAGGCCGACCCGGAATTGCTCTTCAACTACACCCGCGCGTTCGAGCAGGGCAACTACAGCGACCTCTCCGTCCGTCTCGCTGAGATGCACGGCCTGACCGAGCAGCAGATCATCCTGGGATATGGCTGCGAGGACCTGCTGAAAGAGGCGGTCCACCATTTCCTGCCGCCCGGGCGAACGATCCTCATCCCGCAGGCGTCCTGGTGGTACTACAAGGCCATCGCGGACGAGGTGGGCGGCGTGACGGTCGAGTTCCCGCTGATCGCCGCGCCGCAGCGGTACGAGTTCGACCTCGACGCGCTGCTGCGGCTGCGCGAGTCGGTCGACCCCGCCCTGGTCCTGTTGGCCTCGCCCAACAATCCGACCGGCAACGCGATTTCCCGCGATGATCTGCTGCGCGTGCTGGACGCCTTCCACGATGTGCCGCTGGTGCTCGATCAGGCGTATTTCGGTCTGACCCCGGGCGAGGTCGATGATTTCGCCGCGCTGACGCGGCGTTATCCGAACCTGCTCATCCTGCGCACCTTCAGCAAGCTGCACGCCCTGGCCGGCGTCCGCGTCGGCTACGGCATCCTGGGCGACGGCCTGCCCGGCTTCCGCCGCTTCTGCGCCCGCAATCTGGGCTATAATCGGATTTCGGAACGCCTCGCCCTGGCCGCGCTGGACAGCGCCGACTACTACGCCGACATCGCCCGGCGCATGGCCGAGGATCGCCGCCGCTTCTACCGGCTCCTGCGCTCCTATCCCGGTTGCGAGGTCTACGAGTCGGAGGCCAACTTCCTGCTCGTCAAACTGCCCGCAGAGGCCGTCGCCGGCCTCAAGCAGCATCTGACGAACCAAGGGCTTATCATCAAATTCTTCAAGGAACCGGCGTTCATCAACCATGCCCGCATCAGCCTGGGCACCCAGGCCGAGAACGCCCGGCTGATGGCTGGCATGGCCGAGTTCTTCGCGCAGTTCGGCACGATGGCGGCCGCGGCCGGCAGCACGGAGTAGGCCGCGTGCGAAGGCATCTGCGCGAATACCGGAGCATGTTGAAAGCGCTCGAGCTGGAAGAGCCGCTCGACGTCTTCCTCTACCGTCCGCTGGCGTTCCTGCTCGTCAAGGCGCTCGCTCTCGGGCGCACCACCCCGAACCAGGTCACGCTCGCCAGCCTGGTGCCGGGCCTGTCCGCGGCCTGGTGCTTCTGGCAAGGCACGACCGCGGGTTTCCTGGCCGGCGCGATCCTGCTCTTCGCGACCAACGTGCTCGACTGCGCCGACGGCATGCTGGCGCGCGTGCGCGGCACCAGCTCGCTGACGGGCTACATCCTCGACGGCCTCGTCGACTACGTCATCCAGGTTAGCGTGGTGGTCAGCCTGTTGCATGGGCTGGCCGTCCAGTTCGGCGACCCGCGCTTCAGCTGGCTGGTGGGCGTGCCCGCCGGCCTGAGCTTCGCCTGGTGGAGCGCCATGGTCGACCGCATCCGCAACGAATGGCTGGAGCGCGTCTACGACCGGCGCCGCGATCCGCACCGCGAACTGGCAGAGCTGCAGGTCGAGGCCCGCCGCTGGCGCCGCGAAGGCGCGCACCGGGCCGATCGCTTGCTGGTCTGGTTCTACGGCCTCTACGTGCGCCTGTGGTACAACCCGACCCGCCAGTTGCGCCTGTTCGAAAGCGACGAGCCCCCGGGCCTCTGGCAGCAGCGACGCCGGCCGCTATTGCGCATGGCCGTGATCATGGGACCGACCATGCACCTGACCCTGATCATGATCGCCGGCCTGCTGGGGCGTCCCGCGTGGTATCTCTGGACGGCGCTCGTCTTCGGCACCGCCTGGGGCTTGACCGTGCTCTTGCTGCGCGCCATCGTCGATCGGTCACCGCTGTTCCTCGCGCCGAGGGAGTTGCGCAGTGCAAGCAGTTCTGCTGGCAGCCGGCCAGGCGACCCGTCTGCGCCCACTGACTGATGACCGCCCCAAATGCCTGTTGGAGATCGGCCGCGAGACCATCCTGACACGCGCCGTGCGCATCCTCAGCGAACGCGGTCTGGACCGCTTCGTCGTCGTCGACGGCTACCGCGGCGATATGATCCGTTCCGCGCTCGGCGCCGCGTTCCCTCGCCTCGCGGTGCGCTACGTGCGCAACGCAGAGTACGCGACCACGAACAACGCCTGGTCGCTGCTGCTGGCCGACTGCTCCCCCGATGAGAGCATCCTGCTGCTGGACAGCGACATCGTGTTCGAGCCCGCCGTCATCGATCGCCTGCTTGCGCACCCGGCGCCCAACCGGCTCGGCTTGCGCACGCGCGGCGAACTCGGCGCCGAGGAGATGAAGGTTCGCCTGGCAGATGACGGCCTGGTCGTCGACCTCGGCAAGGAGATCCACCCGGCCGACGCCGCCGGCGAATCGGTCGGCCTGGAGATCTTCGCGCCCGACTTCGTGGCTCGATTGTTCGCGATCCTGCGCGCGCGGCGCGCCGACGGCCGCCTGCGCGACGAATTCTACGAATCGGCCTTCGTGGCAGCGATCGCAGCCGGGCAGCAGATCCGCGCCGTCGATCTCGGCGATCTCGCGTGCCGCGAGATCGACACGGCCGCCGACCTGGCCGCCGCACGGCAGGAGTTCGCCGGGCCATGACAGACTCGCTGCTGCTCGGCCTCGCCATCGGCTGGATCGGCTCGATGCCCGTCGCGGGCGCGGTATCTTTCTTCGTTTGCCATCGCGGGTTCGCGGGCCGCTCCGGTCACGGTCTCGCCCTGGCGAGCGGCGCCGCGGTGGCCGAGGCGGGCTGGTGCCTGGCCATCCTGTTGGGGGCCGGCGAGCTCATGGACCGCTGGCCGGCCATGGCCAGCGTCGCACGCAGCCTCGGCGGACTGCTGCTGATCGGTCTGGGCATCTATTTCTTCCTGCGCCGGTTCGCCGCGCCCCGCCAGACCACGCCGGCCGCGGTGGCGACGCAGCCGCGCCTGCGCGATGAGTTCCGCCTCGGGCTGACGCTGATCGCCATCAATCCGGCGGTGCCCTTCAACTGGCTGGCCGTGATCACGATCGCGATCTCGCTCGGCCTGGACCCCGGCAGCGCACCCGGCGCCTTCGCGTTCGGCGTCGGCGTGGGCATCGTCACCTGGTTCTCCCTGCTCCTGCGGATCATCACCGCCTGGAGCGAGAGGATGCACGTCGGCATGCTCGCGCGCGTGCAACAGGGATTCGCCGCGCTCATGGTTCTCGCCGGCGGCTACGCGCTCTGGCGGGCCTGGCTCTAGTCGGCATCGGCCGACAGCCCGGCGACCTGCACTGACCAAGCAGCCCAGGCGAAGGGGTGACGGACACCGCGCGGTCCGCGCATGGCGCGCCGCAGCTCGTTCGAGACGGCGCCGATCAGGTCGGCCTCGCCGCGCCTCCAGGAGATCAGCATGCGGTCCGGCTCTGTTTTCGCGTGCTGATCACGGACTTCCCAGAACGTCTGCACGCTCGCCGCGGCGCCGGCGTCGAGGAATGCGTCGCCGAGGCTGGGCGCCGTCGTGTAGCCGTCGACGTAAGGCGCGCCGGTCGCGCAACCGGACAGGAAGACGGCCTCGCAACCGACGAGACGATGCGACAGGATATCCTTGATGTCGATGCCCGGCGGCGACGTCGTCGAACCGTCCGCGCTCAGAGGCAGCCAGGAGAAGAAGATCGGAAGAGCGTCGTGTAGGGAAAGAGTGTAGGATAGGGTG
>CAZJWO010000125.1:0-9536 GCA_964549735.1 uncultured Fibrobacteraceae bacterium | reverse complement strand
TGACAGCGGTCGACGCCGAGCTCTCGCGCCTGGAGGTGGACCTCGCGCTCTGGCCGTTGCTGCGCCGGCAGCTGGAATTCGGCGAGGTGCGCGTCGACGCGCCGCGCCTGCGCCTGGTCACCCTCTCGCCGGAGGCGGCGGCCGCGGCGGCCGACACGCTGGGCCGGCCGGCGGCGCCGATCATGCCGCTCGACGGCGCGACGCCGCCCGTGCCGCCCCCGGCGGCCATGGACTTCGGCCTGGCCTTGACCGCCGTCGAGGTGCGCGACGGCGAGATCCACTGGCAGGAAGAGGACACCGGACGCGAGGTCCATGCCCGCGGCTGGAATCAGGACATGACCGCGCCGCAACTCGGGGTGCTCATGCAGCGTGTGCTGCGTCTGCAAGGCGCGGACTTGCCGATCGACCCGGTCCCGGGCCCGGTCTCGCTGGACCTCGACGCGCGCGTCGCCGCGCTCGAGCTGCGCGGTTTCGGCGAGACGCCGCTGCCGCCGCTGGCGAACCTGCGCCTGCTCGGCGCGTACAGCCTGCCGCCGGCGGCCGACCAGGCCGAGTTCACCGTTCGGGAACTGTCGCTGACCGGCTGGCAGGCGACGGCCGCCGGGCACTTCACCGCCGAACGTTTCGCCGTCACCGAGCTGGACCTCGCCGGCGGCCAGGCCGTCTCCTTGCGCGGATCGCTCGCCCTGGCGCTGCCTCCGCATCGGGGGCCGCTGGTCTGCGATCTGGCCGGCGCGGTCGATCTCGGCTCGATCCTCGCGCACGTGCAGCCGTGGTTGCCGCCGCTGCCGCCCGACGCGCCGCCGCTGCCGGAACTGACCGGCACCCTGCAGATCGGTCTGAACGTGGCGCTGACCGATCCGCCGGGTTTGGACGAGCCCAAGGCGTGGGAGGCCGCCTGGCGGCAGGGACTGGCCGGCCAGGCCGCGTTGTCGGCGCGCGGCGGACCGCTCAGCGTCGCCACCCCGCAGCTCGGCGAACCGTTGCGCATCGCCGCGGTGAGCCTCGCTGGCGATCTGCGCGCCGCGACGGGCAAGACGCGCCTGGATCTGACCGGTCTCGCGCATCCCGCCCTGCAGGGCGACGCGGTCGTCGAGGTCGTGCCGGCGGCGGGCAAGGATCAGGCCGTCAGCGCGCGGCTCGAGCTTCCGCGACTGGATCTCGATGCGCTGGCGGCCCTGGTCGAGGCCATGCAGGCCACGCAGACCGCACGGGCTGGCGGGGTTGGCGCGGCGCCCCACGCGAGCAGGCGCTTCTCGCTCGTGGACGTGGCGTGGGCGGCAGCAAGCGGGACGGCGGCGGCGGCGCCGGCTCCCGGCGAGTTGATCCCGCCGGATCTGGCGGTCGATCTGACGGCCTCGGTCCGCGAGATCGTCTTCCTGAAGACGTCGTACACCAACGCCGAGGTGCGCGGCACGCTGCGCGATCGCGTGATCGACGTCGCCGAGCTGAAGGCGCGCCTGGCGACCGGCTCGCTCGGCGGCAAGGCGACGCTCGACTACGCGGCCGACCCGCGCGGACTGGCGAGCTGGGACGTGCGCGTGCAGGACGCGCCGGCCGCGGCGCTTCTGGCGCCGTACCTGCCGCTGCTGGCCGGGCTCTGGACCGGTACGTTGAGCGCCCAGGCGGCGGGGTCGTGCAGCTTGGCGGATCCCCAAGCGCTGCTCAACTCCCTACGCTTGGCGGGCGACCTGCAGGGCAGCAACGGGATGATCGATCTGCGCGAACAGCTCAAGGACGTCGGTCCGTACCTGGGCCAGCGGCAGGATCTGCTGCGCGTGCAGTACAGCCAGGTCCGCCAGCCGTTCCAGATCACCGACGGCAAGATCGTCGCCGACGGGCTGCGCATCGACGGGCGCGACACCGATTGGCGCGGCGGCGGCTGGCTCGGATTGGACGGCACCTTGAACCTCGATCTGAACGTGCGCCTGCCCGCCGGCTTCACGCCGAATCTGGGCGATCTGACGTTCCTCGCCGATGGGTTGCGCGACACGGATGGGCGCATCGTGCTGGATTTCTCGCTGACGGGCGACGCGCGCCGGCCGGCCGTCGCCTTGAACCTCGATCCGGCGGCGCTGCTGAAGTCCGACGCGCTCAAGAACAAGCTGAAGGATGAAGGCCAGGAGCAGTTGCAGAAGCTGCAGGACGAGGTCAAGAAAGGCGCCGGCAGCCTGCTCGATCGCATTCGCCGGGGGCGCTGACCGACGGCGGCGCCCGCCGAGCGATAGCCGCGACGCGGCGCGCGGTCAGTCGACCCGCCGCGCGTTGAAGACGTTCTCGTCCAGCTCGTTCTCGCTGCGGGCGACGATACAGGCGACCGCGCAGTCGCCGGTCACGTTGACCGCGGAGCGCGCCATGTCCAGGATGCGGTCGATGCCCAGGATGAGGCCGACCCCCGCCACGGGCAGTCCCGCCTGCTGCAGCACCAGCGCGAGCATGATCAGCCCGACGGCCGGCACGCCGGCCGTGCCGATCGACGCCAGCGTCGCGGTCAGCACCACGGTCAGCAGCTGGACGACCGACAGCTCGACGCCGTAGACCTGCGCGATGAAGACCGTGGCCGCGCCCTGCATGATCGCCGTGCCGTCCATGTTGATCGTCGCGCCGAGCGGTACCGAGAAGGCGGCGATCGACGGCTGGACGCCGAGCTTCTCCTGCACGACGCGGTAGGTGACCGGGATCGTCGCGTTGCTCGAGGCGGTCGAGAAGGCGAAGATCTGCGCCTCGCGCACCTTGCTCAGGAAACGCCGCGGCTCGAGGCGGGCGAGCAGGCGCAGCAACAAGGGGTAGACGACCATGGCGTGGATGAGCAGGGTCACGAGCACCAGGCCGAAGTACTTGGCCAGCGGGGCGAAGGCGCCGAAGCCCTGGGTGGCGAACGTGCGGGCGATCAGCGCGAAGACGCCCAGCGGCGCCAGCAGCATCACCAGCCAGACCAGCTTCAGGACGACCGCGTTCGCATCTTGCAGGACGGCCAGCAGGCGCCGGCCGGGTTCGCCGGCCATGGTCAGCGCGAGGCCGAAGAGGATCGCGAACAGGATGATCGGCAGCATCTGCCCCTGCGCCATCGCCGCGAAGATGTTGGCCGGAACGATGTCCAAGAGGACCTGCAGGAGCGGCGGGGGCGGGGCCGCCTCGAAGTTGACGTCGGCCACCAGCGGGAAGTGCGCGCCTGGCTTGACGATCAGCGCGAGGGTGATCGCCAGCGAGATGGCGATCGCCGTGGTGGCGAGGTAGAAGGCGAGCGTCTTGCCGCCGACGCGGCCGACCTTGACGACATCCTCCATCGCCGCCGTGCCGCAGATCAGACTGATCAGCACCAGCGGGATGACGATGACCTGCAGCAAGCGCAAGAAGGCCTGGCCCGTCAGCCAGAACACGCCGTTGGTCAGCCAGTGATGCACCCAGTGATCGGGCACGGCCGGCGCCTGGCCGGGCACCAGGACCGCGGGCGCGATGAGGTTCAGGACCACCCCGGCGAGGATGCCGAGGCTCATGCCGATCAGGATGCGCACCGTGAGCGTGCGTCCGGCGCGCGGGGAGATCGCGGGGGGCTGGTTCATGCGTTCGTGCGCTCCTGGTCCGCTGGCGGCGCCGGAGTTCGGCATTCGGCGGCGGATCCTACCACGGATCGAGCGCGTTGGCAGCCAGAAAGACCGGCTGCCGGCGAGGTCGCCGCGCGCGGGGCCTCGCTTGACAGACCGCCAAGCAGGTAGTATCGTGCGCGCTTGCCGTGGAGCGGCGCCAAGCCACGCACGGCCAGCAACACGATCTTCCCGGCAGGGCGGGCAGGCTGTGCCCGGGACACGCTCCCGGAGGGCTAGCCTAACTGGTAAGGCAGCGGTCTTGAAAACCGCCGGGTGATGAGCCCATGGGGGTTCGAGTCCCCCGCCCTCCGCCAAGATCTCTGGAGAGGTGGCCGAGTGGCTGAAGGCACACGCCTGCTAAGCGTGGGTGGGGTAACACTCACCGAGGGTTCGAATCCCTCCCTCTCCGCCAGATACATCGCGAATCGTCGAAGAACAGGGTGCGCCCATAGCTCAACTGGATAGAGCATCTGACTACGGATCAGAAGGTTGGGGGTTCGAATCCTCCTGGGCGTACCACCTAAACGAAGAAACGCCAGCGGGTTGCAAACAAGGCGCCGCTGGCGTTTCTTCTTTCATCCCCTCTGCGGTAGCGATCAGGTAACAGAACAGGCGCGTGCGGATCGGGAATCGCGGGATCCGGACCGTCCAATAGGTCGATGGACCGTGAATCTAAAATCCGGTACCATCGTGAGCGGCCGGCACGCATGACGCGCGCTGCGAACCTTACGCAAGAGGGAGGGGAGCGATGAAGAAACTGCTAATGCTCGTCCTGATCGTGGCGACGGCTTCCGGCGCGTTCGCGCAGATCGACCCGGGGCAACTCAGCATCGGGATCTATTTCGGCGCCGAGAACATGCCTGGCCTCGATCCTTTCGCGCAATCCGACTACCTGTTCAGCTACACTTACACGCCGCTCGGGACGTTCTGGGCGCACGTCATCGTCTTGGGCCTCGGTGGATACAGCCAATTGGCGGGTTACGAGTTGGGGATTCTCGTGCCGGACGAGACCGATGATTTCTACGCAATGGGCGGCTGGGATTTCATGGGCGTCGGCGCGGGTATCGACGCAACGTATCCCGGCCTGCCGGGCAGCTACTGCCGCGCGCACGGCTACACGGTGCCAAGACCGATCAACACCGTCGGCCACTACATGATCCTCATGAAGGCGCGTTTCCGGAATTCGATCCGCTACGGCTATAGCTATTGGCAACTCGGCCCGTGGGGCGTCACGACGCTCATGCCGAAGATCGTCGCCGACGGCATCGAGATGTATGTGCCATTGTGGCTCTGCGACTATAGCGACGGATGGGCGGTTTGCGCGGGTTGGGAGCCGACCGCGGCGCAGACCAGGACCTGGAGCGAGGTCAAGTCCCTGTTCGATTGAATGGAACCTGGCACGCGGTCAACGCGCGCCGTTTGTAAGTGCACAGGCGTCGACGTGCATCAGAAATGGGGGATCATGAAGATTCTTCTAATGCTCGTTCTCGTCCTTGCGACTACAAGCGGCGCGCTGGCGCAGCCGTGGCCGCCGAGCATCGCGATCTATTTCGGAGGGGAAGACCTGCCGGACTTCGACCCCTATTTCTGGGGCTACCCGCCGAACTCCGCGACGACCACGCCCGCGGGGACCTTCTGGGCGCACGTCGTCGTCATCGCGCTGGAGGCCTACGACACGCTGGCAGGCTACGAGGTCGGCGTCCTGGTTCCCGAGGAAGACGATGATTTCTTTCCGATGTCCATTTGGTCCCCCGTAGGTGGCGGCCTCATTGCCTATGGGACCTATCCCGGCCTGCCGGGTAGCCTCTGTATGGCGCAAGGTTATGTCGTGCCGCGGCCGATCGGAGCCAACGGTTGCTTTAGCGTCTTGAAGAAGCGTTTCTGCAACCTCTACGGCTACGGATACGGCGAGTGGTGGCTCGGCCCCTGGGGCGTCATGACGATCGCGCCGAAGATCGTCGTCGACGGCATCGAGATGTATGTCTCGGTCCACGTCCCCGACTACGCGGGGGGCTGGGTGGTGTGCGCGGGGCCGTCCGAAGGTACGGCGGTGGCGGCCCGGACTTGGACCGAGGTCAAAGCGCTGTTCGACTGAGCCGCCGGCGTCGGGGAGGCGCCTGCACCAGGGCGATCCTGGACCGTCCCGCCGCGTTCCGCGAACGCGCGGCTTGATCACCGGTAGCAATCGCCCCGGAAGTGTGATACACTGCCCGCATATCGGGCAACCGGGACCGCCTCGGCGCCGACACCACACCTGGACGCGCATCGCCTCGCGACTCGAGTTGCCTCTTTCTATCAGCATCCCCGCATCGCCGGGGACCTATGCCCTCCCGGTATTGTCAGGACGATTCCTGCAGGTTGGCACGACCTGCTGAATTCTCTGTTGTTGCGCTCGCGCGCGCGGACACCCGCGGGTGAGCGGGCCCAACGAACTGCAAAGGCGGGTGGGTCTCATGATGAAACCAGCGAACACACGATGGACGCTCGCTGTCGCGGCGGTCGTCCTGATCGCCGGCGCCGCCGGTGGTCAGACCAGCGGCGGCGTCGTCAGCTGGGGCGAGCGGGTCCTGGTCGCGCAGGCGGCCGTCGATCAGCTCGAGGACTTCGCGGCGGGCTCGACGCACAGCCTCGGCTTGCTGCCGGACGGGTCGCTCGTGGCGTGGGGATCCAATCTGAACGGCCAGTGCGTGGTTCCGGAGCCGAACAGCGGCTTCGACCAGATCGCGGCCGGAGCGTCCCACAGCCTGGGTCTGAGAGCCGACGGTTCGCTCGCGGCCTGGGGCGACAACGAATCCGGCCAGTGCGACGTGCCGTCGCCCAACAGCGGTTTCATCGCGGTCGCCGGCGGTTGGGAGCATAGCCTGGGCCTGAAGTCCGACGGCTCGGTCGTGGCCTGGGGCGACAACACGTTCGGCCAGTGCGACGTGCCATCGCCCAACACCGGGTTCATCGCGATCGCCGCGGGCGGCTCGCACAGCCTCGGCCTCAAGCAGGACGGGGCCATCGTCGCCTGGGGCTTCAACGGCTTCGCGCAGTGCGACGTCCCGGCACCGAACGCCGGCTTCGTCGCCATCGCGGGCGGCGGCTACCATAGTCTCGGGCTGGCGTCCGACGGGACCATCGTCGCCTGGGGATTCAACCAACACGGCCAGTGCGACGTGCCGGCGCCCAATGGCGGCTTCAGCGAGGTGGCCGGCGGGGTGTCGCACAGCCTCGGCCTGAAGTCGGACGGCTCGGTGGTCGCCTGGGGCGACAATACCTTCGGACAGTGCGACCTGCCGGCTCCCAATTCCGGTTTCGCCGCCGTAACGGCCGGTGGCGACCACAGCCTCGGGCGCCGATCCGACCACAAGCTCGCGGCCTGGGGACGCAACGATTTCGGGCAGAGCTACTTCCCTCTACCCAATGTGGACTTCACCGCCATGGCCGCGGGCTACTACCACGGCCTGGGTTTGCGTTCGGACGGCTCGATCCTCGCCTGGTGGGACAACACCTACGGGCAGGCGGACCTGCCCCAGACCAACGCGGATTTCCGCGCCGTCGCCGGCGGCGAGTGGCATAGCCTCGCGCTCGGCAACGACGGTTCGATCACGGCCTGGGGCCGCAACAACCGCGGCCAGTGCGACGTGCCGGCGCCCAACAGCAGTTTCCTCGAGATCGCGGCGGGCGGATCGCACAGCCTGGGGCGGAAAGACGACGGCTCGATCGTCGCCTGGGGCTACAACAGCAGCGGCCAGTGCGATGTCCCGTCGCCGAACACGGGCTTTCTGGCGATCTCGGCGGGCCGGTCCCACAGCCTGGGTCTGCGCGAGGACGGGACGATCGCCGCCTGGGGCAGCAATGCGCAGAACCAGAGCACCGTGCCGGCGCCCAACGCCGGTTTCATCGCCGTCGCCGCCGGCGGGCAGCACAGCCTGGGCCTGCTAGCCGATGGCACGGTCGTCGCCTGGGGATCCAACACGTACGGCCAGCGCAACGTACCCGAGCCGAACGCTGGATTCGTCGCCGTGGCGGCGGGCTCGGAGCACAGCCTCGGCCTGAAGAGCGACGGCACGGTCGTCGCCTGGGGCCGCAATGTCGATGGCCGTTGCGACGTTCCGGAGCCCAACACCGACTTCCTCGCCATCGCGGCCGGATCGTTCCACAGCGTGGCGATCCGCCGCACGTCCGACGTTTCGATCGGAGATCAGCCCGAGGACGGCGCCGGGCGTCCGGCCACCCCGCCGAGCGCGCTGGCGATCAGCGCGGTGGCGCCCAATCCCTTCAACCCGCGCACCACGGTGTGGCTGGATCTGCCGCGGGCGGGCGGCGCGACGCTCGCGGTGCACGACCTGCGCGGCGCGCTGGTGCGCGCGCTGTGGCGCGGTCCGCTGGCGGAGGGGCGCCACGCGGTCGCCTGGGACGGTCTCGACGAACGCGGGCAGGCGGCGCCGTCCGGCGTGTACCTGGTCCGCCTGGTGACGGACGCGGGCGCGCAGCGGGCGGTGAAGGTCACCTTGTCCAGATAGCCGGCGCGTCGGCTGGCGTTCGAACTTGAGGCTGACAAGCGCGCGCGTATCATGCTAGCCTTTCGACTTGCGCAGCATTCGATGCGGCCGGGAAGATCTGCGCCGATGTCGATCTGCCTTCGAGCCGCAATCCGCCCGGTGGCGCGATCGCAAGGAACGGCATGCTGACCTCCGTGCGCCTGACTGCCGTGATCCTGTTGCTGGGGGTCGTCGCGGCCTGTCCCAGCGGCGCTGCCCAGCCGGCAGCCCCGCCGCCCGGTTTCGTCCGCGTCTCGCCCGGGTCGTTCGCGATGGGCAGCCCGCAGGACGAGCCGGGCCGTTTCACCAACGAGACCCAGCATCAGATCGTGTTGACGCGGGCGTTCTACATCGCGAAACACAAGGTGACCGAGGCGTTGTGGGAGGCGGTCACGGGCGAAGGGCCGGCGGCGTCGCAGTTGCCGACCAATTACGTCAGCTGGGATGCCGCGGTGCGGTTCTGCAATGCCCTTTCTTCGCGGGAAGGCTTGCGGCCGGCGTACACCATCCACGGGCCGCACGGCGACGTGACGTGGGATCGCGACGCCGACGGCTACCGACTGCCGACCGAAGCCGAGTGGGAATACGCTTGCCGCGCCGGTTCGCAGACCGCGTTCGCCAACGGTCCGATCACCTACATCTTCTGCACGCCGCTCGATCCGCACCTCGACCAGATCGGCTGGTACTGCGGCAACGCGCGGCTCATCCGGCGCTCGGTCGGCCAGAAGCAGGCCAACGCCTGGGGTCTGCACGACATGCATGGCAACGTGCCGGAGTGGGTCTGGGACGCCTACCGCGACGACTACGAGAATCTGTCCCGCAAGGACCCCGCGCATGAAGCCGGACCCGGCGCCTATCGCGTCCTGCGCGGCGGCGACTGGCCCTTCCACGCGCGCAACTGCCGCGCCGCCGCCCGCTATTTCGGCGATCCCGGACGCGGCGGATATCCCGATGGCGGCGGCTTCCGGCTCGTGCGGACGGTCTTCTGAGATCGCGGGCGGGCGCTTGCCATTTCCAGTGCGCGTCCCTACTGTCGACGTGGATCCTGCCGGCCGGCTCGCACCGGAACGCCAACCTGGATGGAACGCCCTTGATCGATCTTCAGCCTCTCTGGCGCCAGACGCCGCCGACGCGCCTGCTGGCGCGCGCGCTGCCGGCGGCTTTGAGCGCGGCGCTCGCCGTCGTGGCCGTCGCCGACGCGGCGGCGCGCCAGCCGGCCGCGACACCGCCGCGCGTGCAGCTGGCCGAGGTCCGTCCGGGCCAGACCGGCTACGGCCTGACGGTCTTCTCAGGCAGCAGCCCGGACACCTTCGGCGTGACGGTCCTCGGCGTGCAATGGGGCGCGCGCGCGGGCGGCGACGTCATCCTCGTCGAACTGTCAGGGCACGACCTCGCCTTGACCGCGGTCGCCAGGGGCATAGAT
>CAZJWO010000124.1:0-9601 GCA_964549735.1 uncultured Fibrobacteraceae bacterium | reverse complement strand
TCCTGATTCTTTCGGCGAGCCTTGGACAGATCCAACTCCGAGGTGACGTCTTCACCCCGGTCGAACTTCTCGTCGAAATCACGCGCCTTCATAGATCTCGATCTCCTCTCGACGCGAACGGCGGACTGAGATGATCCGGACGCGCTCTTCGCGGTACGTGATGACGGCCGACCAGTGGACTTCGCCGATGGCGCCAACGATGAGACACCGAGGCTCGTCCATGGTGCGCGCTGGAATCTCGATCAGCCGCGAATCGAGCCAGAGACGCTGGGCTTCGACGAAGTCGATGCCGTGCTTCTCCTTGTTCGCAACGCTCTTTTCTTCGTCGAACTCGAATTCCAAGCCTCTGAGCCTCCAATGCAATTTAGGTATAAAATATATATCTATTTAATGCCATTGTCAACTTGGAATCGCGAGGATTCTCGCCAACGCTGGGTAACACCGTGATCGTCGGTCTCAGAGGACGATGAAACTGTCTCCGGCAATCCCAGGGGGGTTCAACTGCATGCTACCTGTGACGGCTGCGCTCTACGGCATCTGACGCCGATTGCCGGGCTCATCTCCTTGTCGGGGCGCCGGCTGTTGTTGAAAACGCGACTTTTTTCGTAATCTAAGAGGACGGTCCGTCAGTACCCACCGAAGGTACGGTATCATCGACTTCGGCGTCACGGGCGAACCGCGCCGACCCCCGGAAAGGATCGCGTCATGAAACACTTATGCTCTGCGAGCGCCCTGCTGACCGTGGTCGTCAGCTTCGCGTTCACTACGCTCGCCAGCGCCGAGCCCACGGGCTATGCCGTGGGATGGGGCTCGACGGTGCAGCTGGCTCCGGACCTGCTGACCGACTTGACGGCTGTCGACGGTGGCCAGGCGCATAGCGTCGGCTTGACCTCGACCGGGCGCGTCGTGGTCTGGGGCCAGAATCACGACAACCAAGCCCGCGTTCCGGTACCGAACGCCGATTTCGTGAGCATCAGAAGCGGGTGGCGGCACATCCTCGGCATCAAGTCCGACGGTTCGGTCATCGCCTGGGGGAACAACGCCCAGGGGCAAAGCGACGTGCCGGCGCCCAACGCGGATTTCGTCGCGGTCGCCGGTGGTGAGCGCCACAGCCTGGGTTTGAAGGCCGACGGCTCGGTCGTCGCCTGGGGATATAACTTCTACGGTCAGATCAACGTACCGGCACCGAACACGGACTTCGTCGCGGTAGAGGCTGGTAGTCAATTCAGTCTTGCCCTGAAAGCCGACGGCGCGATCGTGGCCTGGGGACAGAACAACTTCGGTCAATGCGATGTCCCGCAGTCCGGCAACGATTTCGTGGCCGTCGCCGCCGGCGGTGAACACAGCCTGGGGCTGACCGCCGAGGGCGCGATCCTCGCGTGGGGACGGAACGCCGAGGGGCAATGCAACGTGCCGGCGCCCAACAGCGGATTCGTGGCCGTGGCTGCCGGTTGGCGCCATAGCGCGGGGCTCCGCAGCGACGGCACGATCGTCTGCTGGGGCTCTATCGCCGATACCGACCTGCCGGTACCGAGCACCGGAGCCGTCACGATCGCCACTGGCGTCCACCATGGCCTCGCGCTACGCGCGGATGGCAGCCTGACGACCTGGGGATCGAACGATGAAGGCCAGCGCGGCGTGGCGCCGCCGAACGCCGATTTCGTCGCCATCGCGATGGGCACGGGCAACCCGTTCATGCTGGGGCTGCGAACGGACGGCTCGATCGCGGCCTGGGGCAGCAACAGTCACGGACAGCGCGACGTCCCGGAACCGAACGAAAAGTTCCAGGCCGTTGCTGCCGGCGCTCGACATGGCCTCGGCTTGAAATCCAGCGGCGAGATCGTGGCCTGGGGCTTCGACAACTGGGGGCAAGACACCGTGCCGCCGCCGGACGGCGAGGTCCCCTATGGGTCCGATCCCTACGTCGCTGTGGCGGCGGGCGGCGATTTCAGCCTCGCCCTGACGTCACGCGGTTCCATCAGGACCTGGGGTCTGAACCACCTGGGTCAAGGCGACGTGCCGGAACCGAACGCGGATTTCCAGGCGATCGCGGCGGGCGGGTCGCATAGCGTCGGCTTGAAGAACGACGGCACGATCGTGTGCTGGGGGAACAACTTCTATGGCCAGTGCGACGTGTTCGGTCCCAACAACGATTTCGTGGCGGTCGCCGCCGGCACCAGCTTCAGCCTGGGACTGAAAGCGAGCGGCGCGGTCGTCGGCTGGGGTAGCAACGACTGGAACCAGCTACTGGTCCCCGCGCCGAACGCCGACTTCGTGGCGATCGCCGCCGGCAGCTCGCACGCCATGGGCTTGAAAGCCGACGGCCGCATCATCGTCTGGGGGCGGATCTCCAGCGACCTGCACATCGTCCCGCAGCCCAACGCAGACTTCATCGCGATCAGCGCCGGCGGCGCGCGGTGCATGGCCTTGCGACGCTCGACGCCGACGGCAGTCGACGACGCGAGCACGCTGCCGATCGCGGGCGTCGCCTGGATCGGCGACCTGGCCCTGGCGCCGAACCCGTTCAATCCGGTGACGCAGCTGTCCTTCGACTTGCGACAGACGGCGCCCGTTCGCCTGGAGGTGCTCGACATCCGCGGGCGCCGCGTCAGCGTGCAGGCGCTCGGTACGCTCGGGCCGGGGCGGCATCAGGTTCGTTGGGAGGGCCTCGGCGCGGGCGGCGCGCCGCTGGTCTCGGGCGCCTATTTCCTGCGGTTGCGTGGTCCGGCGCAGACGTCGCCGGCGGTCAAAGCGATGCTGCTGCGGTAGGACGCCGCGCGGCTGGCCGATTGTCAGACGAGACCTCGGCGACGCTGTGCCGTGCGACCGTTGCCGGTCACGTCGGCGAGGAAACGGGGGTGCCGATCCACTCGCCAGCTCCCGGCATTGTAGCCGAAGTTGGAGATCACCATCTGTGGGGTCTGGAAGGTGCCGTTGCCGTTGTTCAGCGCAAGCTCCACAGGTATTCGGCCGCTACTGCCGCAGACGGATGCGCTGAGGTCTGGAGCCAGGAACGCGTTCGATCTCCCCGATCACCTCGAGGTGCAGCTTGACAGTCGTCGTGTGCCACGCGATGGAACCGAGCTGTCGACAGACCTCGGTCGAAAGCGCCTTCTGGACAAGGCCCGGAAGCTGCTGGAACTCGATCCCCTCTTGACGACGCGGCACGACTTTGCGGATCGCCGCTCGCACCGCATCGTACTTCCATTTCGGTATGCGCGTGCCTTGCTTACCCGGCGTCGGCGTATCGCACAAGACCTTCGTTTCGCTGTCGGCCATGGATTACTTCCTTTCACTTTGTGACGTCCTCGGGTCGATGGGCGCGAACACGCCGACCTCTTTCTCGATCAGGCCGGCCAGAGCGAGGATTCGCATTTCCTGGAACATCGGACCGATGATCTGGACCGCCTGCGGGATTCCTTGGGATACGCCCACCGGGACCGCGACCGAGGGAAGGCCGAGGAGGTTCACGGTCACCGTGAGCACCTGCGTCTCGAGGACCGCCCGCGCGGAATCGGGACCGGCGACGTCGAACCCCACCGCGAAAGGACTGCGCGACGACACGGGTCCGAGGATGGCGTCGTACTTCCGGAAGGACTCTCCCCACGACTGCGCGAGGCCGTTGATGCGCGCCAGACTGTGGACATATCGGTCGAGGCTCCCCTCGCCGCCAAGACGGATCATCTCCGACACGAATGTCCGGGCCGCTTCCGACGCGAGTTCATCGATGCCGGTGAGGAACAAGTGTCGCAAGTCCGTCGCGACCATCTCGAGCCACAGATCCGCCGACTCCTGGAGCGACGACGAGTCGATCTCTTCGATGATCCCGCCATGCCCCTCCAGGATCGCCGCCGCCTTCTTGACCCCTGTCCGGACCGAATCATCCACCCCCAGCCCGGCCGGATCGACGATGAGCGCGATCCGGAACGGCCGACCCGGTTCGCCGTCCATAGGCGCCGGAATCCAGTTCGGATCGCGCGGGTCGAACGCGCTCATGAGTCGCAGCGCAACGCGCAGATCGTCGACGCGTCTTGCCAATGGGCCCTGGACCGCCATGGACCTCAGTGAGTGCGACATGCTCCCCTGCGATGTCGCTCTCGTCGAGAACGCGATCCGGCCACGGCTCGGTCGCAGCCCACAGACGCCGCAGCACTGCGCCGGATACCGGATCGACCCTCCGAAATCATTCCCCAACCCCAGCGGAACCATCCCCGTCGCCACGGCCACGGCGTCGCCACCACTCGATCCGCCCGGCGTCACCGCCCTGTCCCAAGGGTTGATGGTCGCGCCGTAAAGGTCATTGTCCGTGTGGAAGCGCAAACCGAAGTCCGGCATGTTGGTCCGCGCGATCGGAATCGCCCCCGCGCGCCGCAGCATGCCCACGTGCGGCGAGTCCGCGTCAGCCGCGCTCGCACCAAGACCCCGGACCCCTTCCGTCGTGGCGGACCCCGCGACATCGATGTTCACCTTCACCGAAAACGGCACGCCGAAGAGCGGGCCGATGCCCACGCCTGCCGCGAGCAACGAGTCTTTCGCGTCAGCGTCGGCGAGCGCGTTCTCCAGCACCATGGTGATCGCATTGACGCTCGGATTCACCGCCTCGATGCGCCGTATGTGCGCCTCCACCACTTCGCGCACCGACACCGTCTTCGCGGCGACGAGCGCGCCCAGTTCCGTGGCACTCAGGCGCCACAGCTCGGTACTCACGTGGGCCGTACGGATGTTCTGCCTGCTTCCTCCGGCGAGGATGGCATCAGGAACCAACAGCGCGCCAGCGGCCAGCGCGGCCGTGTTCTGCAAGAATGTTCTTCTCTTCACGCGACTCCGATGTTGCGATGGCCACGTCTGGGCCACGCCAGGTCGCCAGCCCATACTTCGTCGGCGTCGGCGTCGAGTGCGAAGGCGACGCTTCCATTACGCCTTCAATTCCTGAACACATCTAGCTCGGAACACGCCGCGGCGCTTCAGCGCCGGCGGGACATGCGCGGGTCAGACAGCCCGGCGGCTGAATTCCCACAACCATCGCACCCGTTGGCGGGCTCGTAGTCAACGACGCCGCCTCTCTTGTCCATTTCCACACGGCAACACTGCAAAAGCACCTCACGCAGCATTCTGCGCGCCCGCTGGACGCGTGATTTCGCGCCCGACAGCGATAGCCCCTCCCTCGATGCGATCTCACCCTGCGTCAGACCCTCGAACTCTGCGAGCGTCAGTGCGTGGCGGTACGTCGCGGGAAGTTCGTCGAGAAGCGGCAGCAGGCAACGCGCCAGTTCTTGCTCGGCGCGATCGTCTTCACCGGCTCCCTCGCTGATCAGATCCTCCGGCAACTGCTCGAACGGCTTCTGCGACCGATAGTGGTCCACGAGCGCATTGCGGGTGATCTGATACAACCACGGCCGCAGCCTGCCGGGGTTCTTCAGGTCCTGCCAGCGAGTATAGGCCTTGATGAAGACATCATGCACGATGTCTTCGGCAAGCGTTTCGTCCCGCACTCGCTTGAGGACGAAGCGGAAAAGCTCCGCGCGGTACGTTTGCCAGATCTTGGCCTCTTTGCTTTCGTGACACGCTCTCATGGGCTTCAACGACAACCGCACTTCGCGGGCGCCTCGGGATCGCAACACCCGCCCTTCTGACCGGGGGCGCAACAAGTCTCCTGCTCTGCCGACGAGCAGCAGGATCCGCTCTCCGCGCGCCGCATGGCGGCCTTGCTCCTGAAGAACAGGCGCAGGTTCTCCGGCACCTCCTCATAGGCGGAGGGGCCGCCTGCAGCCCTGGCGTCGTCACCGATCTCATGCAGCAGCGCCGCGACAATAAGTCCCACAGGGGCCTCCGTGTATTCCTTGCCGTGGTAGGGCCAAATGCGGCAACTCGTGCCTTCTTCGCATCCGCATAGGTCCGTGCAGGAGTCGCACTGGCTTTCAAGGGTTTCGAAGACGATGTCTCGACCGTTGATCCGAACGGTTGGCGAGGCTACGAACCGGTACCGGCGTGCCTGCTCTTCCGATTCGATGACCAGCCTTGTCACGTTCACCGGAGCCCCGGTCGCTTCCAACACCGGGCGAACGATGTCGATCGCTCTCTCGATGTTCTGGAGTGTTCCCACGCAGCGAGTGCAACTGGTCAGATCGAGTGCCAGCAGCTCGATCTCGATGACCCGTGGCGCAGCGGTATCTGCCTGTTTGGATGTGTGATGGTCCGTCTGCATGAGTCGTCCCCCTTCGGGTAGTGGTCTCGCCCCACGCGAGGTCTTCACCATAGGAGACGAGTGGCACTCGAAAAGGACGCAAGAATTCGGCTGCCTGACGTTCGCGACGAGCAGCGGGGCGGGCCTGGAGCGGCGCTGGCTCAGCATCCGCCATGACAGGCCAGAGCCGTCAGCTTCAACGGTCTGATATGCTCATCGAGGCCTCCAAATCTACCACACGGTTGACTGGAATGGCACCAACCATCTTCCCGAAGGAAGCCCAACGAGATTCTTCACCGACCGCTACCCCTACGACTGCGGCGTCGACCTGCACACCCGCTCCATGGACCTCTGCATCATCGACATGCCCGCAAGTCGCCGCTGGTCAGGCAGTCGTTCTCGAAGCGGAACGCGGCCAGGCGCCAGGGCGACTCGTGCTCGACGCCGGTATAGCGGTCGACGCCGGTCGGCCCAAGGACGAAGGCAGGCAGGTCGGACCGTGGACCGATGGCGGTCCCGCGGTAGGTGCCGTCCTCGCGCCACAGCAAGCTCCAGATCTGCGTCTGGTCCTCCAGCTCGGCGCGGACGAAGGTCGTCCATGGAACCAGGCCGGCGAAGCGACTGCCGGCCTCGTTCACGATGCTGCCCACCACGGCCAGGGTGCGTGGCATGCCGTCCCGTTCGATGCGTCGGAGCAGGCTGCGCGCCCGCTCCGTCGCGTCCTCGTCGCTGCCCACCAGGCCGGCGAACGCGTCCTCGCGCCGGGCCTGCAAGCGGCGCAAGACCTGCTCGGCCAGCTCGTTGAGCCGGGCGAACCGCTCGCGGTCGGCCGCGTCGTGGCCCAGGAGGGCGTCGAGCGCGGGCTGGCCCGAGATCTCCACCAGCAGGCGGACATCGTCGGCGGTCGCGATGAGACTGCCGCCGTCGAACCGATACTCGCCCTGGAGCGCCTCCGCCCGGCGCGGGTCGGCCCCTGGATCGGCGGCGACCGTGGGCGGCCACGAAAGCGGACGCCACCGCGAGCACGATGACGAATCGATGCCACGTCCTTTTCACGGTGATGGCTCCCCGGTTGAGCGCGGATACCCCCTGATCCGACCGGCAGATTGAAGCACAGGCGGAAGCCGCGGGTAAAGGAGGCTGGGCCTCAGCTCGATTCCCCGCCAACCCGCCCCCACGCGTCGTCGACCGGCGCGGTGACGGTCGTCTCTTGCAGCGTGACGGGGTCGAGGAACGTCAGCGACCGCGCGTGCAGCGCGATCGCGCGCTGGCGCGCGTCCTCATGCGGCGGGCCGAACGCCACCTGCGAGCCGTACTGCGCGTCCCCCACGACCGGGTGGCCGCGGCTCGCCGCCTGCAGCCTGATCTGATGCGTGCGGCCGGTCGCCAGCTCGATCTCGAGCCACGTGACGTCGCGATCGGCGCGCAGCGTGCGGTAGCTCAGCTCGGCGCGCTGGGCGTCGGGGTGATCGGCGCCCACCAGTTCGGCGCGCGGTTCGTCGGGCACCTTGCGCAGGAAATCGAGCCACGTACCGGCCCCAGGCACGACCTCGCCGGCCACCAAGGCCCAGTAGACCTTGCGTACCCGGCGCTCCTGCATCTGCCGGCTCAGCGCGCGCGTCGCGGTCCGCTTGAGTCCCAGCAGCAGGACCCCGCTCGCAGGCCGGTCCAACCGGTGCACGACGCCGAGGTGAGCCGTGAGCGGCCGCGCGTCCCGCGCCTGCAGGTACCGGCGGACCCGCAGCTCCAGGCTATCGATGCCCGGCGGGGCCTGCGTCAGCAGGCCGGCCGGCTTGCCCACGACGAGGCACGGCCCCTGCTCGTGCAGGACGGCGAATCCGGGATCGGGCATCGCGCCGCGCGTTTCCACGACGACCTCCGGCCACAAGGAGAGCTCGATATCTCGCCGGCGCCATCGACTTGATGTTTGGCCCCACAATCTTGCAGCCGGCTGCAAGCTTTCGGCCTATACCTCAAGCGCGGTCGACCGGTCGCGCCGCCGAGACCGATCGCGACGGGGATCGACCGAGCCCGGGGCGCCGCTAGCGCAGCAGCGCCAGGAACACGCCCGCGGCGACGGCCGAGCCGATGACGCCGGCCACGTTCGGCCCCATCGCGTCCATGAGCGGATTGACGCGGCCGCGGGTGTGGTCCGAGACGAACTTCTGCACGACCCGCGCCGACATCGGCACCGCCGAGACGCCCGCCGCGCCGATGCACGGGTTGATCTTGCGCCCCGCCGGCAACACCACGTTGAGCAGCTTGGCGAACAGGATGCCGCCCGCCGTGCTGCAGGCGAAGGCGACCGCGCCGAGCACGATGATGAACAGCGTCTGGGTCTGCAGGAACGACGCGCCGCTCATCGTGGCGCCGATGACCAGGCCGAGGAAGATGGTCACGATGTTGATCAGCGGCCCGCTTGCCGCCTTGCTCAGCCGCTCGGTGACGCCCGACTCGCGCAGCAGGTTGCCGAACATCAGCATGCCGATCAGCGGCGCGCTGGGCGGGATCGCCAGGGCGACGAGCACCGCGATCAGCAGCGGAAAGACGATGACCGCGGCCGGCGAGACGGCGCGCGCTTCGGCGGTCGGGATCGCGCGCTCCTTGCTGGTGGTCAGCAGGCGGATGATCGGCGGCTGGATCACCGGCACCAGGGCCATGTAGCTGTACGCGGCGACGGCGACGGCGCCCAAAAGGTGCGGCGCCAGGATCGCGGTGATGAAGATCGAGGTGGGTCCGTCGGCGCCGCCGATGATCCCGATCGACGCCGCCTCGCGCGCGTTGAAGCCGAAGAGATAGAAGGCGCCGAGCGCGGCGATGAATATGCCGACCTGCGCCGCGGCGCCCAGCAGGAGCGTCAGCGGCCGGCTGAGCAGGGGCCGGAAATCGGTCAGCGCGCCCACGCCCAGGAAGATCAGCGGCGGCAGCAGCTCCGTCTTGATGCCCGCGTTGTAGATGAGCTGCAGCAGCGGCACCGTGCGGCCCGGCGCGTCGTGCACGTAGCTGCTCGAGGCGCTGAGCATCGCCTGCGGCAGGTTGGCCAGGATCGCCCCGAAGCCGATCGGGATCAGCAACAACGGCTCGTAGTTCCGCGTGATCGCCAGATAGATGAGCACGCCGGCCACGGCGAACATGGCCAGGTTCTGCCAGGTCAAAGAGAGGAAGCCGGCGTCCTGGACGAGCCTGCCGAGTGCGTCCATGTCAGACGCCGACCGTCAGGATGGGACGCTCCGAGCAGACCTCGCTGCCGAGATCGGCGTGCAGGGCGACGACCTTGCCCGCCACCGGCGAGCGCACGTCGTGCTTGGCCTTCATGGCCTCCACGGCGGCGACGACCTGGCCGTCGGCGACCTGGTCGCCGCCCTTCACCATGATCACGACCAGCTCGCCCTGGCCCGAGAACGGCGAGACTACCGG
>CAZJWO010000123.1:0-10064 GCA_964549735.1 uncultured Fibrobacteraceae bacterium | reverse complement strand
GCCGACGGCGCCGGCGCTGGCGCCGCAGCGGCAAGCGCGATACTCTGCCCAGCAGGAGGTCGGCGACATGTGCGGTCGCATCGTTCTGAAGTCCCCGGCCAGCGAGGTGGCCCGGCAGTTCGAACTGCCGGCGGAACCGCCGCTGGAAGCCCGCTACAACATCGCGCCGAGCCGGCCGATCGCCGTCGTGCGCGCCACCGCCGCCGGCCCGCGCGCCTGCCATCATCTGCGCTGGGGTCTGATCCCGCCCTGGGCCGCCGATCCGCGCGACGGCGACCGGCTCTTCAACGCCCGCAGCGAGACCGCGGCCCGGAAACCGGCCTTCCGCGAGGCTTTCGCGGCCCGCCGCTGCCTCGTGCCGATCGACGGCTTCTACGAGTGGAGGCAACGCCCCGCACCGCGCCTGCCGTTCTACTTCAGCGGCGCCGACGGCCGCTTGCTCGCCCTGGCCGGGCTGTGGTCGCAGTGGACTTCGCCCGGCGGCGAACTCGTCGAATCCTGCACGATCCTGACGACCGCCGCCAACCGGATCGTCGCCGGGGTGCACGACCGGATGCCGGTGATCCTGCCGCCTGCCGCGCACGAGCGTTGGCTGACGACGCCGCCCGCGCACAGCGCCGGATTGCGCGACCTGCTGGTCCCGGCGCCTGACGGCGTGCTGCAATCCTGGCCGGTGGCGCCGCTGGTCGGCCGCGCCGGGGCCGAAGGCCCCGAACTCTGCGCGCCGGCGCGCGATTCCGCGCCGCGGCAGCTCGGCCTCTTCTGAGCTGCCGCGGCACGGCGAGGCTCGCGGTGGCGCCGAACCTCCGTCAGCGCGCCTGGGTGTAGCTGTCGAGCAGCTCGGCCAGCAGCGGCGGCACCAGCCGCATGTTCGGCGGCGTCTCGACGTAGGCGATGCGCATCTGTGTCCGGCCGGGATTGGGACGGCCCGGCGGCAGGCTGTAGAAACCGGCCATCGGCGCGACGAGCAACGTGAGCTGCCGGCCCTCGATGAGGCAGCGGCCTTGCCGCGCGCACCAGATCACGAAGTCGAGCGCGTCGAACTGGGCCGTCGTGATGTTGCGCACGTCGACGACCGAATAGATGCTCGCGTCGGGGCTCGAGACGATCGCGCCCGGCAGCAGGCGGCGCGTCGTCGTCGTGAAGTGCTCCAGCATGCCCCGATAATACTCGCGCTGGCGAGCGAACCAGGCCTGCAGGTCGGCGCGGCTCTGGTCGGCCAGCGCGCCGAAGATCCACTGGCCGATATGGTTGCTGCAGAGCGCCGCCGTGTTCTCCGCCACGGCCCGGGTGTGCAGATCCTCGTTGTCAGTGACGAGGGCGCCGATGCGCAGGCCGCAGGCGTTCCAGACCTTGCTGCTGGTCTCGATCGAGATGCGGCGCCCGGCGATGCCCGGCACCGCCGACTCGGTCAGGCCCCAGACGCTGACCGGCGCGTCGCCGCGATAGTAGAGTTCGCGATAGGCCTCGTCGCTGACCAGCCACATGCCGTACTTGACGCAGAGGCGGGCGAGGTCCGCCAGCTGCGCGGGGGTGTAGAGCTGCCCCGTGGGGTTGTCGTACGGGATCACCACCATGGCGCCGGGCCGATGCTCGACGATGACGCGCTCGATCGCGGCCAGATCCGGCAAGCTGAAGCGCCCCTCGTCGTCGAGGCGGCGCGTGATCGAGACGGTGTGCCGGCCCAGCCGCTCGGCGAAGCTCTTGTAGTTCGTGTACGCGGCGTCGATCAGCAGCAGGGGTCGCTCCCGCGTGCCGGCCGGCCCGCAGCAGCCGACGACGACCAACTCCATCGCCTGGCTGCCGCCGTCGGTGACCTGGCTGAAGAGCCCGTCGGTCTGCAGGCCGCTGGCCGCGATGATGTGCAGGAACGCGCGGTTCGTCTCGGCGAGCCCCACGGTCGCCGTGTAGCGGACGATGCCCTCGGCGAATGGGCTGCCGGGCTCGCCCAGCCGCCGCAGCCGTTCGCACATCGCCGGATGCATGGGCAGCGTGACGTTGCCGATCGCCACGTTGATCGCTTCGACCGGGTCGCGGCGGCGGGCGAATTCGATCTGCGCCAGCCGGATGACGCTCGGCTGGCGGGAGGCGAAATGGGCCGAGAGCTGGGCTTGCATGGACGGCGCTCCTTGTCAGGCGAAAGCATCGCACGGACCTGCCGCTCAAAGCTGGTCACGGGCGGCAGCGGAGGCAAGGAGCGCTCGTCGCAAGCACACGTCGTTCAGGCGCCGCCGGCCTCCCCCTGCACCTGCACGAAGACCTTGCGCGTGCGCGGACCATTGTCGTGGTCGATGAGCACGATCTGCTGCCAGGTCCCCAGCACGGGCGCGCCGCGGTGCACGGGCACCGTCAATCCCGGGCCCATGAACGAGGCCCGCAGGTGGCTGAAGCCGTTGTCGTCGCCCCAGGTCCGGCTGTGATGCGAGCGCATGTCCCGCGGCCACAGCTTCTCCAGGGCCTCGTCCATATCCCGCAACAGCGCCGGCTCGAACTCGATGGTCGTGATCGACGCGGTCGAGCCCACGGCGAAGACCGTCGCGATGCCTTCGCCGACGCCGGAGCGGGCCACGATGGCGCGCACCTCCGCGGTCAGGTCGTGTTGATCGCTGAAACCGCGGGTGCGGCGCTCGATGTACTCGCCGTGGACCATGGAGGCTTCCCTTCTGCTTCCGACCGCCGTCCGGCAGTCTGCCGGCTTGCGCCGCGAGCGCGGCGGCGTCATCATGGACCGGTAGTCAAGAACCTCGACCAAGGATAGCACGATGCCTCGCCGCATGCCGTCGCCGCCCGCCGCCTCGGCGCTCGCGCTGCTTGCCGCCCTGCTGCCGGCGCTGCTGTCGGCGCAGCCCGCGGTGGCGACCGCGCCGCCGACGGACGGCGCCGTGCTGCGGCTGCCCGCCGCGGCGCGCATCGTGGCCATGGCCGACTGGCACGGCGACCTCCAGGCCGCTCGCCGCGCCCTGCGCCTGGCGGGCGCCATCGACGCGCAGGACCGTTGGATCGGCGGCGAGCTGGTCGTCGTGCAGACCGGCGATCAGCTCGATCGCGGCGACCAGGAGCGGGCCATCTACGCTCTGCTCGACCGCCTGCGCCGGGAGGCCGCCGCGGCGGGGGGCGCGGTCCACGTCCTGCTGGGCAATCACGAGGTCATGAACGCGGCAGGCGATTTCCGTTACGTGACCGCCGGCGGCTGGGACGAGTTCGCCGACCTCGCCGCCGACCCCGCACTCGCCGCCGCGCTGGCCGACAGCGCCATCGCCGCGCTGCCGGCCGCCCAACGCGCTCGCGCCGCCGCCTTTCGGCCAGGCGGCCCCTACGCGCGCCGCCTCGCCGAGCAACCGGCGGCCTTGATCATCGGCCGCGATCTGTTCGCGCACGGCGGCATCCGGCCCGACCACGTGGCCTATGGTCTGGAGCGGTTGAATGCGGAGACCCGCCGCTGGCTGCGCGGCGACGGCCCCCAGCCCGCCTTGCTCGCCGACCGCGACGGTCCCTTGTGGTCGCGGTGCTACTGCCGCGACGTCGACGAGGAATCCTGCGCGCAACTCGCCGAGGTCCTCGCGCTGCTCGACTGCGAGCGCATGTTCCTGGGCCACACCATCCAGGCCGACGGGATCACGCCTTACTGCGAGGGCCGCGTCTGGTGCCTGGACACCGGCGCCGCCGATCACTACGCGGGACCGGTCCAGGTGGTCGAGATCACCGCCGACGGCGTGGCGATCGTCAAGGAATCCGCGGCCGATCCGCATCCGCGCCTGACAAAATAATAACGATCTGTTATCATGTTTGTTCGACTCCAGAGCCGACTGCTCCCAGCTCGGGCTCAACCGGGTCTGGACGCGGCCGATTCCAGGGATGATCTTCGCCTGCAGCGCGCACGCCGAGCGGTCCGAGCCGCCGGCACGGAAACCCCTCGACCTCAACCGCACAGCGAGGTAGCCCATGCAAGTCGCCTTCGTCGATCTGAAAGCACAGTACGCGAGCATCAAGGCGGAGATCGATCAGGCCCTGGCCGAGGTCGTCGCCGATTGCGCGTTCATCGGCGGCAAGTTCGCCACGCGGTTCGAGCAGGAGTTCGCCGCCTACATCGGCGGCAAGCACTGCATCGGCGTCGCCAACGGGACCGACGCGCTCTACACCGCGATGAAGGGCCTGCGTCTCGGACCCGGCGATGAGGTCATCACGGCCGCCAACACGTTCATCGCCACGGCCGAGGGCATCACCCAGACCGGCGCCGAGGTCGTCTTCGTGGATCACGACCCCGTCACGTACAACCTGGACCTCGACCAGCTCGAGGCAGCGATCACGCCGCGCACGCGCGCCGTCGTGCCGGTGCATCTGTACGGCCAGCCCTGCGACATGGACCGTGTGCTGGCCATCGCCAAGCGGCACGGTCTGCGGGTCATCGAGGACACGGCGCAGGCCCACGGCGCGACCTGGCGCGGCCGCAAGGTCGGCACGTTCGGCGACGTCGCCTGCTTCAGCTTCTACCCCGGCAAGAACCTGGGCGCCTACGGCGACGCCGGCGCGGTCGTGACCGAAAGCGACGAACTGGCCGAATTCGTGCGCAGCCACTGCAACCATGGCCGCCACGACACGCTGCTTCACGCCATCGAGGGCGTCAACAGCCGCCTCGACGGGTTCCAGGCCGCCGTGCTGTCGGTCAAGCTGCGCCACCTCGAGGCGTGGACCGAGAAGCGCATCGCCGCGGCCGCGCGCCTCAGCGCAGGCCTCGCCGACGTCTGCGTCACGCCCGCCGTGCATCCCGACGTCCGCCACGTGTTCCACCTCTACGTGGTGCGCGTGGCGAATCGCGACGAGGTCCGCAAGCACCTGCAGGCGGCCGGCATCGCGACGGGGATCCACTACCAGAAGGCGCTGCCGTACGTCGCCGCGTACGAGCGTCTCGGCCATCGGCCCGGCGATTTCCCGATCGCCTACAGGTTCCAGGACGAGATCCTGAGCCTGCCGATGCACGGCGACCTGACGCCGGCGCAGATCGACCTGGTCATCGCCAAGATGAGGGAAGTGTCTCGCCGTCCCGACGCGTGAGGCGTCCTGATCGCTGCCGCCGACGGCGCGCAACGCAACGGGGCCGGATCTCGGATCCGGCCCCGCGCGCGTTGCGGCGCTCGCCGCTCAGGACATGAGGATCGGCGCGATCACGACCGAGATGACGGACATGAGCTTGATGAGGATGTTCAGGCTCGGTCCGCTCGTGTCCTTGAACGGATCGCCCACCGTATCGCCGACGACCGCGGCCTTGTGCGCTTCGCTGCCCTTGCCGCCGTGGTGGCCGGCCTCGATGAACTTCTTCGCATTGTCCCAGGCGCCGCCGGCGTTGCTCTGGAAGAGCGCCAGCAGCACGCCGCTCGCCGTCACGCCGGCCAATAGCCCGCCCAGCATGTGGGTGCCGCCAACGAAGCCGACGAGCACCGGCGCCGTGACCGCGATGAGCCCGGGCAGGATCATCTCCTTGATCGCCGCCGCGGTCGAGATGTCGACGCAGCGCCGGTAATCGGCCTTGGCCGTGCCGGCCAGCAGGCCGGGGATCTCCCGGAACTGACGGCGCACCTCCTCGATCATCGCGAAGGCTGCGCGGCCGACGGCATTCATCGCCAGCGCGGAGAAGAGGAACGGCAGCATGGCGCCGAGCAGCACGCCGACCAGCACGCGCGGTTCGAGCAGGTCGATCTTGTCCAGCTTGACCGCGGTCTGATAGGCGGAGAACATGGCCAACGCGGTCAGCGCCGCCGAACCGATCGCGAAACCCTTGCCGATGGCCGCGGTCGTGTTGCCGACGGCGTCGAGCTTGTCGGTGCGCGCCCTCACCTCAGCGCCGAGGCCCGACATCTCGCTGATGCCGCCGGCATTGTCGGCGATCGGTCCGTAGGCGTCGACCGCCAGCTGGATGCCGATCGTCGAGAGCATGCCCAGCGCCGCGATGCCGATGCCGTAGAGGCCCGCCGCCGCGTAGGCGACCAGGATCACCGCGCTGAGCACGACGATCGGCGCCGCGGTCGAGAGCATGCCGGTCGCCAGGCCGGCGATGATGTTGGTGGCCGAGCCGGTCTCGCTGGCGCGCGCGATCGCGTGGGCGGGGCCGCGGTTTTCGGCCGTGTAGTACTCGGTGATCATGCCGATGGCGATGCCGCCGACCAGGCCGGCGACCGTGGCGGCGAACACCCCGCCGGCGCTCGCGGGCATCAGCTGCTGGATCACGAACCACGAGACCACGACCATGATCGCGCCCGCGCCGAAGGTGCCCGTGTTGAGCGCGACCTGGGGGTTGCCCCCCTCCTTGACGCGCACGAAGAAGGTACCGGCGATCGAGACCACGATGCCGAAGCCGGCCAGCGCGAGCGGCAGCAGCACCGCGCTGGTCACCGTCACGCCGGGGTGCGTGACCGCGAACGCGGCGCCCAGGATCATCGTGCCGATGATCGAGCCCACGTAGCTCTCGAAGAGGTCGGCGCCCATGCCCGCGACGTCGCCCACGTTGTCGCCCACGTTGTCGGCGATGACGGCGGGGTTGCGCGGGTCGTCCTCGGGGATGCCGGCCTCGACCTTGCCCACCAGGTCGGCGCCGACGTCGGCGGCCTTGGTGTAGATTCCCCCGCCCACGCGCGCGAAGAGCGCGATCGAGCTGGCGCCGAGCGAGAAACCGCTCAGCACCTGCAACACCAGGGTCACGTCCGCGTCAGCGTCGCCGAAGAAGTTGCGGTAGAAGAGGAAGAGCCCGCTGAGACCGAGCACGCCCAGACCCACGACGCTCATGCCCATCACCGTGCCGCCGCTGAAGGCGACCGTCAGCGCGCGGTTCAGGCTCGTGCGCGCGGCGCTCGTCGTGCGCACGTTCGCCACGGTGGCGATGCGCATGCCGAAGTAGCCGGCGAGCCCCGAGCAGAGCGCGCCCACGACGAAGCTCAGGCCGATCAGCCAGTGCGAGGTCGTTTGGCGGGCGCTGCCGAGGGCGAGCAGCACGGCGACCGCGACCACGAAGACCGCCAGCACCCGGTACTGGCGCCCGAGGAAGGCCATGGCGCCTTCTTGGATGTGCTGGGCGATGGTCTGCATCGTCTCGTTGCCCGGGTCCTGACGGCGCACCCAGGCCGCCTTGTACCAGGCGAAGGCCAGCGCCAGGAGCCCTGCGAGCGGGATCAGATAGATCATTGGCGAGATCTCCTTGCGGAACGACCGAATCCCGGACGGCAGCGCCGCCGGACGCCGAGGGCGGGACAGCCGCGAGAGCCTGCGGCCCGGCGTCGGCGTCCGCCGGCGTATGGCGGCGGCGACCAAGGTACACCTTCGCGCCAGGCCGGGCAAGCGTGCGTCCGGTCGCCTGACCGGGCGCCGCGTCCGCCCTGGGAATCAGAGACCGGTGCGCCGCAGCTCCTCGCGCAGCCAGCTGACCGTCGCCGCGGCAGCGATCACGCCGTACGCGGCCAGCGCGAGCAAGAGCCGCGGCAAGAGCGGCAGCCCGGCAAGCAGCAGCAGACAGCCCGCCATGGCCAGGCCGCCGGCCGCCGCCGCCCCGATCGGTCGCCAGACGCGCGCGAGCAGCAGATCGCGGCCGGCCCAGGCGGTTGCGGCCAGCAAGGTGCCGTGGGCCGCCAGCATGGCCAGCGCGACGCCGATCGCGCCGCCGCGCGGCGCCAGCAGGACGACGGCCGCCGCCGCGACGGCCGCCGCGGCGACCAGCGGCGGGAAGTACCTGCCCTGACGGTCGGTGGCGATCAGGCCGTTGCCCAGGAACTGCCCCAGCGCGAGCGCGACGTACGCGACGCTCAGGACCCGGCACACCGGGCCCGCGTCGGGGAACCGCTCGCCATAGAGCAGGTTCATGACGTCGCCGCCGGCGAGCGCTCCGCCGACGGCCACGGGCAGACCGGCCAGCAGGAACAGCCCCAGGTAGAGATTGAAGCGCCGGCGGCAGCGCTCCGGCGACTCCTGCCACGCCCGGGCAAGCCGCGGCAGCAGCGCCTTCCAGGCCACCTCCACGGCGATCACGAGCACGAAGACGATCTTCGCCGCGGCGGCGTAGTTGCCCACGACCGCCGGCGCGGCGAGCATTCCGAGCAGCATGACGTCGATGTTCAGCAGCACGCGCAGCGTGAGCATGCCGGCGCCGAGCGGCGCGGTCTGCGCCAGCCGCCGCCGCCACTGCACCAGCGGACCGAGCCGCGGCCAGACCCAGCCGCCGAGCCAGCGGCGCACGCGCCAGGCGAGCAGGACCGCGGCGAGCAGCCAGGCGACGAAGAAGAAGACCGGCACCCAGCGCGCGGCCGGCCAGCCGGCCAGGCCGTCGATCGCCGGCAGCAGCGCGAGCACCGCCGCCGCATAGAGCAAGCTGCGCAGGGTCTTGACCGCGCTCACGGTGCCGAGCCGTTCCAGGCCGATGCCGACCCAGTCCAGCGAGACGGCGAACGGCAGGATGGTCGCCAGGTAGATGAGCATGATGAGCGGGTCGGCGCGGTACAGCGGGAAGACAGGCAACAGCAGTGCGCCGCCCGCCAGGACCAGGACGCCGAGGCCCATGATCAGGCCCAGTTGCGTGGCGGCGTAGCGGCGCACCTCGGCCGGCGCCTGCGCCGCCAGGCGAGCGACGTCGCGCACGCCCAGCGTCGTCAATCCCCACTCGGAGATCACGAGCGCGTAGCTGCTGAAGACGACGGCCCACTGCAAGACGCCGAACCAGGTCTCGCCCACGGCGCGGGCGATGTGCACCAGCGCCGCCACGTTGAGCAGCATGGTCAGGATCTGGGCCAGCCAGAGCGCGCCGATGTTGCGCAGCACGGTCCTCTGACCGGACGTTGACGGCCGGCCGGCGCCGGCGCCGTCAGGCGCTGGGCTCAAGAGCGGAAGATCTCCTGGCGATGGGTGCGCAAGTAGTCCCACGTCAGACCGACGCCCACGCCGGCGGCGCCGCCGAGGGCCGCGAGGATCAGGACGGCCCGCAACGTACGCGGCCGGACCGGCTTGTCGGAAACCACGGTCCGCCCCACCCGTTGCACGGGCGCCAGCAGGGCCAGCTTGAGCTTGCGCTCTTCGAGGCTGTTCTGGATCTCGGCGCGCTGTCCGGGCAGGCCGACATCCCGCTCGATGAGCAGCTTGCCGATCTTGCTGCCCGCCTCGCTCAGACGCATGCGGATGGTGTTCTCGCGGTGGATCTCGAGCTTCGTGTACTCGAGGCGGTTGATCTCGGCGGCGTAGAGCAGACTGTCCTGCTGCGCGCGGTTCTGATGCAGCGCCTGCTGCACCTGCAGCTTGGCGCGCGTCAGCGATTCGAGGACCGTGCCACCGTCGAGTATCGCGTCGCGACGCACCCAACTCGGTATCTCGTCCGTCGCAGCCGGTGTTCCGGCCCCTTGCGCGAGCCGCTGCACAGCTTGCTCGAGCTGCTGCAGGTTGGACGTCAGGCGCGGCTCTTCGTCGCGCAGCGCCTCCAGCCTCTTCTGGTAGAAGCCTAGCTGCTTGGCCAGTTGATCCAGGTCCAGGGCCAGGCGCTGGTCCTCGGAGACCACCTGCAACGACTCCGCGCGCGCCGAGGCCAGCTGCAACGCGACGCGACGCTCCTCGCCGATCAACCCGTCCAACTGCACCTCGAGACGCCGCATCTGCAACAGCAGCCCGTCGCGGGTCAACTTGATCTGGCTGGAGACCGTGTCGGCCTCGGCGAAGCCGGCGAACAACGCGAGCGAGGTGTCGAGGATGGCCGCCGCCTGCTGTGGGCTGGTGCCGGTGGTCCACAGCGTGATGACGTCGCCGCCCTGGGGATTCTGCACGCCCTGGGCGATGAATTCGGCCCGGATGACCTGCCGCGAACCTGGCCGCATGCCGAGCCGCTCGGCGAGGTCGCCCTCATAGAGCCGCCGGTCGAACCAGTTCGTGATGTCGCGCAGCTGCCACTGGCGCAGCGGGCCGCCGTCCGGGCTGAAGGCGGTGATGCCCGGCCGGATCGTGACGGTCGCTTCCCAGCGCCGCGTTCCGAACGCGCCGTAGAGCAGTCCGATCGCCAGGCCGAGCGCCGGCAGGCCGAGTACGACCAGCCGTTGCCGCCACAG
>CAZJWO010000122.1:0-10139 GCA_964549735.1 uncultured Fibrobacteraceae bacterium | reverse complement strand
CTTGCACCCTCCGTATTACCGCGGCTGCTGGCACGGAGTTAGCCGGTGCTTCCTCTGACGGTACCGTCAAGCTTCGAGGTTATTCGCCCCGAAGTTTTCTTCCCAATCTGACAGAGCTTTACAACCCATAGGGCCTTCAATCGCTCACGCGGCGTCGCTCGGTCAGGCTTTCGCCCATTGCCGAAGCTTCTCGACTGCTGCCTCCCGTAGGAGTCTGGGCCGTATCTCAGTCCCAGTGTGGCCGGACACCCTCTCAGGCCGGCTACCCATCGTCGCCTTGGTGGGCCGTTACCCCGCCAACAAGCTAATGGGACGCGGGACCATCCTTCAGCGGTAGCTTCCAAGGAGAGGCCACCTTTCTTCCCGGAACCATGCGGCTCCGGGGACACATGCGGTATTAGCAGGCCGTTAGGCCTGTTATCCCCCACTGAAGGGCAGGTTTCCCACGCGTTACTCACCCGTTCGCCACTATACTCACCCCCCGAAGGGGGCTTTCCCGTTCGACTTGCATGCCTAATCCACGCCGCCAGTGTTCGTTCTGAGCCAGGATCAAACTCTCCGTTGTTAAACAAATGTTGAACAACAGAAGCTTTTGCTCCTGCGTGTTCGTGTTCGCAAGGCCTCCGCCGGCCGGGCTGCTCGCGCAACCCCGCCGCGAAGGCTCGGAATCACGATCGGGCCGTCGCACGCTATTCCGTTGTCAAAGAGCGGAACCGTTGGCCTGGCCAGCGGCTGCCCGGACCCAGATGTCGGGTGAGGGCAAGCTAACTTAAGCGAGACTTGGTCTTCTGTCAACCCTGAAGTTGCTTTTTTTCCAAGCCTCTCGGTCCGACCGCCCGCGGGGCCGCCGGCCGCCGCTCCCGGCGCTGCCCACGGCAACGCCAGGCGACGGGGGCGCAATCTATGCTCGGTTCCGGCGCGTGTCAAACGAAATATTGACGAAATTTCCGGATTCACGAATGGCAGCTCGCGCTCGCGCTTTGACGGCCGCGCCGCGATCCCCTAACCTAGGCCGTGCACCGACGCCCGGACCCCAGGCCAAGCAGGGAGACATGACCGCCATCCTCCGCCGCACGATCCCCCGCCGCTGGGTCCGGCGCCTGCTGGTCCTCTTCCTGCTGCTCTTCGCCGGCACGGTGGCCGGATCGCTGCTGTTGCTGGACCATCTTTCGCAGGACCTGCCGCCGCTGGAACGCCTCCGCCACATCCAGCCCTCGGAGAAGACGATCATCTTTGCCGCGAACGGCGACACCCTGCAGGAATACTACACCCAGAACCGCACGGTCGTGCCGCTCGAACGGATGCCGGGGCACTTGCTCGACGCCGTCGTCGCGATCGAAGACCGCCGCTTCTACGAGCATTACGGCATCGACCTCAAACGCATGGTCAAGATCCTGCTGGACAACGCGCTGGGGCGGGGCCGGCCCGGCGCCAGCACGCTGACGATGCAATTGGCGCGCAACCTCTGGCTGACCCCGGAGAAGAAGATCGCGCGCAAGATCCGCGAGATGATCCTCGCCGTGCAGATCGAGCAGATCTACACGAAGGACGAGATCCTCGCGATGTACCTCAACCAGATCTATCTGGGCCGCGGCACGTACGGCGTCCAGGCAGCCGCGAACCTGTTCTTCGGCCGCGACGTCATCGATCTCGAACCGGCCGAGACCGCCATGCTCGCCGGCATGATCCAACTGCCCGAGCACTACTCCCCCTTCAACAACCTGGAGCTCGCCTATCGTCGCCGGGCGATCGTTCTGCAAGCGATGGTGGTCGCCGGCAAGCTGACCTCCAGCCAGGCCGAAGAGATCGGCGCGACGGCGGTGCAGACAGCCGATCCGGAGACCGCGCGGGCGGCGGTCGCCGGCTTCGCCGCTTACTTCGTCGAAGAGGTCCGCAAGCATCTCGAACGCAATTACGGCGCCGACAAGCTCTATGCGGACGGCCTGCGCGTCTGGACGACGCTGGTGCCGCGTTATCAGATCTGGCTCGAGCAGGCCGCCGCCGAGCACATGCTGACGCTGGAACGAGAGTCCCGCTTCGCGATGACGAAGGCGCGTTACGACAGCCTCGTCGCGGCCGGCGAGCGACCGGCCCAGGTCACGTACCTGCAATGCGCAGGACTGCTCCAGGATGTCCGGACGGGCGCCATCCTCGCCATGCTGGGGGGCCGTGACTTCGCCGCCACTCGCTGGAACAACGCCTGGCAGGCCCGGCGCCAGCCGGGATCCGTCTTCAAGCCGATCGTCTATCTGACCGCGTTGCAGCACGGCTACCATCCGGCGAGCATCCTGCTCGACACGCCGTTCGTCATCGACACCGGCAGCAGCTTGTGGCGGCCCAAGAACTTCGGCGACCGATTCGGCGGACCGGTCACCTTGCGCCATGCCCTGAGCCGCTCGATCAACCTGCCGACGGCGAAGATGTATCTCGATTTCGGTCTGCAGCCGGTCATCGAGAACGCCCGGAGGCTGGGCATCACGAGCCCGCTGCCACAGGTGCCCGCGCTGTTCCTCGGCGCCGGCGAGGTGTCCCTGCGCGAGGTCGTCGGCGCCTACGCGACGTTCGCCAACCATGGCGTGCGGGTCGACCAGCACCTCATCACGCGCGTCGAGACGCTGAGCGGCGAGGTCCTCGAACAGACCCGGATCCGCCAGCATGAGGTGCTCAATCCCGCCGAGGCCTACCTCATCACCGACCTGCTGCGGACGGCGTTGCGCGAGGGCACCGGCCAGAGCGCACGCTGGCGCGGCTTCACGAAGACCGGCGCCGGCAAGACGGGCACGACGAACGAGAGCACGAACGCGTGGTTCTGCGGCTACACGCCGAGCTTCTGCGGCGGCGTGTGGATCGGCTTCGACGAGGTGCAGTCGATGGGACGCAACGCGACCGGAGCGCGCATGGCGCTGCCGATCTGGGCCCGCTTCATGGGCCGGGTCACCGACGAGAAGGGCGATGAGGCCTTCGTGCGGCCGCCGGCAATCGTCGAGAGGCGGGTGTGCCTGGTATCGGGTCTGCTGGCCACGAGCGCCTGCGACTCGACCGCCATGGAGGTCTTCCTGCCCGGCGCCTTCCCGCAAGCGGATTGTGACGTGCACGGCGCCGAACTGCACGACAGATCGGGCCTGGATCGCGGGTTCGATACGCTGGATCGGCACCGCGAGCGGGACGGCTTCTGAGCTTCGTTTGCCGCCGCGCGACGCGCGCCGCGCACGGCGCCACCCGCGCTCCGGCGACCCGCATCAAGGCATCGCGCCGAGCACCAGCTCTCGGGGCGGCACTTGGTCGTCGTGGATCCGAACCGCCGCGGCGAGGCGCTGCCGCGCGGCCTGCAGACGCTCCCCGGCACCGGCGCGCAGCAGCGCCAGCGGCTGGCCCCGCTGGACGCGCTCCCCCGTGCGGACGAGCCAATCGATGCCGACCGCGTGATCGATCGCGTCGTCGACGCGGAGCCGGGCGCCGCCCAGATCGGCGAGCGCCAGTCCGACAGCCCGGCAATCGGCCACCTCGAGCCACCCTTGCCGCGGCGCCGCCAGCTCGCCGCCCACCGGCGCGATCGCCAGGCCGAGGTCGTCGCGATCCCATTGCAGGCGGCCGCCCTGCGCCGTGATCCACTGGCGCGCCACGCGCCAGGCGCTCCCCTCATCCCAGACCCGCCGGACCGTCGCCAAGGCGGTCTCGCGGTCGACCGCCTGGCCGGCGGCCAGGAGCATGGCGGCGGTCAGCTCCTCGGTCAGCTGCACGAGGTCGGCGGGAGCTTGACGCCGCCCGTCCGCGCGCAGAGCGGCCAGGGCCTCCCGCGTCTCGCTGGCGTGGCCGACCGCGACCCCGAGCGGCTGGGACATATCCGTGTAGCGCACCGCCATGCGCCGCGCATAGGCGCGCCCGACGGCGAGCAACGCCTGCGCGAGTTCGCGCGCCCGCTCGAGATCGGTCATGAACGCTCCCGAGCCGCACTTCAGGTCGATGACGATGGTCTCGGGGCCGGCCGCCAGCTTCTTCGACATGATCGACGCCGTGATCAGCGGCACGCAGTCGACCGTCGCGGTCACGTCCCGCAGCGCGTAGATCCGTCCGTCGGCGGGCGCGATGTCGCCGCTCTGGCCGACGATTGCGCAACCGCACTGGCGAACGATCGCCAGGAACTCGTCGTTGTCCAGATGGATGCGGTACCCCGGGATCGCCGCCAGCTTGTCCAGCGTGCCGCCCGTGTGGCCGAGCCCCCTGCCGGACAGCATCGGCACGCGCAGGCCGCATGCCGCGGCCAGCGGAGCCAGGAGCAGGGACACCTTGTCGCCGACGCCGCCGGTCGAATGCTTGTCGGCGGTCGGACCTCCCAGGTCCGACGTGTCGAGCCGGGCGCCGGAGCGCAGCATGCTGTCGGTGAAGGCCGCCGTCTCGTCCGCGGTCATCCCCCGGAAGAAGACCGCCATCAGGAAGGCCGCCATCTGATAGCGCGGCACCTGGTCGCCGGTGAATCCGCGGACCAGCCATTCGATCTCGTCGCTCGCCAGGGCCCGCCCCTGCTTCTTCGTCTCGATCAGTTCCCGCACATCCATGTTCGCTCCGCCTTGCGCTCGCGCCAGCCCGCAGCGCCGCCCGTCAGCGGCCGCGGCTCGTGTCGCGGCCGCCGGGAAAATCTCGGAACGCCTGCGGCAGCAGCGCCGCCAGCGTCGTTTGGATCACGTCGCCTGCCACGCCCTCGTCGCCGGCCATGAGCACGACGAGCTGCGGGGCGAATTCCAGCAGGACCTGCCGGCAGGCGCCGCAGGGCGGCGTCGGCCGCGCTCCGTCCGCGCAGATCGCGATGGCCGCGAAGCCGCGCAGCCCTTCGGCCACCGCGCGCGAAACGGCGGAGCGCTCGGCGCAGAGGGACAGACCGAAGCTCGCGTTCTCGACGTTGGCGCCGGTGATGATCCTGCCGCCGTCGCAGAGCAGCGCCGCGCCCACGCGGAAACCCGAATAGGGAGCGTAGCTCTGATCCCGCGCCGCGCAGGCGGCGGCGATCAACGGTCCGTATGCCGCGTCCATGTCCCACCTCCCGCCCCGTTCTCGCGCAGGGCGTCCAGGAAGCTCGTGCCGTCGGCCGGCGGTTCGGCGCCGAAGAACGCCGCGACCGTGGCGCCCAGGTCGGCGAACGTCTCGCGCCGGCCCAACTCGGGGCCGGCCGCCGTGCGGCCGCCCAGGACCGCGAGCACCGGTACTTCCTCGCGCGCATGGTCGGTGCTCGGGGTCGTGGGGTCGTTGCCATGGTCGGCCGTTATCAGCAGCAGATCGCCCGCCTGCAGGCCCGGCAGGAATCCCGCCAACCAGTCGTCGAAGCTTCGCAGCCCCGCCGCCATGCCGGCCGGATCGTTGCGGTGCCCCCAGAGCATGTCGAAATCGACGAGGTTGACCATCAGGAACGAAGGATCGGCCGCCGCCGGATAGAGCTCGGCGAGCAGCCGCATGCCTTCCTCGTTGTTGCGGCTCGCGACGGTGGCGTCGATGCCGCGTCCGGCGAACAGATCGTAGATCTTGCCGATCGCCTGCACGTGGACGCCCCGCTGCTGCAGCCGCGGCAGCACGAGTCCGTCGCCTGGCGGCACGGAATAGTCGTGGCGGTTCGGCGTGCGCTCGTAAGTCCCGCTGCCGCCGCGGAACGGACGCGCGATGACCCGGCTGACCTGATGCGGCGGCACGAGCAGCGCGCGCGCCGTCTCGCACACCCGGTAGAGCTCGGCCAGCGGCACGACGTCCTCGTGGGCCGCGATCTGGAAGACCGAGTCGGCGGAGGTGTAGACGATCAGCTTGCCGGTGTGCACGTGCTCATCGCCGTACTGCTGGATGATCGCCGTGCCGCTGGCCGCCACGTTGCCCAGCCAGCCGTGGCCGGTCGCCCGCGTGAACGCGGCCATCAGATCGGCCGGAAAGCCGTGCGGGTACGTCGGGAAGGGCTCCCGGGTGATCAGGCCCATGAGTTCCCAGTGCCCGGTCGTCGAGTCCTTGCCGGCCGAGACCTCCCGCAGGCGGCCGTGCCCGGCCAGCGGTCGGGCCGCCGGCGGCACGCCCGCGATCTCGTGCAGGTTGCCCAGGCCGAGCGCCGCCAGAGTCGGCAGCGCGAGGCCGCCGCAATGCCGGGCGAGGTTGCCCAGCGTGTCGCTGCCCTCATCGCCGTACGCCGCGGCATCGTGCGCACCGCCGACGCCGACGCCATCAAGGATGATCAGGATCGCGCGCGCCATGCCACCTCCGCGATGGACGCCGGTCGGCCGCCGTGTTCGTGGCAGCCCCTCTGCGCAGGGTAAGACCGGCCGCGCAACGCGTCAACGCCGGCGAAGGTTCCCGATACGACGCGGAACTCGCCGCTTGCCAGGCCGCGGCCGCGCGCTAGAATCCCGCCATGGCCGCCGACCTCTTCCGATCCGACGACGACGCGGCGCCGCGCTCGGCCACGAGCGCGACGCCCGCGTCCGGCGAGCGCCCGCTCGCCGACCGCCTGCGTCCCCGTACGCTGGACGAGGTCGTCGGTCAGCCGCGGCTGTTGGCGCCGGACGGACCTTTCCGTCCCCTGCTGGGCACCACCGATCTGCCATCGCTGCTGCTGTGGGGTCCGCCGGGCTGCGGCAAGACGACCTTGGCGCGCCTGGCGGCCCAGCTCGCCGACGCGCGGTTCCTCGAATACAGCGCCGTGCGCGTCGGTGCCAAGGAGCTCAAGGAGGTCATGGCCGAGTCGGAGAAGCTGCGCCACGCCACGGGGCGACGCACGGTGCTGTTCCTCGACGAGATCCACCGGTTCAACAAAGCCCAGCAGGACGCCCTGCTGCCCTGGGTCGAGCGCGGCGACATCACGCTCATCGGCGCGACGACCGAGAATCCGAGCTTCGAATTGAACGCCGCCTTGCTGTCGCGGCTGCGGCTGTTCGTGCTCGAGCCGCTCGACACGCGCGACGTCGCCAGCCTGCTGCGTCGGGCGCTGGCGCACCCGGCCGGCCTCGCCGGACGCGGCGTCGAGATCACCGCGGCGGCTCTGGAGGCGCTCGCCGAGCTGTCCGAAGGCGATGCGCGCCAGGCGCTCGGCCTGCTCGATTCGGTCACCGCAGCGGTCGTCCAGCGGCGCCACGGCGCGGCGAAGACCGGAGGTGCCGCCGACGCCGGCCAGGCGAGCGTCGACGTCGTCGACGTGGCCGATCTGCAAGCGCTCATCCAGCATCGCGCCGTGCGCTACGACAAGGCCGGCGAGGAGCACTACAACCTCATCAGCGCCCTGCACAAGAGCCTGCGCAACAGCGACGTCCAGGCCGGCCTCTACTGGCTGGTCCGCATGCTCGAGGGCGGCGAAGACCCGTTGTACCTGGCCCGGCGGCTGGTGCGCTTCGCCAGCGAGGACGTCGGCCTGGCCGATCCGCAGGCGCTGGTCCAGGCGCTGGCCGCTCGCGATGCCGTGCATTTCATCGGCTTGCCGGAGGGCGCGCTCGCGCTCGCGCAGGCTGTCGTCTACCTCGCGCTGGCCCCCAAGAGCAACGCGCTCTACACCGCCTACGGCGCCGTCTCGCGCGAGGTCAAGCAGGGCCACAACCCGCCGGTGCCGCTGCACCTGCGCAACGCCCCGACCCGCATGATGCGCGACCTGGGCTACGGCCGCGACTACGTCTACGCGCACGACACGTCCGCGGGCATCGCGGCCATGAGCTGCCTGCCCGTCGAACTGGCCGGTACGACCTACTACCGGCCGCGCGGCAAGGGCTGGGAACGCGAACTCGCCCAACGCATGCAGCAGATCGAAGCGTGGTTGCGCCGCCGGCAGACAGGCTCCGGCGAGCCGCCACCGCAGGGACCGGAATCGTCGGGAGGCGACGCATGAAGAGGATCGGGGTCTTGACCGGCGGCGGCGACGCTGCGGGGATGAACGCGGCCATCCGCGCCGTCGTGCGGACCATCTGGCATCACGGGGCCGTCGCGGTGGGCATCCGCCGCGGCTGGCAAGGGCTTGCCGAGGGCGACGGCGAGGTGATGGCCAGCGGCTCGGTCAGCGGGATCCTGCACAAGGGCGGCACGATCCTGCGCACGTTCCGCTATCCCCAGTTCGCGACCGAAGAGGGCACGGCGCCGGTGGGCAAGGCCCTGCGCAAGCTGAAGCTCGACGGCATGGTCATCATCGGCGGCGACGGCAGCTTCCGCGGCGCGGCCAAGCTGGCCAAGACGTTCGGCCTGCCCGTCGTCGGCGTCCCCGCCACGATCGACAACGACATCGCCGGCACCGACCGCAGCATCGGCTACGACACGGCCCTGAACATCGCCGTCGACGCCGTCGACAAGATCAAGGACACCGCCTCGAGCCACGGCCGCATCTTCGTCATCGAGGTCATGGGCCGCAACTACGGCCTGCTCGCGGCGCAGGTGGCCATGGCCACCGGCGCCGAGGAGGTGCTGGTGCCGGAGATCCCCTACGACATCAACGAGGTCTGCCGCCGCATCGAGGCCGGCTACGCCCAGGGCAAATATCACGCGATGATCATCGTCGCCGAGGGCGCAGGCAAGGCCAGCTACATCACCTACGAGATCAACAACCGCCTGAACCGCTCCGCCCGCATGGTGGTGCTCGGGCACGTGCAGCGCGGCGGCGCCCCGTCGGCGTTCGACCGCATCCTGGCCACGCGCATGGGCAACCAAGCCGCCGAACTGCTGCTCGCCGGCAAGCACGGCGTCATGGTCGGGATCGTCGCCAACCGGTTCAAGACGAGCGCGCTGGGCCGGCGCGCGGCTGCTGACCTCGCGAGCGTCAAGCGCTCCTGGGAGTTGGCCAAGCTCCTGGGTTGATCGGGCCCGGGCGACGCCGCGAGGGGCGCGACCCGCGCCCCGACGACACGCGGCCCCCGTCCGGACGGGACGGGGGCCGTGTCGTTGCCGCGGAGGTCTGGGCCGCGATCAGGATTCGCGGTAGCCCTGGACGAAGGTGTTGGCGTACTTGAACCAGTTGATGCGCAGTTCGCCCACGACGCGCCCGATCACGGGATGCTCGACGCGTCGCACGTTGAAGTCTTCGACCCAGCTGACCGGAGAGACCGACCCGACCAACGGCAGGTCCTGCGCGAGGAGCAGGTGCAGCATGTAGTCGGCGCCTGGCGCGAGGTTGACGATCTGGAACGATCCCTCGGGCAGGATCGCATAGAAGGCCATGTCCTTCTGCGCGGGATTCTCGCGGACCTCGGGCGCGAGGTCGTGCCGCGGCACCCAGACGAGATGCTCCAGACCGGTCTGGAACCGCAGCAGCGGATCGCCCGGATTCTCGGGGAACAGCGGCGTGATGGTCTGGCGCCGGTTCCACGCGACATCGGTCATGTTCCGGCCGGGCTCGGTGATGTCGACCGCCGCGCCGCGCATCAAGCGCGGCAACACGTAGGGATCGGGCGCCGCCATGCTGTCGGCCTCGATGACGCCATTGCGCTTGATGCGCTCGAGCACGACATGGGTCGGCTGCGGCGAGAAGGTTTGCTTGACGCCGAGCAGCGTGCCCGCCAGACGCGGGTACAGGTTCTCCAGGTCGCGGGCCACCAGGAAGTGCAGCTGGTTGCCATCGCGCACCAATCCCACCTGGCCGCGCACGAACTCGAACTGCGGCGCGTCGATCTCGAACGTGAAATTGCGGGAGACCGTGTCCCTCACCGCTCCCTTCATGATGGCGTTCAGGGAGGCGTACAGGTACGGGTCGACCTCTTCCTTCTTGCCACAACCGACCAGGCCGGTCAGGACCACGACGGCCAGTGAGCCCAGTAGCAACCAGGACGCCCAACGACGCGACACCTTCATGAAATCAACCTCCCTTGGGGTACACAAACCGCGGCGCAACGTGCATCGCCGTAGCATGGCCGCAGCGGAATGTAAGGCCCGACCGGCGCCGGCGTCAACAACCAGCCGGCGACACCCTCGCCACGTTTCATGAACATGGGGCATCGCCCCCGAAAAAGCAAATAGCGAAGCCGGCCGGCCTGCGCGCGTTCTTCAGCCTCCGCGCCAGCGGCGCAGCTGCGGCAGCGCGCGGATCCGCGCCAGCACCGTCGCCTGCACGGGGGAATCGTCATCCCAGAGCTGGTTGAAGATCGTCCAGTGGCGGGGCGTCAAGACGCCCGCCGGCGCAAATAAGCGCACGAAACGCAGCCGAC
>CAZJWO010000121.1:0-10221 GCA_964549735.1 uncultured Fibrobacteraceae bacterium | reverse complement strand
AGGTGCGTAATTCTGGATGTCGCCTTATTGCGTAACACTGGGTGTCGCTTGACAGGACGACCTGGACTCGAGCGCGCCGGACACGGTCGTGGTGACGGCGATCGAGCCCTGTCCTATGCCGACGGCCCGGCTGCTGTGCCTGCGCGGCGCGGCGTGTCGGGCCGTTTCCATCGCGACGGCCGGGGGGAGCGGCCCAATAGGGGCGAGTATTCGCCTCGCTACGCGACTCCGGGCTGCGGCGCATCGGATAGGCGGTGGGGCGGTGGGGTGCGGGATCGACCGTTGGGCTTTCCTCTACGGGCTGGCTGAGATAGGATTCCTGCACGCAGGTCAGTCATAGAGAGGCGAATAGAATGAATAGAGAAAGACTGATTGAAATGGGATGGACGCCGCCAAAAGGCGAGGCGCTGGAGGCAGCGAGCAAGAAACTTGGATTCGATATGGGTTGAAGGCGCCTTCGCCTAGAAATTCGGCCGAAAGACCGTCTTCCTAAGAGACACCGGCAGTTGCAAGATGTATGTCCCTTTTGATCGAGACGACCCAGACAGAGAGAGATCGAGTTCCGGCTTCGAAGTTTCGTTTCGAGCGCTCCTGATTGACGGCGAAGAGCTTCGAGATCATGGACCCGCGGCAGGCTTCCGCCTTGATGGACACCCTGGAAGTGGCAAGAGCCGATCTCTTGAAGTATCGGGAATCTGGAAGATTCACGGCCCAGGGCCGGTGACGACCGGGAACTTGCGTCCCGCCGGGGTCGTTGGATAGCTTTGATTTCTCGCCTGGTTGAACCGGGGCCGTAGCGGCGCCCGTGGCGTAGGGACAACGACCGTGTCTTCGGTTTCCTCGATCGCAGAACGTCGCCTCCTCGCCGCGGTGGCGCTACTGCTGCCAGCCGTTCTGCTATCTGCCGGCTGCGAGCGGAGCGGCGGGCCCGGCACTTCGCCCGCCATGCTCATCCCGTCGGTCGAGGCGGTTCGCGCGCGGCAGGGCACGCTGCCGTTGGTGCAGCGGCTGAGCGGTGTGGTCAGGGCGCGCAATCAGGTCGCGATCTACCCCGAGATCAACGCCGTCATCACCGAGGTGCTGGTCGCCAACGGCGACGAGGTCCGCAAGGGCCAGCCGTTGGTGCGCCTGCGGGACGCCGAGATCGCGATGCGTCTGACGCAGGCGCGTGCGAGCCTGCGGATCGCCGAGGCGCAGCTCCGGGGCGCGGACGTCCGCCTGCGGGAGGCCGCGGCGGAGCGCGACCGCATCCGCTCCCTCGCCGGACAGGAGCTGGCCAGCGCGGCGGAGCTCGAGGCCGCCGAGGCGCAGGCCGACGCGGCGACCGCCGAGGTCGAGCTGGCCCGGGCGCGGGTCGACCAGGCGCTGGCCGGCGTCGCGGAGCAGCAGGACAACCTCGCCCGGACGGTCATCCGCTCGCCGATCGACGGTCACATCGGCAGCCGCAACGCCGAGGCGGGCATGCTGGCGGGGTCCAGCACCAGGCTGTTCACGCTCGGCCAGCTCGATAGCGTGCGGGTCGAGATCGTCCTGACCGACCGCATGCTGGCGTACATCGCGCCCGGCCACCGGGCGGAGGTCGCCGCCGGCGGAACGGTCCTCTCGGCGCCGCTGGCGCGCATCTCGCCGTTCTTGAACCCGATCACTCATTCCACCGAGGCGGAGATCGACCTCGTCAACCCGGGCGGTCGGCTCAAGCCCGGCATGTTCGTGACCGTGGATGTCCATTACGGCGAGAGCGAGCAGGCCACGCTCGTGCCGCTGAGCGCGATCTACGAGAACGTGGCGACCGGCGTCGTCGGCGTCTACGTTTCCGCCGAGAGCCTCGACGGCCGACCGATCTACGAGCCCGGCGGAACGTCGTCGGGCTTTCTCACCGAACCGGTGTCGTTCACCTTCGTGCCGGTCGAGGTGATCGCCGCCGGCCGCATGGAGGCCGCGGTTCGACCGCTGGCGCCCGACGACTGGGTGGTCACCGTGGGCCAGAACATGCTCGGCGGCGAGTCGCCCCTTGCCCGCGTGCGCCCGGTCGACTGGAGCCGGGTGACGCGACTGCAGAATCTGCAGCGCGAGGACTTGATGGACGAGGTCATCGGGCGCAAGGCGGAGAGCGGTGAAGCTGACTGACGTCGCAGTCGACCGGCCCATCGCCACGGCGATGGTCTTCTTGATCGTCATCGTGATCGGCCTGCTCGGCTACCGCTTCCTGCCGGTCGACCTCCTGCCCGCCATCGAATTCCCCCAGCTCTCGGTCTGGACCGGCTACCCGAATGTGGGACCCGAGGAGATCGAGCGGATCATCACCGACCGCATCGAGAACGCGCTGGCCGTCGTGCCCAACGTCGAGCGGATCCGTTCCAACTCCTCCGAGGGCACCAGCTGGGTGACCTTGGAGTTCAGCCAGGGCACGAACATCGACGAGGCGGCCAACGACGTGCGCGCGGCGCTCGACCGCATCCGGGCCAACTTCCCGCCCGAGGTCGATCCGCCCCGTCTGTTCAAATTCGATCCCGACAACTTCCCCGTCGTCATCCTCGGCGCCCGCTCCGAGCTGGGCGTGGCCGAACTGACGCGCATCCTCGAGCGGGAGATCGCCCAGCGCTTCGGCCAGATCCCCGGCGCGGGCTCGGTCGACGTTTGGGGCGGCGTCTACCGCGAGATCCAGGTCCGGCTGGCGCGCGATCGTCTCGCCTCGAGCCGCTTGACCGCCACCGACGTGCAACTCGCGCTGCAGCGCGACAACGTGACGCTGCCCGGCGGCGACATGCGCGAGGGCGTGCGCGATCTGTACGTCCGTACGCACGGCGACTATCGCTCGGTGTCCGAGATCGCCGCCACGGTCATCACGGTCGTCGATGGCAAACCGATCCGCGTCAGCGACGTCGCCGAGGTCGTCGACGGCTACGCCGACGTCAACCGCCTGGTTCAGGTCGACGGGCAGCCGATGGTCCGGCTCGGCGTGCGCAAGCAATCGGGGGCGAACACGGTCGCCGTCGCGCATCAGGCGCGCCGCATCATGGACCGCATCAACGAGGAACGGGACGACCTCGAGTTGCTGATGATCATCGATCAGAGCAAGTTCATCGAGTCGTCCATCGACAACGTCAAGAATGCGGCCGTCTGGGGCGGGTTGCTCGCCATCTTCATCCTCTATGTGTTCCTGCGCAACGGATCGACCACGTTCATCATCGCGCTGGCGATCCCCATCTCGCTCATCGCCACCTTCGGCTTGATCTACTTCAACGGCTTCACTCTCAACCAGATGAGCTTCGGCGGCCTCGCGCTGGGGATCGGCCTGATCGTCGACAACGCCATCGTCGTACTCGATAACATCGTGCGCTTGCGCGAGAATGGCCGCGGCCTGCGCGACAGCTCGCTGCTGGGCGCGCGGCAGGTCGCCGGCGCGATCATCGCCTCGACGCTGACGACCTCGGTGATCTTCCTGCCGGTGGTCTTCATGAGCACGATCTCCGGCATGCTCTTCAAGGAGCTGGCGCTGGTCGTGGTGTTCGCCCTGCTGTGCTCGCTGGTGGTCGCGTTGACCCTGGTGCCGGTGCTGGCGAGCCGATTCCTGACCGTCGGCGCCGACGGCGAGACGGGCCGGGTGCGGCTGCTGCGACGCTTCGGCATCTGGTTCGGGCGGCTGGAGTACGCCTATTCGCGCTGGCTCGCGAGCGTGGTCCGGCACCGCCTGATCGTCTTCGCGGCGACCGGCGCGGCCCTGATCGCGGCGGTCCTGCTGTGGCCGCTGCTGCCGGTGGAGCTGGCGCCGCAGACCGACGCCGACGAGATCGACATCAACCTGGACATGGCCCAGGGCACGAACATCGCGGTGATCAACGAGTTCCTGCACGAGCTGGAGACCATCGTCCGCGAGACGACGCCGCTGGACGACGTCGAGCATATAAGCATCCAGATCCATCCGGGGCGCGCCGAGGTCGAACTCGCGCTCGTCGGGGCGGCTGAACGCACGCGGCCGGCCGCCGAGCTGGCGGATGAGATCCGCCGCCAGGTCGCCGGCCGGATCCCGGGCGCCGAGATCCGGGTGCGCGCGCAATCCGGGCTCTGGATGCTGCGGCGGCTGTTCGGTTCCGGCGGGGGCGAGGCGGTCCAGGTCGAGCTGCGCGGCTACGACCTCGAGCAGGCCGACCGCGTGGCGCGCGACCTCCAGCAGGTCATGGTCGGGATCGCGGGCGTGCAGGACGTCCGCATCAGCCGGCGCGAGGGGCGGCCCGAGCAGAACCTGGTCGTCGACCGGGAGAAGACGGCCGACCTCGGCATCTCGGTGAGCGAGATCGCGCAGACGATCCAGGCCAACATCGGCGGCATCCAGGCGGGCGTCTTCCGCGAGGGCGGTGACGAGTTCCCCATCCGCGTGCGGCTGCAGCCGGCGGACCGCTTGACGGCCGACGACCTGGCCGGCGTCTCGGTCCGCGCCGCGGCCGGCCACGTCGTGCCGCTGTCGGCCGTGATGCACGCCGAGCGACGCCGCAGTCCGACGACCATCGAGCGCATCGACGGTCAGCGCGTGACCTTCATCACGGCCAACCTCGAGAGCGGCGTCGCCCTCGGCGACGTCATCGGCGAGCTGAGCGCGCGGCTGCGCGAGTTCTCGCTGCCGCCCGGCTTCTCGGTGCTGTTCGGCGGCGAGTACGAGGAGCAGCAGAAGGCGCAGCGCGATTTCACGCTGTCGATCATCATGGCGGTGATCCTCATCTACATGGTCATGGCCGCGCAATTCGAGCGCTTCGTCGACCCGCTGATCGTCATGTGCGCGGTCCCGCTCGCCTTGATCGGGGTCGTGCCCACGCTCCTGCTCACCGGCACCTCGCTGAACATCCAGAGCCTGATGGGCATCGTCATGCTCATCGGCATCGTCGTGAACAACGCGATCGTGCTGGTCGACTACATCAATCTCCTGCGCCGCGAGGCGGAACTCGACGTGACGCAAGCGGTCATGGAGGCCGGACGCCTGCGCCTGCGCCCGATCCTGATGACCGCCAGCACGACCGTGCTCGGCATGCTGCCGCTGGCGATCGGCGGCGGCACCGGCGGCGAGATCCAGGCCGCGCTGGCCCGCGCGGTCATCGGCGGCCTGTCCGTCTCCACCCTGGTCACCCTGGTGGTGATCCCCGCCGCCTATACCGGCGTGCACGACCTGCGGCGGCGGTTCGCCTGGCGAGCCGTCGTTCCGCAGCGCGGCGGCGCGCCATCCTGACGCTGATCCCCGTCCCCGCGCGGCGCCGTAATTTGTTGGTAGGAGCCAGGACCAAGACTTCGCAGACGTAGTCCGATCGGCAATCGCTGAGCATTATTGACCTGAAGGACTTCCTGGAACCTATCACACCGCGCTTCCGACGAACCCGGTGTTCAGCACGCCCTCGACGCGCACGCGGTAGGTCCGCCCGGGGACCGCGTCGTCCAGCGGCGCCAGCACCTTCCGGTTGTTCGCCGTGCGCAGCCGCCACGATCCCTCGGGCCGGCGCGCAGGCTCCTCGGCCACGGCGTTCCAGATCTGGCCGACCTGCGCGGCGGCGATCGTCCGCCACGCCTCGTCCTGCAGCGCCATCACCTCGCCCAGGCGGCGCTTCTTGGTCGGCTCGGGCACGTCGTCGCCCAGGCGTGTGGCCGCGGCGCCGGGGCGCGGGCTGTAGGTGTAGCAGAAGAGCGAGTCGTAGCCGACCTCGCGCACCAGCGACAGCGTCTGCGCGAAGTCGTCCTCGGTCTCGCCCGGGAAACCCACGATGACATCGGCGCTGATGGTCACGTCGGGGATCACGCGTCGCGCGTAGGCGACCATGCGCAGGTAGTCGCCGCGCGTATAGAGGCGCTTCATGCGACGCAGCACGGCGTCGCTGCCGCTCTGCACCGGCACGTGCAGGCTCGGACACACTTTGGGCTCGGCGGCGATCACGTCCATGAGCTGCTCGCGCATGTCGCGGGGGTGGCCGGTCAGGAACCGGATGCGCGCGAGGCCGTCGAGGCGCGCGACCTGCTGCAGCAGGCCGGCGAAGTCGAGCTCATCGCGCCAGCGGTAGGCGGTCACGTTCTGGCCGAGCAGCGTGACCTCCTGGCCGCCGGCGGCGACGATGGCGCGCACCTCGTCGAGGATGACCGCCGGCGCCTTCTCGCGTTGGGGCCCCCGCGTGGTCGGCACGATGCAGTACGTGCAGCGGTAGTCGCAGCCCTTGTGGATGGTGACCAGGTGGCTGCCGTTCTGGGGGGCGAGCTGCGGCGGGGCCAGGTAGTGCACGTCGTCGCGGTGGCCGGTGACCACGGCGGGCCTGGCGCCGTCCGCGGCGGCGAGCCTGGCGGCGAGGATCCCGGGCAGCGCCTCGTAGCTGTCGACGCCGACCACCACATCGAGGCGCTGGCGCTCGCCGGTGAGCGCCTGGCCCAGGCGCTCGGCCATGCAGCCGATGATGCCCATCACCGCCGGCGGCTGGCCGGCCTCGGCGCGGTCGCGGCGCAGCTCGCCGACGCGGCTGAGCACCTTGTGCTCGGCGTGGTCGCGCACCGAGCAGGTGTTGATGAGGACCACGTCGGCGCGTAGCGGGTCGTCGCCCGCGGCGAAACCATCGCGTCCGAGCAGAGCGGCGATGGCCGCGCTGTCATAGACGTTCATCTGGCAACCGTAGGTCTCGATGTAGACGGCCGGCGCGCCGGGGGGCGCGGCAGCGGCCGGCATCAGGGACAGGTCGTCGATCGGCTTGCCGTTCACGTGGTCATCTCCGCTCGGCGCCGGGCGCCGCACCGGCCGTGGCTCTGGCGGTCCGGGCCGGACCGTCGCCATGGACGATCATGCGCGGCGCGACGCGCGGCAAGGCAGGATCGCGGGTGGCCTCACGAATTCTCCGCGGTCCACCGCCGACTGGGGGCCTTATGCGCTGGCGCTTCGGCTAGACGGCGCGGTGCGCGGCGCGACCTCGAGTTGGGGCGAGCTCAAGAGCGCCTGGCGCTGAGCCAGATCGCCGGCGGCACATCCGGCGAGGTGATCGTCAGGCGGGCAAGGAGTCGAGCCGGGACCAGCCGACCACGCGACAGCCGTGAAGGTCCGTCTCTAAGTCGCCGCCGTGGACCAGGACGGCCTGGACCTCGTCACCGGCGGCGATGTCGACGAAACGCCGCAGCCCCTCGACACTGGTGGGATTGACGGTTGCGGCGGCTTTCACCTCGACGGCGAGCAGACGGTTGCCTTCCTCGAGCAGGAAATCGACCTCGTAACCGCGGTGATCCCGCCAGAAGGCGATGTCCGCGCGGCGGCCTCGATCGAGCCTGGTCTTGAGCAACTCGCCGAAGACCAGCGTCTCGAAGAGGGGGCCGCGCAGGGGGTGTGTGGCGATCTGGCCGGCCTCGGTGATGCCGATCAACGACGCCGCAAGACCTGCGTCGAGGAAGTAGAGCTTGGGCGTCTTGACCAGCCGCTTGTTGTAGTTGCGATGGTATGGAGGCAGCAGCTTGACGACGTAGCTCGCCTCGAGCAAGGAGAGCCAGTTGCGCACGGTTCCCGGGCTGACGCCTGCATCCGAAGCGAGCGAGGTCATGTTCACGAGCTGGGCGGTCCGGCCAGCACAGAGGCGCAGGAAACGCTGGAAGAGAGATAGATCCTGGACTGCGCTGAGTTGCCGGACATCACGGTCGAGGTAGGTTCGCAGGTAGTTGTCGAACCAGATCGGTGGCGCGAGGTCGCGATCGTAGATCGGCGGATAGAATCCGCGCCAGAGCGTCTCGTCCAGTGTGCCAGGCCGGCGACCAGCTGCAGCAAGCTCTGCGAGGGCGAACGGCAGGAGCGTCACTGCTCCCACGCGACCGGCAAGCGACTGGGAGATGCGCGCATTCAGACCGAATTGCTGCGAGCCCGTGATGATGAAACGACCCATCCGATCGTCCTCATCGACACGGACCTGCAAGTAAGAGAAGAGGTCGGGGCAATGCTGGATCTCGTCGAGGATCGCTCCGTCGGGAAAACGTCCGAGGAATCCCAGCGGATCGGCGGTGGCCATGGCCCGCTCCGCCGGCGACTCCAGGTTCGCGTAGGGCCGATCTGTAAAGCACGCTCTGGCCAGCGTCGTCTTGCCTGACTGGCGAGGACCAGTGATCGAAACAACGGGAAAACCGCCGGCCAGCTCCAGCACGTGGTCTGCTGTACGGCGAGGAATCACGACTCACTCCCTCTGATGTGCAAATCCACATTATCTCTACGGAATTGTACAGAAGCTGCCTGCCGGTTGTCAACAAAGAATTTGCGCTATCGAAGACCTGTGCCGTGGCGCGAGTCCCGATTCTCGGACCGAAGGAGATACCGGGGCATCCAGAGGTTGAAATTCTCGGCATCTCTCCGCTTTCGCGTCCATCCGGGGAACCCGCTGCAACCTGTTCCCACCGTCCTCCGTTCTTTTCGCTTGGCGACTCCCCCGGCGAAGGAGGTTATCCCATGCGTATCGCAGGCTGGGTGTCCCGTTGCGTCGGCTTGTTGTCCTGCGCGCTGGCGCTGCTGCTGCTTGTTCCCACGACCCTGAACGCGGGGAAGGTCAACCTGGTCGATGGGATTCCCCACGTCTCGAATCCAGCGCGGCCGCCCCAGGGGGTGCAGACCGTCCAGTTGGAGGAGCTGTGGCGCGCCGGCGGCGAGGATGACGACGTCTTCTTCGGGCTGATCAGCAGGGTGTGCTGCGACGAGCAGGGCGACATCTACGTCCTGGACAGCCAGGTCTGCAAGGTCTACGTGTACTCGCCGGAGGGCCGGCTGCTGCGGACGCTGTTCCGTGAGGGAGACGGCCCGGGCGAGGTGCGCAGGCCCCGGAGCCTCGCTCTTCTCGGTGACGGCACGGTGGGCGTGATCCAGGAGTTCCCCGGCCGGATGGTGCGCGTGGACCGCCTCGACAATCCCGCGCCCTCGATCGTCGTCACGAGCGAGGCCGGTCAAGGCGCCGCCACCCTGGACGGTTGCTTCGCCGGCGGGCCGACGCTCGTGTTCTCGGGCGTCCGTCTCCAGCAGGCGGTGCAAGGCGTCGAGAGACGCGAGCAGTTCCTCTCCATCTACTCGCTCGACGGCAAGGAACGGGCCCGGCTGGTCAGCGCCCGAACGGCGCGCGACTACAACCGCTTCGTCTTCGCCGAGAAGAACGAGATGCCCGCGTTCTACTGGGCGAACGACGTCGGTCCGGACGGTCGGGTCTATACGGCGCCCCGCCGGGACGAGTACACCATCGAGGTCTACTCGCCGCAAGGGACGCTGGAGCGGGTCATCTCGCGGGACTACGAGCACCTGAAGCGCAGCGCCGCCGCGCATCGACGCCTCCATGTCCTGATCGACAGCCTCTTCCGGAGGGTGCCGTTCGAGTACTCGATCGAGATCGAGAAGTACGAGTACGATATCCTGGCCATGCAGCAGGGGATCCGCGTCCGCGACGACGGTTCGATCTGGGTGCTGCCCGGCCGCGGCGCCCACGACCAGCCCGACGGCGTGATGCTGACCTTCGACGTCTACGACCCGGAGGGCCACTTCCAGCGGCAGGTCGCGATCCGGGGCGACCACGACGGGGTCTGGGACGGCTTCTTCTTCGCCGGCGGCGACCGGGCCGTCGTGGTCACGCGTCAGGTCGAGGCCATCGGCGCCCAGTACGGCGACGGCGCGGCGGTGCTGTCCCAGGAGGGCGGCTCGGCGATGGAGGTCATCTGCTACCGGATGGTCGTCGCGAACCGGACGGGACCATGACGACCTGTCCACCCCTCGCGGTGCTGGCTTTCGGATAGCTGATGCGCTACGCTCTCCCGGGGCCGCGAACCTCTCGCTGGTCCGGCCCCTGATCGAGGCTTGTGTTCCAGAACAGGTGGCGCTCCGATGTCCGCTCTCTCCCTCCGAATACGCTAGCCGTCGCGGCCTGATCGGTCGCTCGGCATGCGTCCGGCCGCACGATCCGGTGCGGTCCGTGCTCGCGCATGCCTGGCGATCGCGCGCGGTCGCCGCGTCTTCGGAGATGAGCCATGGGACACCGCACCTGTCCGCGGGACGGCCGTCGTCGCCGCTCCTTCCTTGTCGCTGCCGACCACGCCCGCCAACATGCCGTCCGTGGAGCCGCCGAGGCCCTCGCCGCCGCGCGTCGCGCCGCCCGCATCGCTGCCGAAGCGGCGAGCCGCGATGCCGAGACGGCCCTGCGCCGCCCGCCGTCGCTGCCGCCGGCGGTCACGGACCATCTCGAGTGCTGGCTCCTGGCTCAT
>CAZJWO010000120.1:0-10461 GCA_964549735.1 uncultured Fibrobacteraceae bacterium | reverse complement strand
TTGCGCGCGCGGGCACGCCGCTGGCGGCGTGAGGCGCTCCTCGACCCGCTGACCGAGATGACCGCGGCGGCCGCCGGGCGACCGGTCGCCGACGCCGCTGTCGGCGAGCGGGTCGACCTGGCCCGCGCTCTGGCCAGGCTGCCCGCCGGCGCTCGCACCGCGTTCGTCCTGCACGAGGTCGAGGGCTACCCGGTGCGCGACGTCGCCGATCTCATGCAGGTATCCGCGGGCACGGTCAAGACCCAGCTCTACCGCGCTCGGCACCAGCTCCGGGAGGTGCTGCGATGAAACGCCATGATCCGCTGCGTGACGCGATCGACGCCCTGCCGCGCGAGGTCGCGCCGCGGCGAGACCTCTGGCCGCGGATCGACGCGCGCCTGGGCGAGCAGCAGACCGGCGACCGCCGATCGTCTCGGCGCGCGTGGCGACCGGCGCCGCGCGCCTTGGCGGCGTGCGGTCTGGCGGCGGCCGCGGTGCTCGCGCTACTGCTGCTGCCGCGCCCGCCGGCCGAATTCGACGAGGACTTCTTCTGGCAGGGGTCTGCTCTCGCGGCGCTCGAGCAAGGGTACGCGCAGGTCCGCGCCGACGCCATGGACGTCCTGTCCACGCACTGCGACGAGCACGCCGCCGCCGGCTGCGCCGACCTGCGCACCGGCCTCGCCGATCTCGATCACAGCGTCCAGGAACTCAAACTGGCGCTCGGCGCCGCTCCGGCCGGGTCGGCGGTCGGACAATGGCTGGCGCAGCGTCTCCAGCGCAACGTGAGCCAGGTTCGCGGCCTGTCGCACCTGGCGAGCGGGCTTTTCTGACCATCGCCATCAATCGGAGGTTGACTCATGCACCGGCACACCCACGCGATCAGAGCCACGACTCTGCCGCTCGTTGCGATCCTCGGCCTGGCCGTCGCGCTATGCCTGGCACTGGCTTCGCCAGCGCTCGCCGGCCAGACCATCGACGAGAGCCGCAAGGTCAACCGCGACGCGGTCATCAGCATCGACAACCTGGCCGGCTCGATCACCGTGACCGGCTGGAACCGCGGCGAAGTGAAGATCGTCGGCACGCTCGATGACAAGGCCGAGGAGCTGAACATCACCGGCGACGCGACGCAGCTGGCGATCAAGGTCCGCTATCCGGAGCGGACGCGCAGCATCAAGGAAGGCAGCCGCCTCGAGATCCAGGTGCCCGCCGGCTGCCGGCTCGAGATCGCGTCGGTTTCGGCGACGATCGCCGTCGACCGCACGGAAGGTGCGCTCGAGGCCAAGACCGTCAGCGGCGACGTCGTCCTGCGCGGCAAACCGGCCTCGGTGCGCGTCGAGTCCGTGAGCGGCGAGATCGACCTCGACGCGCAGTCCGATCGCGCCAGCCTCGCCAGCGTGTCCGGCGACATCAAGTCCACCGGCGTCAAGCGCGAGCTGAGCTGCCGCACCGTCAGCGGCGGCATCGCGGTGGACGCGGGCAAGGATCTGGCCAGCCTCAGCTGCGAGGTCGTCTCCGGCAGCATCACCGTCGCCGGGCAACTCGCGCGCAAGGCGGAATGGGATCTCTCGACCCACAGCGGCAACGTGACGATCGATCTGGCCGGCAAGGTCGACGCCCGCTTCCGGTTGAAGACCTTCTCCGGCGAGATCCACGACACGTTCGGACACCAGGCCAGCCGCACGTCCAAATACGCTCCCGGCAAGGAACTATCCTTCACCGAGGGCGGCGGCGACGCGCTCGTCAAGGTCGACGTGTTCAGCGGCGACATCAGGGTGCGGCATCCCTGACGGTCGCGCCGGCGCCAGATCAGCCGGCGTGGTCGCTCCTGCAAGCCTGTCTGGCGGACCGCGCGGGCCAAACCCGAACCCCGCGGTCCGCCGTCAGCGTCGGCGAATCGCCGCCGCCGTCGATGCGCCTGGACTGCGCGCGCTGCCGGGCGCTCAACCGCGCGGCGAGCCGCGCAGGGAGTCCCGGATCTGCCTCAGCAACAGCACCATGACCAGAACCGCGAGGCTGACGGAGATCTCCAGCAGGCGCTCGGGCTGATACGTGCGTGTCAGGGTGTAGCCGGACAGGTTCGCGATCTTCTCGACGATACCAAGCACGAGCACCAAGAAAGCCAGGACGAAGAACACCCGGCTGACCAGACTCACAAGCTTGTCCATCATGGCATCCTCTCGCTGCGCGGACAGCGGCCGCGTCAGGACCTCGGGATGAGCAGGGCGCGCGCGCCGAGCCGGCGGATCGAGAAATGCACGTAGGCGACGACCACGCTCTTGTCTTCGCGCTGGAACCAGAGCTGGGCCCAGCCGGGGTGCGTCTCGCTGGTCGTCACGGCGATGAGATCGCCGTAGTCGAGCGGGATGGCGTCCTTCAGCTCCTCCGCGAGCAGGGTCAGGGCGCCCGGCTCGGGCGTCTGGCTGGGCAGTTTCGCGCAGCCGCTCCAGATGAGGCAGAACAGGCCGAGCGGCGCGAGGATCGAGGCGAGTCGTCGCATGACGGATCCTTTCGCTGGTGAAACCCCGGCGACCGGATGTCTCGGACGTCGGGCCGGAACATGTACCGGATTATATGACGCAAGTTTATCGAGATTCAAGAGTCGGGTTCAGCGGCGCCGCGGCGGGTTGCACCGCCAGCAGCGGCTGCGAGGCGGCCGCGCCGACCGCCGCCGCGTCGAGGCATCCCGGCACCGCCACCTGGATCGCGTAGCGCAGCGTGACCGGCCCCTCCTGCTCGGCCCGATAGTTCGTATGCCAGTAGTTGTTCATCGCATAGGAGAACAGGGTCTGGCCGGGGCCGACCTCGCGCCGCCAGGTGCGCGTGCCGCCCGGCCCGGGCCGCTCGTCGGTCAAGGCGCCGACCTCGACCAGAGGCGCGTCCCGCGTGATCCAGGCCACGCTCGCTTCGAGGCCGTCGATGACCACGCCGCTGTGGGCGCAGAACCAGTCGCGGCAGGCGCCGGCGAGCTGGTCGCGGTCGGGTCGCACCAGCGCGCCGCCGAGATCGACCCGCACCTGCCCGCCGGCGACGCGGAAAGGGAACGCCAGGTGCACGCTCTCCGGCGTGCGCACCGGCAGCTTGTCGATCACGTCGACGATCTCGAGGCGGTCGCTGCCGGCCGCCAGCCGCAGCTCGCAGCGCAGCGACCGCGCGCCGGGCGCCGCGGACTCGATGATCAAGGACGCGACGAGCGGCCCGCGCTCGCCGACACGCACGCTAGTCTCGCCCGCGCCCGCGGCCAGCGTTGGATCGCGACCAGCGACGTAGACATAGGCGTTCAGGCCCGGCCATCGGCTGCGGTCGACCAGTTCGAGGTCGCGCGCGAGCCAGACGAGGCTCGCGATCGCGCCGCTCGCCGGATCGACCGTGACCTGCAAGCGCTCGTTCTGCAGCGTGAGATCGGCGGCGCGAACCGGAACCGGCGGCGCGGCGGCTGGTCCCTGCCGCACGCGGAAGCGGCGCGCACCGAGGCTCGCCACGTCCGCCGCCAGGAAAGCGAGGCGTCCGTCGGCTAGCCTTTGCGAGGGTGTCTCGACGCCATCGTCATCGACGACATGCTCCCCGGCCGCCGTGACCGTGACGACCTCGCCGCGCGGGTGGTCGAGCGTGTTGAGGACCAGCACCTCGGCCGGCGCGCAGCGGCCGGCCGCGATGGCGAGCGCGCGCTCCAGCAGATCGCGCGAGGCGCGGTCGGCCGCCTCGGCGAGACCGCGCTTGTAGGACCACTGGGCGCGCACGTGCGGGGCGTCGGGGCGACGCACGCTCTCGGCGGCGCCCCAGGTGTGCTCGCTGAATAGCACGACGAGCCGCCAGGCCGCGGCCAGATCAGCGGTCGGCGGACCGTCGGGATCGACGATCCGCCAGAGCGCTTCGGCCTGCGCGAGGCGATTCGCGCTGGCGCGGTTCATGGCGGTCTCGCGAGCCGACGAGGCGGCGCCGTCCTCCCAGTAGGGCGTCAGATCGCCGCGCACGGTCGGGATCGCGGCGCCGTGGCGCCGTTCGAACTCGGCGAACATCTCCGAGGCGGTCGCCATGACGAGCCGCGGCGTCTCGTACCGCGCGTTCCAGGCCCGCACGGCGCCGGGCAGCGCCGCGTCCGGCGGACCATTGTCGCCGCCGACGGTGTAGCGCACCTGCACCATCTCGTAGGGATACGCCTTCGTCTCGAGATCGCGCAGGTAGTCCATCACGGCGCGCGGGCGATCGGGATCGAGCAAGGCCCCGCCGAGACCGTGGAACCACGAGTAGCCGCGGCCGGCCGTCCAAAGCAGCACCCGTTCGCGGCCCGACGCCGACTGCCACCACACCGGCCGGTCGCCCCAGGTCCGCAGGAACCCGCCGACACGGTCGCCGCCGTCGGGCAGGCCCGGCATGTAGTTCGGACCGCTCGCGAGGTAGCGCACGCCGGCGCGCGCGAGGGCCGGCACGAGGGTCCAGGTCTGGCCGGGGATGTCCGTGATCATCGCCGTGTCGATCACGAGGCCCGCCGCGGCGGCGAGTTCGCGCGCGAAGTCGGTCAGGCGGTCCAACTCGCGAGGATGGCAGAGACCGGTCAGCACGCCGGCGAGCAGGGCCTGCAGGCCGACCTCGCCCGCGCGGGCGGCCTCGACCAGTGCGCGCCGCTGGTCGGCCGCCGCTTGACGCCACCAGGTCTCGATCGCCCACAGCTGCTCGACATTCCAACAGAAGCGCTCCCCGCGCGGCAGATCGCGGGTCTCGCGCGCGAGCGCGAGGGCCGTCGCCAGGTGCTGCCAGTGCCGCCGCTCGACCGCCTCCTGCAGATCCGTGTAGCCGATATCGAGATGGGAGTGCGCCAGGAGCCACAACTCGCGGCGCGGGACCGGTCGCTGCTCGACCGCGAGCGCCTGCGCGGGCTCGCCAGCGGCGACGTCGACGGCGACCGGAAGAGTCGCCGGCGCGGGGACGGGCGGCACTGGTAGACGCAACTCGTTGAAACCGGTCGTGAGGTGCACCGTCGTCGCCGCGCCTCCGCCGACCCTGATCGACGCCGTCGTCGGCGGCCCGAGCCGGCTGACCTCGACGCGGACCGGCTGGCGCGGTCCGTCGCCGCCGCGCAGCAGGGCGCCTTCGGCTTCGGCGCGCACCCAGTCGGCGAGCGTGTGCTCGAAGACCAGGCACCTGTCCTGGCTCAGCGCATCCTCGCCGGCCAACCGCAGGTCGAGACCTTCGCCAGGCCGCACGAGGGCCCGCGGCACCGTCAGGTCCATGTGGCCGAAGAGTTCGCCGAAGCGGTCGACCATGGCCGTCGCGAAATCGAGGCGCAGCCCGCGCGCGGCGGCGACGCTCCAGCTGCGCGCGCCGTCCGTCCGGAAAGCCACGGTCGCGCGGCCGCCGACGGTCAACGTGAAGCGGTGCGCGCCCTTGCCCGTCGCCAGCCCGGCGAGCCAGCGGAACACGACCGCACGATCGCCGCCATCGACCGGCGCGGGCGCGGTCTGCCAGGCGATCGCCAGAGGCTCGCCCATCGCGCGGCAGACGAGCGCGCGGCGCACGTCAGGGTAGGAGCTGTGGTAATCCAGGCGCTGGCCGGCCAGCGTGCGCGCCCAGCCCGGCAATGGCGGCGGCGCCGGCGGCATCGCTCAGTTCCGCCACAGGCGCGGCGGCCGGTCCCAGCCCACGAGCGCCGCCGAGACGCGCCAGTAGCCGAAATGGCCCTGCTCGTCGCGCGGGCGCATGTCCTCGATCACGAACCGCACGGTGCGCTCGCCGGCCGTGAGGTGGTCGGTCAGGTCGAGTTCCAGCGGTGCGACGACATCGCCGGGGCACCAGCCGCTGCGGCTGTAGTCGCTCGACCAGCTGCCGTCTGTCCAGCGCGCGCAGTAGGGGTTGCGGTCGCGGAAGCGGCGGCAGTCGTCGCGCCACGGGTGGTAGCGGTGGACGACCACGCCGTCGACGGAGATCACGTTCGGCTTGGCGATGAACTCGTCGGCGCCGCGGCCGTCGGTGCAGTGGCCCGTGCTCAGGTAGCGCAGCACGACCCGCGCCAGGCCCGGCGGCACGTCGACCTCGACCTCGGCGCCGTCGGGGTGATCCAGGGCGTTGAAGGAGTCGGCGAAGAAGATCGGCTCGACCCAGACCGGCGGCGTGTAGAGCGTGTCGGGCGCGTAGTCGAGGGCGAAATCGACGCGCCAGGCCGGACTCACCCACGTGTCGACGAAGGCGCTCACCCGGCGCGGGCCGCGCAACAGCGGCGCCAGTTCGGAGACGTCGACGACGTGGTCGGTGCGCCCGCCGTAGCTGGTCATGAACCGCACGATCTCCAGATCCGGCAGGCCTTCCTGCACCAGGCGCAGGCTGCCCGCGCGATCCCAGCGGTCGTACACTTCCCGGTCGGTCTTCGGCACCGGATGCAGCGTGAGGCGCGCGAAGACGCGGCCGCTGGGTGGGTGCGCAGGCAGCGCCGCGGCGGTGACGGCGAGGCGGCCGTTGTCCTCGTGCGACAGCGTGGGCGTCGCGTACTTCGCCGTGGTGTCGGGATTGAAATGGACCATGGCGCCCGTGAACACCGTCGCCGTCAGGTCGGATTCCAGGTCAGCCTGCGCGGCGGCGCTGAGCGCGAGGGTCGCTGCGGCGATCTTGACGAGCGCAGTCACGACGTGCTCCTCGCTGCTTGGGGTTGGACGCGCGACGAATTCCGCTGTCACGCCACGAACCTGCGCTCGCGATGCCAGGCGAGTTCCTTGGGGTCCGGCGCCAGGCGGCGGTCGCGCGGCGCCTTGATCAGGCTGCCATGCCACTGGTAATAGGCGCGGCCATTGTGCCAACGGTCCTTGAGCCGATCGCTCACCACGAAGCGATGATCCTCGTCGACGGTCACGTAGCCGGCGTCGAAGAGGCGATGGATGTCGGAGCGCAAGCAGAGGCCGTTGCGCACGTCGTGAGGACCGCCGTCGGCGTAGCTGCGGATGTGGGCCGCTTCGAGCACGGGCAACGAGTGCTCCGTCGAGACGGCGCACGCGCGCCCGTAGGCGTCGAGCACGGCCACGCGGAACGACCCTTGCCCGAGGCGGGGCTGGATCAACGCGGGCTTGCCATAACGGTCGACCGCGCCGTTCGCCAGACCGTCGGCGGTCACCGTCGCCCCGGCGACGCGCGCCTGCGCGCGGGCCACGCATTCCCGCCAGATGCGAGCGCCTTCGCCTTCAGCGAGGTCGTACGTCTTGCCCTGCACGATGTTCGGCGCCCAGTCGGCGGGAACGCGCACCCAATCCTCGTCGGCGAAGAACACGCACCCCGTCAAGGCGATGCAGCCGATCTCGTACTCGCCGGGGCGGTCGCCGCCAGCGTCGCGGCGCAGGCGCCGGATGTTGCGGTGCATGGCGGCGATGTCCGCGGCGCCGTTGCCCTCTCGGTAGACCTCCCACGCCAGCCAGGCCGGCAGCACGGAATGGTGGGCGAAGAAGCCCATGCCGCCGATCGCGTGATGGGGCCGCTTCAGCTTGAAGAAGAACGGCGAGCCCGGCGCGACGGCGCGGAAGCTCCGGCCGCCGGACGGCTGCCAGAAGTTGACCTCGTCCGCGGCGCGATCGCGCAGGAACGAGAACCAGGAGAAGTCGGTGTTGGCGACGAAGCCGATCATGGCGCGCAGCGTAGCACGCGCCGGACGTCCGGAGCAACCGGCGCTTCCCGTCGACGCGAGCAGGCTCTAGAATACGGGCCGGCGCCAGAACCGAGGAGTCGCGACCCGATGGACCGCTTCGCTGCGACCGCGCTTACGCTTCTGATCCTGGCCGCGCCGGCGGCCGCCTTCGAGCACCCCACGATCGCCTGGAACCCCCGCTGGTACCGCTGCCCGACGGCGCCCGCACCTCCGGTGATCGACGGGCGGCTCGACGATGCCGTGTGGTCGTTGGCCCCCTGGACCGAGGACTTCGTCGACATCGAGGGCGACGCGCGCCCGGTCGCGCCGCGCTACCGCACGCGCGCCAAGCTGCTCTGGGACGAGTCCGCGCTCTATATCGCCGCCGAGCTCGAGGAACCGCACGTCTGGGGCACGTTGACCGAGCGCGACGCGGTCCTCTTCCACGACAACGACTTCGAGGTCTTCATCGACCCCGACGGCGACAACCACCTCTACGGCGAGTTGGAGATCAACGCGCTGGGAACGGTCTGGGACCTGCTGCTCGTCCGCCCGTACCGCGATGGCGGGCCTGCCGTCAACGGCTGGGACATCGCCGGCCTCGAGGTCGCCGTGCACGTCGACGGCACGCGGAACGATCCCACGGACACCGACCGCGGCTGGACCGTGGAGATCGCCATTCGCTGGGCCGCGCTGCGGGATCTCGCGGGGGACCGCGCCTGCCCGCCCGCTCCGGACGACACCTGGCGCCTGAACTTCTCGCGCGTGCAGTGGGAGCACCGGCTCGAGGACGGCCGCTACGTGAAGACGCCGATCGAGGGCCGCGGCTGGATCGGCGAGGACAACTGGGTGTGGTCGCCGCAGGGGCTGGTGGCGATGCACATGCCGGAGCGGTGGGGTTTCGTGACCTTCGTCGCGAACGCCGGCGACTCGGTCGCCGACCCGCGGCCCGCGGCTCGCCCCGGCGCCGAGCTGCTCATGCCGCTCTACTACGCGCAACGCGTCCACCAGGCCGAGCACGGTCGGTTCGCCACGCGGCTCGCGGATCTGCGCACGTTGCCGGCGCCGGTCCGGGGCGAGCTGACGCGGCGCCGAGCGGCGCTCGCCGCGGGCGCGCGGTGGTTCAGCGCCGAACTCAGCATGGATGAGGACGGCCGCGGCGTGAGGTGGACGGTCGACCACGAGGGGCGGCTCGCGTCGGCGCCGGTCGTCGCGAACGACTGAGGTGTGCGACCGCGGTCCGCCGGGCCCTCCCCGGTTTCCGGTGATTGCGCCGCCCGCCGGACTTGCGCCGGCGCAAGTCTCGCAACAACCTGCCATCATGAGATTTGATGGTTTTTGGTATCGCCTATCCGGCGGCGTCCAGGTCGCGTACCGGCCACCAGAATCGGTAGCGGGGCGATAAGGCAAGCCGCATTCCCGGGCGCTGGCGCGCAAAGGTCCCTCTGGACGTGGACAGCGGCGGCGGCGTCCACTAATTTCGACGAGCAACAGCGCGTCCAGCACACGTGCGGCTGCGAACTCCAGCCGGCGCACCCCAACCGCGAAGGCCCGCCGCGTGAATCTCGCGCTCGTCGACTGGCTGATCATCGCCGGTATGCTCGCCCTCCTGCTGCACGGCGTCGACCGGAGCAACCGCCAGACTCGCTCGGTGGCCGATTTCCTCGCCGCCGGCCGCTCGGCCGGCCGCTACCTGGTGGGCGTCGCCGGCGGCATCGCCGGCCTCGGCGCGATCACGATCATCGGCAACCTGGAGATGAATTACATCGCCGGGTTCTCGATGTCGTGGTGGGGCATGACGACCTCGGTGGTCGTCCTGTTCATCACGCTCAGCGGCTGGGTGGTGTACCGCTTCCGCGAGACGCGCTGCCTGACGCTCGCCGAGTTCTTCGAGCGCCGGTACTCGCGGCGTTTCCGCATCTTCGCCGGCACGGTCTGCTGGGTGTCGGGCATCGTGAATTTCGGCATCTTCCCCGGCGTTGGCGCGCGTTTCTTCATCAACTACTGCGGCCTGCCGCGCACGCTGGCGCTGGGGCCGCTGGAGATCCCGAGCTTCCCGATCGTGATGGCCTTGCTGCTGACGATCGCCCTGTTCTTCGTCTTCCGCGGCGGCCAGGTGACGATCATCGTGACCGACTTCCTGCAGGGCACGTTCGTCAACCTGGCCTTCGTGCTGATCTGCGGCTGGCTGATCTGGAAGGTCGTCAGCTGGGAGCAGATCTTCGCCGCCCTGGCCGCCGCGCCGGCGGAGGCGTCGCTGATCAACCCGTTCAAGACGCGGCACGTCGAGGACTTCAACTTCTGGTACTTCCTGATCGGCCTGGCGGGTCTGCTGTACGGCAAGATGAGCTGGCAGGGCACGCAGGCCTACAACAGCTCGGCCACCAGCGCGCACGAGGCCAAGATGGGCGAGGCGCTCGGCATGTGGAAGAACGCGCCGCAGAACCTCTTCCTGATGTTCGTGCCCATCGTCATCTATACGGTGCTGAACCACGCCGACTTCGCGGCGATCGCCAGCCGCGTGCACGCCGAACTCGCGCTGGTCGACCGCGAGGCGATCCGCAGCCAGCTGCGGGCGCCGCTGGTCCTGGTCGAGATCCTGCCGCGGGGCCTGCTCGGGGCGTTCGCGGCGGTCATGCTCGCGGCGTTCATCACCACGCACAACACGTACCTGCACTCGTGGGGCGCGATCTTCGTGCAGGACGTGCTGCTGCCGCTGCGGCGCGGCGAGCCGCTCGGCCAGCGCGAGCACCTGCGGGCGCTGCGCCTGTCGATCCTCGGCGTGGCCGTGTTCATCTTCCTCTTCTCGCTGCTCTTCCAGCAGAACCAGTACATCTTCCTGTTCTTCGCCATCACCGGCGCCATCTTCGCGGGCGGGTCGG
>CAZJWO010000119.1:0-10496 GCA_964549735.1 uncultured Fibrobacteraceae bacterium | reverse complement strand
CCGGTTCGCCGGCGGGCTTCTTCGCCGCCCGCGTCGCGGCGGCGGTGGCCGGAGCAGGCGCTGGCGTTGACGCGGCCGCCTGCGGCCGGGCGACCGGCGGCTCCGCTTCGGCGCCGGCGCCCATGTCGATGACCGCCACCACGTCGCCGACGTTCACGACGTCGCCAGCCTTGCCGTGCAGGGCCGCGATGCGCCCGCCGCGCGGGGAGGGGATCGTCACGGCCGCCTTGTCGGTCTCCACGTCGAGCAGGGGCGCGTCCTCGACGACCGTCGCGCCTTGCTCGACGTGCCACTTCAGGATCTCGCCCTCGGCGATGCCCTCGCCCAGGTCGGGCAGCTTGAACTCGAACACGGTCCGCCTCCTAGAAGTCGAGTGTCTCGCGCAGACCCCGCGCGATGCGCGCCACCGGCGGGATGTAGCTCTTCTCGCGCCCGAAGTAGGGGGTCACGACATCGTAGCCGGTCAGGCGCTTGACGGGCGCCTCGAGGTAGAGGAGCGCGTCGTCGTTGATGCGGGCGATGATCTCGCTGGCCACGCTGAAGCTGCGCGGCGCTTCCTGCACGATGACGCAACGGCCCGTCTTGCGCACCGAGGCGCAGATCGTCTCGCCGTCGAGCGGACTGATCGTCAAGAGGTCGATGATCTCCAGGCTCGCGCCGGTCGCGGCCTTGACCTCTTCGGCCGCCTTGAGGACCGGACGCATCATGGCGCCCCAGGCGATGACGGTCGCGTCGTCGCCGGGCTGGACGACCTGCGCCTTGCCGAGCGGCATGACCTCTTCTGCCTCGGGCACGTCCTCGCGGAAGCTGCGGTAGCTGTGCTTGGGCTCCATGAACACGACCGGATCGGGATCGCGGATCGCCGCCAGCAGGAGCGCGCGGGCGTTGCGCGGCCCGCTGGGCATGACGACCTTGCCGCCGGGGATGTGCGCGTAGAGGGCCTCGCGGCTTTCGCTGTGGTGCTCCAGGGCGCGTACGCCGCCGCCGTACGGCATGCGCACGACCAGCGGGCACGTATGCTGGCCCTGGGTGCGGCTGCGGTAGCGCGTGGCGTTGCCTTCCCACTGCCCGATCATCAGGTAACTGAAGCCGGAAAACTGCATCTCGGCGACGGGCCGCAGGCCGGCGATGGCCATGCCGATGGCGGTGCCCAGGATCGCCGATTCGGCGAGCGGCGTGTCCAGGACGCGGTGCTCGCCGAATTCCTGGAACAGGCCGTCGGTCACGCGGAACACGCCGCCGTCGAGGCCCACGTCCTCGCCCAGGATCAACACGCGATCGTCCTTCGCCATCTCCTGGCGCAGCGCAAGGTTGATGGCCTGCACCATGGTCAGCTTAGGCATCGGCCTCCTCCTTGACGCTGGCGAGGAATTCCTGCCGCTGCTGCTCGAGCAGCGGCGGCGGCGTGGCGAAGGTGTGTGCGAAGGGACGGTCGTGCGGCCACGGCGGCGTCTCCTCGAACTGCTTGACGGCCGCATCGATCTCGGCGCGCACTTCGGTCAGGAGCGCCTCCTCCTTCGTCTCGTCCCAGAGCTTCTTGGCGGCCAGGTATTTGCGAAAGCGCAGCAGCGGCTCCTTCTGCCACCACTGCTGTTCCTGCGCCTCGTCCCGGTATTTGCGCGGATCGTCGGCGGTCGTATGCATCATGAGCCGGTAGGTGACGGCCTCGATGAACGTGGGACCGCCGCCATCGCGCGCCCGGTCGAGCCCTTCCTTGATCGCGACGTAGCAGGCCAGCGCGTCATTGCCGTCGATCTGCAGGCAGGGCATGTCGTACGCGATGCCCTTCTGCGCCAGGGTGCGCGAGTGGGTCTGCTTCTCGCGGGGCACGGAGATCGCCCACTGGTTGTTCTGGCTGATGAAGACCACCGGCGCCTGCCAGACTGCGGCGAAGTTCAAGCCTTCGTGGAAATCGCCCTGGCTGGTCGCTCCGTCGCCCATGAAGCAGACGACCGCTTCCTTGGCGCCGCGGTGTTTGATGGCGTAGCCGAGACCCGCGGCGTGCGGCACCTGGCTGGCGACGATGACCGCCATCGGCAGCATGCGCCGGCCGACCTCGGGCGGCAGGACGTTGCCTTCCTCCCAGCCGTTCGTGAAGAAGAGCAGGTTGACCAGCGGTTCGCCGCGCAGGAGGCGGCCGCCGAGCTCGCGGAAAGAGCCGACGAACCAATCGTCCGGCTGCATCGCCAGCGCGGCGGCGGTGCTCGGGGCTTCCTGGCCGGTGCACGGCCCGAAGGTGCCGACCCGGCCCTGTCGCTGCAGCTTGAGCATGCGCTGATCGAACTCGCGGGCACGCACCATGCCGTGGTAGAGGCGCAGCAGATCGTCCGGCGCCAGCGCCGGCTCGAGCTTGCCGTCGCATCGGCCGTTCTCATCGAGGATCTGCAGGCGCTCGAGCTTGAACTCCGCGATCGTCTGCCTGGGCATGAAGGTATCGTCCTTTCCGAAACGGCTCGCGCCGACGCGGCGCCGCCGGTCCTGACAAAGGGCAGGCCCGCCCTTCTGGCGGGGCGGGCCGGCTGGCCTGCTACATGATAGGAAGACGAAAAAGGGTCGCAAACCCCGCGGCGCCGTGCCAGCATCCGCGCGCGCGGCGTTGCGAGCCTCTTGCCGCGGCCGGTTCTCTGCCTACTCTTTGGAACCGGGACCCGGCTGCGGATCTTGGCGAAAGGACGAAGGATGTCGACCCGGGAGCTGCAGCAGCGCCTGATCGAGAATCTGCGGGAATGGCAGAAGCTGGAGAACGCCCAGATCGATCTGATCGAAGGCGCCAAGGAACAGCCCCGCAATCCGGTCGTCGCCCTCGTCATGGAGATCATCGCGCGCGACAGCGAGGCGCATCGCCGGATGCAGCAGCTGCTCATCGACAGCCTCGAGTCCCGTGTCGTGACGATCGCGCCGCCGGACGTGGACGCGGTGGCCGATCGACTGATCGCCCATCTCGAGCTGCAGGAGCAGACCGTTCGTCTGGCGCAGGACAACCTGGCGTCCCTGGCCGGCAAGAAGTTCCTCATCCAGGAGCTCCTGCTGGAGGCGCTGCGCCACGACGAGGAGAAGCACCGCGGCCTCTTGCGCGCCCTGGAGGTTTTCCGCTCGCCGCAGGCCGCGGCGGAATGAACGCGTGACCCGTGGGCCATGGTGAACGGTCCGCGTGTGATGCTAGAGATCCCTGGAACGCTACCCAACGAGGAGGTACACCGTGCTTTCCGATCGTATGCACAAGGCGCTGAACGACCAGGTTCAGGCCGAGCTCTATTCCGCCTACCTCTACCTGGCCATGGCCGCCTACTTCGAGGACCTCGGCCTGGGCGGCATGTCCAACTGGATGACGATCCAGTTCCAGGAAGAGCAGTCGCACGCGATGAAGTTCTTCCACTACATCGTCGAGCGGCGCGGGCGTGTCGAACTGCAGGCGCTGGCCAAGCCGGAAAAGGAGTGGGCGTCGCCGCTGGCGGCCTTCGAAGCGGCGCTGGCGCACGAGCGCATGATCACCGGGCGCATCGGTGACCTCGCCAGTCTCGCCCTGGCCGAGAAGGACCATGCGACGCACAACATGTTGCAGTGGTTCATCTCGGAGCAGGTCGAGGAGGAGGCCACCGTCGACAACATCGTCAACCAGCTGCGGCTTGTCGGCGAGAAGGGCCCGGGCCTGTACATGATCGACCGCGAGATGAAGGGCCGGACCTTCGTGGACGCGACTCAGGAAGCCTGAGCCTGGCGCCGGGGCCGGCCAGCTCCGCCGGCCCCGGCGTCTCCTGTAGTTCGGCCTGCGGCTCGGCCTGCGGCCGGCGCGCGTCATCGCCCCAGACGCCTGGCGCAGCGCGCCATGCTCGGCTCAACGCGGCGACTTGAGCTTGAGGCCCTTGCCGGAGAACCGGATCTCTGGATCCAGCGCGGCTTCGTCGGCCTGCATCATGTTGGCCGCGTTGATGGTCCAGATCGAGGTGCGTCCCTCGACCTCCATCGCGTTGCTGTGGATCACGTCGCCCGGGACGGTGATCGCCATGCGGATGTCGAGCTTGTCGATGTTGCTCATCAGGACGGCCATGTGCTGGAAGGCCGCCGCCAGATCGGACATCTCGTCGAGGTCGTCCATCTCCGCCAGCTCGTCCAGTTCGTCGAGGTCTGCCGCCTCATCGTCGTCGGCCGGCTCTGCGGCAGCAGCGGGCGGAAGCGTGACCGTGCGCAGGGCGTAGTTGCCATCGCCGAGCGGCTCGATCCGCCAGCCCTCCAGCTCGCCGTCGTCGTCGTCTCCGTCGAAGGAGGCCAGCAGCCGCGAAAGGTCTTCCACGTCGTCGAAGGCGACCTTGAACGACAACGTGACGCCGGCAGCGTCGTCGGTGTGCCGATGCTCGAGCAGATTGACGCCGGCGCGCCGGCAACTCGCGGCGAGGCTGTCGCGCGTCAGATCGCCCAGACGGGGCATATCCACTTCTGCGCCGGCCGACCCGGCAGCTTCCATCGCGCTGATCGCGTCGGCGACCTCGCGCACCATCGCGTACGTCAGGGTGGCGGTGCCGGAGCCATCCTTCGCGATGTCTGTCTCGATGTGCACCTTCATGCACCCGGCGAGCAGGCAGACCGCCGCCGCCAGGACGCCCAGAACCCATGTCCGCATGACCAACCCTTTCGCCGGAGATCGTTTCCCGCTGCGGCCCGCAGTCTACCGCTTCGAGTCCCCTTTTTCCGCAAGTAATTAATTTCGGGTCTGCCGGTTGGTCCGGCGGCCGACATCGACTAATCTGGAGTCGCCAGGCTCGCCGGCGGCGGCGAGCAGGGCGCCAGCGGGCCAACGACCGGCGAATGGGGAATCGACGATGACCACCGCGCTACCGAGTTGCTTCAAGAGTTACGACATCCGTGGCCGCGTGCCTGAAGAACTGGACGCTGATCTGGCGTATCGCATCGGTTCGGCCACGGCCCGCCACCTCGGCGCGCGGGGCATCTGCGTCGGCCGCGATTGCAGGCTCAGCAGCCCGCAACTCGCGGCTGCCGTGAGCCAGGGCGTTCGCGACGCCGGCTGCGACGTCCTGGACATCGGCCAGTGCGGCACAGAGATGGTCTACTGGACCGTGGACCGCCGTGGCCTGGATGGCGGCATCATGGTCACCGCCAGCCATAATCCGATGGATCACAACGGCATGAAGCTCGTGCGCGAGGGCGCGCGGCCCATCAGCGGCGACACCGGACTGCGCGAGATCGGCGCCATCGCCGTCGTGGGCGCTGCGGCTCGCGCGGCATCGGCGGGAGCCGCAACGACAGCTGACGTGTTGCCCGATTTCGTCGACGACCTCCTGCGCAACGTCGCGCCCGACACTCTGGCGCCCTTGACGGTCGTGGCCGACGGGGGCAACGGTTGCGCGGGCCCGGTCGTCCGCGCGTTCGCCGAGCGGCTGTCCGGCCGCTGGCACCATCTGCGCGCCGAGCCGGACGGGTCTTTCCCGCACGGCATTCCCAACCCCCTGCTGCCGGAGAATCGCGCTGCGACGAGCGACGCGGTGCGCCGCCACGGCGCCGACCTCGGCCTGGCCTGGGACGGCGACTTCGACCGCTGCTTCTTCTTCGATGGCTCCGGCGCGTTCATCGAAGGGTATTATCTCGTCGGTCTGCTCGCGCGCGCGGCGCTGAGCGCGGCGCCGGGGGCTGCCGTCGTGCACGACCCTCGCTTGATCTGGAACACGATCGACGTGGTGACGGCGGCCGGCGGCGTGCCGATCATGAACAAGACGGGCCATGCGTTCATGAAGGAACGCATGCGCCGCGAAGACGCGGTCTACGGCGGCGAGATGTCCGCGCACCATTATTTCCGCAGCTTCGCCTATTGCGACAGCGGCATGCTCCCTTGGCTGCACGTCATGCGGGAAATGACGCTCTGCGGCAAGACCCTGGCCGAGTTGGTGGGCGCCATGCAGGCGGCGTACCCGACCAGCGGCGAGATCAATCGCCGTCTGTCCGATCCCGCGGGCGCCCTGGCGGCGGCCGAGGCTCGTTACGCGGGTCGCGCGCTCGAAGTCGACCTCACGGACGGGCTTTCGTGCGCCTTCGCCGACTGGCGGTTCAATCTGCGGCTGAGCAACACCGAGCCGCTGCTGCGTCTGAACGTCGAGAGCCGCGGCGACGCCGGGCTCATGAAGGCCCGCACCGCCGAGATCCTCGCCTTGCTCGACGCCTGAGTTCCGCGGCTCGTCTCACCCGGATCCGGGCCGGCCGGCGGCCGTGTGCGGCCCCTGCCGCGCGCAGAGGAGGGTCTCGATCTGAGCGAGCCGCCGGATCAGCGCGGCCTGCCGGCGTTGCATTTGCCCAGGGTCGAGGTCCGGGGGGATGTCGGCGAGTTCGGCGATCGCGATGCGCGTGGCGGCATGGGCGGCCTGCAGCGCCTCGAGATCGGCGTCCGGGTCGACGGCGAACTCGTCGCCGTCGCGTACCGCGCCGGAGCCCAGGCTGCCGCGGGCAGGTGCGAGAGCGAGTTCCGCGGCGCCAGCTTCTGGCGGCCTGATCGCCTCGGCGTCGCACCCGATCCAGAGCGGCCTGCCGACGAGGTAATCGTTGGGGACGAGAACGTGATCGCCCGCTTCGGTCGTCAACGTCGTCTGCAGCCAGCCGAGGCCGACGACGCGTCCGCGCACGCCGTCGGACGCCACGACCGCGCCGGCTCGCACGCGGCCGCTCGCCCGCAGGACGAACCCGGCGGCGACCCGGCGCAACAGGGGTGCAAGCGTCCAGAGGCAGACCGCGGCGAGCAGCAGCCCGGACAGGACGAGGATCCGTCCAGGCCAGAGCAGGGCTTCCATCATGTATCCTTCGGCCGGAGTTCCCGTAGTGCCTCGAAGATTGTGGTGCGGCGATGCGAAGATCAGAAAAGGACGCGAGGTTCGGCGCCGCCACGCACGTTACCACTAACCTGGGGCGATTATGCCCTTTAGGACCGCCGAACACAATCTTCGAGGCACAACCGGAAGGCGAGCGAAAGATTTCTATAAATATATCTTTACAACGGCCGATGCCCGTGTTATCTGTATGGGTAGAATATGGCCGGGGTCAGCATGATTCTGGAAGGCTCAGGGCGAGGGCCTCTGGAATGACTCCGGCCCCCCGTCCAACGGCCGGGATCCGCGACTGCTCGGTGGCTCAGGGCGAGGGCCACCGGGATGAGGATCCCGGCCAACTGTTTGCCTCCGCGGGCTTACGCTAGAAGATCCCGGTGAAACGACCGCCGACCATGATCGTCGCCGGCCCCTGCGGCCCGTGCAGTTGCACCTCCACGACTTCGACCCGCGGCTGGACCTCGGGGATGTAGACGCGGTCCAGGTGCAGGACGGCGGCGGGCGACGAGAAGGCGCTCGGACCGACGCTGCCGCCGAAATGGTCGCTGCGACCGAAGGCGATATGCAGCCCGAGCTTCTCGTCCAGCAGGATGCTGCCGGTCGGCTTCACGCCGAAGTCGCCCAGGACGCCCAACCCCAGTTCAGCCAGATTCGCGTAGGCGGGTTCGCGCGCGAAATGATCGCGCTCGGCGGCGATCTCCGAGCCGTCTCCGCGCACGTTCCAGACCTTGTTCTGCGCGATGTCCAGCAGCGCCACGTCATCGCCGAGCTGCACGGGCAGGACTCCGGCCGTCCTGCTGGGGTCGCCGGCGATTTCGCCCTCGTACGGCACGATGTAGGCTTCCCCGGAGGGCAGGTTCCCGGCCACGCCGTTGGCTGGGAAGAGCCCGCCCGAGGCGTGGGCCTGGCGGTGGCGCAGGTCCAGGAACAGCTCGTGCTGCCCGGCGCCGGTCGCGGTGATGACAAGGCAGCCGTGCGCCTCGTCGCAGAGCTGCTTCAGCAACTGCACGCGACGGTTGATCTCGTTGTAATCCAGCTTCAAGGCCGGGATCATGCTTGGCAAGAACCCCGGCATGGTGGCCGCGCGGAACGCGCCGCCGCGCGCGGCGACCTTCAACGGCGCGGTGGCCGAGAGCTCGGTCGGGGCGAGGATCAGCGAGTACGTGGCGAATAGATCGGCGAACGGGATCGTGGGATGTCCGGCGAGCCCGTCCGCGTCCGCGGGCTGCCAGCCGAGAGGGCCGACGGTGGCCGCTGCGGGGAGATCAGCGTTGTTGGCGCCGACGTTGCGATACCAGGCCAGCGTCACCCGGTCCAGACCGAGCGCCGACTTCTCGGTGTCGAGCTTCGCGGCCCAGTCGGCCGCCAACTGGCGTCGCTGTCGCCAGGCCTCGTGGTCGGCGCGCCGCGTATCCGGCAGGTCGACGATGACGAGCAGGCCGCGGTCCTGCGGTCCTGGCGCGAAGACGCGCTCGACGAGCAAGCGCAGATCCTGACGGGAAAGGGTCTCGGTCATGTCCAGGGCTCCCCGCGATTGACGGACTTCGCCGCCAGATGAGTTCTGGTCGCGCGCCTCGGCATGCCCTATGCTGCCATGCGATCGCGGCGGCCGCAAGCAGCAGTCGCCTCCCCGCGTGGCGAAGGAGCCCGTCATGAGTCAGCCCAGCGAGAGGAACCTCGCGCTCTTCATCGACTTCGACAACGTGGCGATCGGCGCGCGCGATTCCCGCCAGCGCTTCGATGTGCGCCTGCTTCTGCAGCGCGTGCTCGAGAAGGGCAAGGTCGTGGTCAAGCGCGCCTACGCCGACTGGCACTACTACAAGGAGCACATGACCTCGCTGCACGAGGCTGCGATCGAGTTGATCGAAGTGCCGGCGCCCAAGATCAGCGGCAAGAACAGCGCCGACATCCGCCTCGTCGTCGACGCGATCGATCTGTGCTATGCCAAGGGCCACATCGACACGTTCGTGATCGTATCGGGCGACTCCGATTTCTCGCCGCTGGTCTCCAAGCTGCGCGAGAACGACAAGCGCGTCATCGGCATCGGCGTGCGGTCCAGCGCCAGCCATCTGCTGATCGCCAACTGCGACGAGTTCATCTTCTACGACGACATCTACAACAGCGCCGTCAACATGCTGACCGAGAAGGTGTCTTCGGTGCCGCAGGATCTTCGTCTACTCTTCGATTTCCTGCTGCAGACGACCCAGAGCCTGCTGCAGGAAAGCCGCGGCGTGCTCTATTCGTCGTTGCTCAAGGATACGATGAAGCGCAAGCAGCCCGAGTTCAACGAGGCCAACTACGGCTACACGACGTTCGGCGAGCTGCTCGAAGATGCGCGCGATCGCGGATTGCTGGAGGTCGAGCGCGACAGCCGTGCCGGTGGCACGTTGGTCGTCTTGGGCCTGGGCAAGAGCGAGGTCGTGCAGGAGTCTCGCGTCGTCCGCTCGCGGCGGCGTCGGCGCGACCGTGCGCGCAAGAACGGCCACGAGCACGGCGTCGCCGCCGCGGCGCCCGCTGGCGAGGCCGAGGCGGCAGATAAGGGCGAGCCTGCGGCGGCCGCAGAGGCAACGTCCGCGGCCGCGGGCGGAGACCGGGGCTCTAAGCCCGACGCCGCGACGGGCGAAGCGGCCGCGGCCGCGGGGCAATCGGCGGCGAAAGAGCCTTCCCGCTCGTCGCGGCGGTCCAATCGGCGCCGGTCGCGCAAGAAGACGCGGACGCCCGCGGCGAACGGCGAGTCTGGCGCGAAGTCCGCGGCTCCGGACGGCGCCGCTGGCGAGGCGGGTAGATCGGATGCCGCCCGCGAAAAGCCGGCGGCGCCGGCAGCGGGGGAGACGAAGGAGGCTGGGGCGCCCGCACCGGCGCCCGCGCCCGGACCAGAGCCGATTCCCGAGCGCAAGCAGGCGAAGAAGTCGGTTCGGAAGCCCCGCACGCAATCCACGAAGCAGACGGCGGCGCAGAAGAAGACGGCGAAGAAGAAGACCGGCAAGACCGTTAAGGCCGGCGGAGCGGGCAAAGCGGGCAAGGCCGGCAAGAAGGCGTCCACGCCCGCGACCAAGAAGACCGACCGCACGTCCAGCTAGAGCGCGAGGGTGGCTAAAGCCCGCAGCGATCCTGCCGAAAACCACGTCGAGAAGCCTGCGTGCGCCGGCGGCTTCGCTCCGCCGCGCCGCCATGCCCTTCAACGTCGGCGGAGGATCGTTCATGGGCTCGATGGACCTCACACTCGAGATAGCCGACATGTTGGCCATCGACGAGACTCTCGCGAACCTCGGCGGGGATCACGAGCTGCTGAAGGAATTGGTGGATTTCTTCCTGCAGATCATGCCCGGGCAACTCGATGATCTGGAGGCGGTCGTCGCCGCGGGCGACGTGGCGGGCGTCGATTTGCAGGCCCATTCCATCAAGGGAGGCGCGGCCAACGTCGGCGCCGTGCGACTTGCTGCGGCCGCGCGGACGCTCGAAATGCGCGCCAAGGCGGGCAGCCTCGAGGGCGCGGCCGATCTGGTCGCCGATCTGCGCCGGGAGTTCGCGGCCCTCCAGAGCGCCGCGCCGCGCATCGATTGGCAAGCGCTGCGTTGAACGTCGCCCGCCTCCGCGACGGCGGCCGGCGCCGACGCAGAGATCGGAAGAGCGTCGTGTAGGGAAAGAGTGTAGGGGAGGGTGTTGGGGGGG
>CAZJWO010000118.1:0-11322 GCA_964549735.1 uncultured Fibrobacteraceae bacterium | reverse complement strand
CACCCTATCCTACACTCTTTCCCTACACGACGCTCTTCCGATCTCGGCGTTCCAGACCGCCGGCCACCGTCGCCGCGCGCCGCTGGGAAAGCGTCAGGTTGGCGGGCCGGCTGCCGGTGTCGTCGGTGTGCCCTTCGACGCGCACCGACGACCCGGGGAAGCGCCCGACGGCCGCCGCCAGCTTGTTCATGAGGTCCGCCTGCCCCGGCGCGAGGTCGGCGCTGCCGACCGCGAAATCCAGGCCGTGGACCTGCAGGACGATGACGCCATCCGGCCGCAGGACGGCTCCGGCTTCGTCCTGCAGATCGTCGAGGATCTCGCGCAGCGCCTCCTCGCGCGCCTGCCGGCGGGCGAGAACCGTCTCGGCGGCGCTGCGATCGGCCTCGGCCACTCCCGCGCGCAGTTCGGTCTCCCAGAGCCTCTGGCGCAGCGCGCTGACCTCCACGCGCAACGTCGTGATGAGCGAATCCTGCGCGGCGACGCGCCCGCCGACCAGCTCCTGGAGCTGGCGGTTCTGCACCTGCAGGCTGTCGAGCCTGACCTGCCGTTCGAGGCGTTGCCGCTCCAGGCGCTCGAGCAGGCTCGCCGCCGCGGCGTCGCCGCTGAGAGCGGGATCGAGCGCGACGTCCATCGAGGCGGCGATCTCGCGCAGGGCCCGATCGTAGCGCGAGAGCAGGTTCTCCAGCGCGGCGCGCGATTCGCGGACCTCGCGCAGGAATGTTGCGCGGTTGACCAGCCGGCGGCCTTCGAGCTCCAGCGCGGCGATGGCGGCGGGAGCCGCCGCGGCGCCGGTCAGATCGGCGAGGTTCCGCTCGTAGCTGTGCCAGGCCGCGGGCAGGTCGTTGCGGGCGCCGAGCTGGCGCGCGCGGTCGCGCAGGTCTCGCGCGCGGGCCAGCGGGTCGGCCGTCTCGACGGCGGGCGCCCGTTGCGCGCTCGCCGCCGCCGCCAGCAGCAGAACGATGAGCAGGCCGGCCGCCAGGAAACGGACGGCCTTGTCGACGGCGAATTTCGCGGACATGGTACCAGACTCCTTGCGCTCAGATCGCAGGGTGCGCACTCGCGAGGTCCCGGCTCCTGGCTGCCGCCAGCGCGGTCGCTTGCTTGATAACCTCGACGGGCGCGATCGTCTCCAGGCAATTGTAGAACAGGCAGCCGGTCAGCAGGCAATGGCGCCGGGCGGGGCAGTCCAGAGGCGGCGTGACGGCCCGCGTCCAGCGCCCCAGCGGGCCCCAACGCCGCGGACTCATGGTCGGCGCCGGTGGATAGATGCCGACCGCGGCCAGATCCAGCGCCGCCGCGATGTGCAGCGGGCCGGTGCTGGGCGCGATCATCAAGTCGCCGCCGGACAGCACGCCGAGCAAGTCGCGCAGCGGGAACCTCTCGACCAGCACGCCGACGCGGCGATCCAGATGGCGGGCCATCGCGTCGATCGTCGCGCGATCGTGCCGGCTGCCGGTCACGAAGATGCGCCAGCCGGGCCTCTGCGCCAGCTCGTTGGCCACCCGCGCGAAGCGCGCCGGCGGCCAGTCGAGAGCCGAACCCCCGCTGCCCGGGTGCAGGAAGGCCAGCACCTCCGCTCCGGGCGCCTCCTGCCGGCGGAACTCCCGCCCCAGCTCGCGCTGCGCGTCGCTGAGATGCAGGCGCGGGGGTTCGCTCGGCACCCCGACGCCGTCGCGCCCGGCCAGCCGCCGCACCAGGTCCAGGTTGTAGTCCCGCTCGTGCCGAGCGAGGCGCGACCGCCGTTGCCAGCGGCCGCGGTTCAGGAGCAGCCAGCTGGACAGCTTCGAAAGGGGTCCATACCGCTTCGTGATTCCGGACCGCCGCAGCAGCAATGCCAGTTCGATCTGATACTGCAGCAGCACGGCGGCGTCGTAGCGCTCGCTGGCCAGACGTCCGCCGAGGTCGTCCGCGCCGCGGCCTTCCCACGTATAGAACGCCCTCACGGCCGGATCGTGCTCGATCAGCGGAACCGCCTGGGGCGACACGAGGGCGTGGATCTCCCAGTCGGGCTTGGCCCGCTGCAGCCAGGCGATCGCCGGCAAGGCGAGCACCAGGTCGCCCAGGCGATCGCAGCGGGCCAACAGGACCTTCATGACCGGCTCCGGCGCCAGAGCTTGAGGTACTTGCTGAGCACGTAGAACGCGCTGCAGTGGCAGAGCACGAGGCCGGCCCAACCATCGCGATACCCTTGCTGCAGCAGCCACATCCGCCAGAACGCCGCGTGCGCGCGCAGCAGCGCGTGCCCGGGGCCGCAGCGCCGGCCCTGGGACGCGAGCTCGGCCGCTGCCGCCGACGTGTAGCGATCCAGCTTGGCGATGTACTGCTCCATGGTCCGGTACGGTTCGTGCTCCAGCAGACCGTCGAGGCGGCCGACCGGACCGCGCGCCTGGATCGCCTCGTGCACCGCCTTCGCATCGAAGCCGGCCCGCTCGCGGTCGAAGAGGCGCACGACCCAGTCCGGATGCCAGCCGCAGTAGCGGATGCGACGGCCGAGGAAGCTGCTGAGGCGGTTGACCGCGAAGGCTGCCGGCTGCGGCGATTCGGGCAAGGCCAGGATCGCGGCTCGCAGCTGCGGCGTGACCCGCTCGTCGGTGTCGATGCTCAGCACCCAGCGATTGCGGCAGAGCGCGACCGCGCGCTGTTTCGTCGGACCGAAACCGAGCCAGTCCGTCTGCTCGAGACGGGCGCCGTGGCGCGCGCAGACCGCCGTCGTCTCGTCCGTGCTGTGCTGGTCCAGGACGAGGATCTCGTCGCAGAAGCCGAGCGTGGCCAGGCAGCGCGCCAGCTGCGGGCCGGCCTGATGGGTGATGATGGCCGCCGAGATCTTCACGCGCCGCTCCCGGACCGGAAATCCAGCAGGACCTTGCCGACGTTCTGCCGCTGCTGCAGGCGCAACTGCGCCGCGCCCGCCTCCTCGGCGGGATAGACGCGATCCAGCCGCGGCGCGATCTCTCCGGAGCGCAGCCAGGCCAGGATCTGCCGCATCCAGAGCTGCAGGCGGTCGATCTCGTCCCACATGCGCCCGAGGTTGACCCCGGCGACGGATTTGTTGTCGTTCATCAGCCGCAGCGGATTCAGGCTCAGCCACGGCACCTGCGCGAGGGTCTTCAGGGCGCCGAGGGCGCCACCAGTGCCCTCGGCGGCGCTGGCGAAGCCATGCAGCACGAGGCGGCCGCCTCTGGCCAGCGCCTGGTAGCTCTCCATGATCCAGCGGCCATGGCGCGGCTCCAGGGCGATGTCGCACCCGCGGCCCGCGGTCGCGGCGCGCACGTCGCTCGCGAAACCGGAGGCCTGGCTGTCGAAGACCAGCGCGCAACCCTGCTCGCGCAGCAGCGCGTGTTTGCGCGGCGACGCCGAGGCGAGCACCAGCCCTCCCGCCGAACGCACGAGCTGTCCCGCTGCCTGCCCCACGCCGCCGGCCGCCGAATGGATGAGCACCCGATCGCCCTGCTGCACCGGCGCGAGCACGCGCAGCATGAGGTAGGCCGTCAGGTAGTTCACGGGCAAGGCGGCTGCCGCGGCGAGGTCGATCCCCTCGGCCAGCGGGAACGCCTGCGCCGCCGGCACGCAGACCAGTTCGCTGTAGGCGCCGAACCGGCAGAGCGCGACCACCGGCTCGCCGATCCTGCTTTCCGGCACGCCCTCGCCGACGGCATCGATGGCGCCGCTAAGCTCGTAGCCCACGACCGCCGGCAGCGCCGGCCCGTCGGGATAGAGGCCGAGCCGGATCATGATGTCGGCGAAGTTGACGCCGGCCAGCGCCGTGCGCACCCGCACCTCGCCGGGAGCCGGCGTCGGGTCCGGCGCGTCGCGCAGAGTCAGGACCTCCGGTCCGCCGCGCCGCGTCGTGACGATCTGGTACATCCCGGCTCCCTTCGTCGATGATCCCGACCATGCCGCCGGGAGTCTACCCCCGGGGCTGCGGCTTGCCAAGGATCGTGCGGGCCGAGCCCGCGCGGGCGCGGGACCGTTGGCGGCCGCCGCCGCGCACGAGCAGCCCCGCCGCGGCTCGTCAACGATAGGGCAAGAGCTCCGGTTGCGCGCCCGGCAGACGCCCGGTGGCGAATCTGACCTCGCCCATGCGCACGGTCGCCGCCGGCTGCCAGCCGTCCAGGCTCGACAGCAGACCCAGCCGCATCTCGATGGTGGGCAGCACCAGGCCCGGATTGTTCAGCCGCAGGCCCACGCCGAGGTTGGCGTGCAGGCGCTGCGCGAAGATCGCCTCGCGCTCGCGCGCCAGCAGCCCGCCGCCGGCATAACCGAATGCCGCCACCTTGAAACCGGCCACGACCAGCGACGTGAACAGCACCGACTCGCACTCGGCGATCAGCCGCTGGCCGCCGCCGAGCGCCGGGTCGTCCAGATCTCGCAGCGCGACCTCCTCCAGGCGCAGCGCCGCCGGGTCAGCCTGGTTCAGGCCCAGGGTGTAGCGGGCCCGCAGGAAATGGCGCCAGACGCTCCGCTCGTTCCGCTGCAAGGGGCTGAAGGTCCTGAGGCCGAGATCGAGCACGCCGTCCTCGAGCCGGCCCTGCCGGCGGAAGCCGCCGAGCGACCCCTCCACCGCGACGTAGCGTCGCCCTCGCGTCAGCCGGGGCCAGATCACGCGTCCGCCGTGGTAGCCGCGGTCGCCGGCCGCACCCGTCTCGATGCCTCCGACCAGCGCGGCCCAGAGACCGACCGGAATGTCCTCGGTCTCGCCGTAGTCGTAGATCAGACCGGCGGTGTAGTAGTCGAGTCCCGTGAGATTGCACTGCAGGAGATAGCGGCGATGGTCGCGCCACAGACGCCCGTTCGGCGCGAACGCCAGTGGCGGATCATCGAAGCGAACGTCCTGGACGCGTAGAGCCGGCACCAACCGCAACCGGCGCTCGTCATGGCCGGCGGACGGTCGCAGATGCACGTTCCAGCCGAGCCACGTTTCCCGGGTGCGGCTGCGCAGCGCCTCGTCACGAGGCAGTTCGGATAGGCCTCGGCGCGTCTCGTCGCTCGCGAGCAGACCACCGAGCAGGCGGATGTCCGGATAATCGAAGCTGCGTTCGGCGGCGAACGCGGTCTGGTCCCGCTCCCACGACCGCCAGGTGTCCAGCGCCAGATGCACGAACGAACCGCCGACGTTCGTCGCGCTCGCGCGCGTGCGCCAGCCGTCGGCCGGCCGCACGGTCCGGTCGTGCAGCAGCTCCACCTCCAGGTTGAGCCCCAGGCCGGCCGCGTTGCGGTGGAAGACGGCGACCTGCTGGGAATCGGCGCTCCTGACGCTGGCTTGCACGCCCCACGGCCAGCGATCGCGGACCAGGACCACCACGTCGACGGCGTCCGGCTGTTCCGCCAGCGGCAGCACGATGATCAACGCATCGCGCACGTAGACCTGCTGCCGCAGGAGGCGTTCGCTGTCGGCGAGCCGCGCCGGCACCAGCAGCTGGCCCTCGCCAAAGAGCAGGAAATGACGCAGGACCCCGCTGCGCGTCGGCACCGCGAGCGAATTCAGCCAACGTTCGAACGGGCCGGCCCGGGTCCTCAGACTGTCCGGCCGCGTGCCTGCGACCGGGCCGGCGCCCGCTGGCGCGACCGTGCCGAACGCTTCGCGGCCGAGGATGTAGATGCCCTGGATGCGGCGTCCGGCATACGGCAGGAACCGCCGCCGGGCCAGTTGCGGATCGGCGGCGAGCGCGGCGTCTTCATCCGGCGCCCGGCGGGCGAAGAACGCGGACAGGCCGCGCACGTACCAGGCTTCGCGGGGGCCGGTCGCCTGCGGAACGCTCTCATCCGACGGCGGCGCGGCGCCGGCGACCGGTGCGCCGGCCGCGGACGGGGGCGCGCCCAGCAGGCAGATCCCGACCAGGATCAGGCCAGGCCACAGCACTTCTTGTACTTCCTGCCGCTGCCGCAGGGACAAGGATCGTTGCGGCCGCGCTTGGGCTCCTCGCGCACGAACGGGCGCGGTTTGACCTGCTCGCCGTCCACGAAATACCAGCGTCCGTCCTGCTTCGCGAAGCTCGCGCGCTCGTGGTGGCGCCGGCGCTCCTGCTCGTGGGTGAACTCGCACGCGAATTCGACCATACCGGCCTGATCATCCGGGCCGCCGGCCTCGACGGCCAGGATCTCCAGGCCGTGCCAGTCGCTCTCGGCCGCCCAGGCCCGCACGCTCTCGGCGTCGTGCTGGTCGCGCTGGTCCGGATGCAGCGATTCGCGCAGGAAGTCCGTCGCCACCTGCGTGTACGCCGTGTATCTCGCGCGCATGAGCGCCTCGGCGGTCTCGGCGGCCGCCTCGCCCGCGATGAGCGGCTGGCAGCAAGCCGCGAGGGTGCGTCCGGATCCACAGGGACAGTTCATCAGGCCTCACTTTCGTCACCGGGACGTCGATGCTCCGCACGCTCCGACGATCGCCGCCAGCGACGCCCAGGGCAAGCGCCGCGGACCCCGAACTCCGGCGCCCGCTCGCGTCACGGCGATTCTGCCCTCAGTCTATGCCGTCGCGGACGTTCGCCGCTATCATGTTCGCGATGTCCGGCGCCGCGAGCGGCGGGCCGCGCCACGACCTGCCGCGGAGCGGAGGCCATGACGACCGAGACCACGCAACGATCGACCCTGGCCGGCGGAATCTCCTCGCTGCGCCGCTGGCTGCTCGCCGCGATCGGCGTCTTCTTCGTCGGGATCGCCGCGCTGGGCGCGGTCGTGCCGGGTCTGCCGACGACGATCTTCCTGATCCTGGCGACCTGGTGCTTCACGCGCAGCTGCCCCTGGCTCGAGCGCAAGTTCGTCCAGGCGCCGCTCTTCCGGCCATTCCGGCCCTACCTGGAGCCCGACGCCGTCATGCCGCGGCGGGCCCGCATCCTGGCCGTGGCCATGATGTGGACGGCGATCGCGGCCAGCATCGCGACCCTGGCGCTCGCCGGCGCCGGCACGACCCCGACCTACGGCGCGATCGTCGCCGCCGGCGTGGTCGGCTCGGTCGCGATCCTGCGGATGCGGCGCGGCGCGGCCTGAACGCCCGCCGCCGGGGGCGCAGACGAAGGCCGCCCCTCGCGGGACGGCCCTCGGCGCGATCCAGACGCTGCGGCTTGCCGCCGCTTCAATCCTTCGCGGCGCCGCGCGCGCTGCGATACAGGAAGAAACCGAGCAGCAGGAACGCCACCAGGGCGATGACCGCCGAGGCGGGCTCCTCTTCCCAGACGTGCGAGCCGATCGCGTGCGCGACGCTCCAGCCCGAGTCGCCGGTCGACTCGATGCCGATGAAGCGGATGATCGAGGCGACGACGCCCATGATCGCCCCGCCGGCCACGAAGCCGCTCGCGATCAGCGTGCCCTTTTCCTTGCGCTTGGTGCGCGCCGCGTCGCTGCCGCCCTGGGCGACGAAGTAGGCCACCAGTCCGCCCGCGAGGATCGGCGTGTTGACTTCCATGGGCAGGTACATGCCGAGCGCGAACGCCAGGGCCGGCAAGCCGGTCCATTGCAGGATGAGGGCCATGAAGATGCCCGCCATGTAGAGCAGCCACGGCGCCGGCTGGCCGGTCATCAGCGGCTCGATCACGGCGACCATGGCATTGGCCTGCGGCGCCGGCAGGGCGCCGGGGCCGGAGAAGCCGTAGGTGGTGTTCAGCACCATGATGATCGCCGTCACGCACACCGCCGAGACGACCGTGCCGAGGAACTTCCACTTCTGCTGCACGGCAGGCGTTGTCCCGAGCCAGTAGCCGATCTTCAGATCGCTGATGAAGCCGCCGCTCATGCTCAGCGCGGTGCAGACCACGCCGCCGATCAGCAGCGCGGCGACCAGTCCGGTCGTGCCGCCGACGCCGACCAGCTTGAGGATGACCGAACTGATGATCAGGGTCATCAGAGTCATGCCGGACACGGGGTTCATGCCCACGATCGCGATGGCCCGCGCCGCCACGGTCGCGAACAGGAAGGCGATGACGCCGACGATCAGCAGCCCGACCAGGGCCTGCACGGCCGTGACGCCGGGCACGATGAACAGGAAGAAGGCGAAGACCGCCACCAGCGTCAGGATGGTCAGGCTGATGACGAGGCTGATCGGCAGGTCGCGCTGCGTGCGCTCGGTCTCCACGGCGCCGGCCGCCTTCTGGCCCGCCTGCGCCGCCAGCTTGAAGGCGCCGAGGATGATGCTGCGGCTGCGCCAGACGCCGATCAGGCCGGCCATCGCGATCGCGCCGATGCCCACCGGCCGGACGAACTGGTTGAAGATCTGCCGGGTGCCGAGTCCCTCCAGCGCGCCGAGCTGGTAGAGCGTGCCCTGGACGGTCACGCCCTTGCCGAGCATGCCGATCATCGGCACCAGCACGTACCAGCTGAGGAACGAACCGCAGACGATGATCAGCGCGTAGCGCAGACCGATGATGTAGCCCAGGCCCATGATCGCGGCCTCGGTCATCATGTGGAACTCCAGCCGCACCTGCCGCGAGAGATTCTCGCCCCACTGGAACGCCGTCGAGGAGAACGTCTCGCGCCAGGCGCCGAGGGTCTGCGAGACGAGCTGGTAGCCGGCGGCGAGCAGCCCGCTCTTGACCAGCACGCTCGCCTGGCCGCCGCCCGCCTCGCCGGCCATGAGGACCTCGGTCGAGGCCGTCGCCTCGGGGAAGGGGAACTCCCCGTGCATGTCCTTGACGAAGTAGCGCCGGAACGGGATCAGGAACAGGATGCCCAGGAAGCCGCCGAGCAGCGAGGCGAGGCACATCTGCAGGAAGTTGGTCTCCTTGTCGAGGCCGAGGATGTAGAGGCCCGGCAGCGTGAAGATCGCGCCCGCGACCACGACGCCCGAGGCCGAGCCGATCGACTGGATCATCACGTTCTGCTGCAGCGCGTCCTTCTTGCCGAGGACGTTGCTGAGGCCGATCGCCAGGATGGTGATCGGGATCGCCGCCTCGAAGACCTGGCCGATCTTCAGACCGAGGTAGGCGCAGGCGGCCGAGAAGAGCGCGGCGTAGAACAGACCCCAGATCAAGGCGTACGGCGTCAGTTCCGGCACGATCTTCTTGGCCGGCACGACGGGCGTGTACTCCTCGCCTGGCTGCAGCTTGCGATAGGCGTTCTCGGGCAAGCTCTTGGTGCTGCCGGTGACGTCCATGGGTACCTCCGGGCGCGGCAAGGGAGAGGCGCAGGTCGGCGATCGGCGCGATCGCCAGCGTACCGGGCAAAGCTACCAGACGGCAACCTGACAGACAAGTCGCAGTTGCCGGCAATCGGGAGCGTCGAGGCGGCCGCCGAGGCCTGTCCGGCGCGCCGCTCGCGAGGCCCCGCCGCCGCGTGTCGGCGACCTTGCCTCGGCCGCGCGCGCTCGTTATCATGGGCTCTTCGCCAGTCACCGACGGCCGCCACGTACCCGGGCGCGCGTCGCGCCCTGTCTCGATCTGGAGGCTCGCCATGCTCACGCGCAAAGCCGATTCGCCGTTTCCCAAGCTCGTCGACCGCTTCGTGGCCTACGCCAAGGTCCACACGCAGAGCAGCGATCAGAGCGACACCTACCCGTCGACCGCACGGCAGTTCGATCTGGCGCGCATCCTGGTCGACGAGTTGAAAGCCATCGGGCTTCGCGATGCCCAGGTCGACGAGCATTGCTACGTGACGGCCTCGCTGCCGGCATCGCCCGGTTGCGAGAAGGTGCCGGCCATCGCGTTCATCGCCCACATGGACACCTACCCCGAGGTCTCCGGCGAGAACGTCAACCCGATCTTCCACAAGAACTACCAGGGGGGCGACATCGCGCTGCCCAAGAACGGCATCGTGATCAAGGAGAGCGAGAATCCGTACCTGAAGACCTGCCTCGGCGAGACGGTCATCACCGCCGACGGCACGACGCTGCTCGGCGCCGACGACAAGGCCGGCATCGCGGAGATCATGGAAGCGCTGACGCGCATCCACGAGAACCCGCACTGGCCGCACGGACCGGTCAAGGTCGCCTTCACGCCCGATGAAGAAGTCGGCGCCGGCGTCAAGCACTTCGACATCGAGAAATTCGGCGCCAAGGTGGCCTACACGATGGACGGCGGCCAGCGCGGCGAGGTCGAAGACGAGACCTTCTGCGCCGACAGCGCCATCGTCAAATTCATCGGCCGCGACATCCACCCGGGCTACGCCAAGGACAAGATGGTTCCCTCCATCAAGGTCGCCGGCGCGTTCCTGGCGGGGCTGCCGCGCGAGGGCGCGCCCGAGACGACCGAGGGCAAGCAGGGTTACATCCACCCGATCAACATCAAGGGCAACACAAGCCAGACCGAGGTCACGCTGCTGATCCGCGACTTCGACGTCGAACAGCTGCCGGTCAAGGCCGACATGATCCGCAAGCATGCCGCGGCGGCCTGCGCGCAGTGGCCCGGCTCACGCTGCGAGGTCGAGATCAAGCAGTACTACCGGAACATGAAGTACGACCTGGCCAAGGAACCGCGCGCCCTGGAGTATGCCCTCGAGGCCGTCCGGCGCACCGGCCTGCAGCCGAAGCGCGGCTCGATCCGCGGCGGCACCGACGGCTCGAACCTGTCGGCCCGCGGCCTGCCGACGCCGAACATCTTCACCGGCGAGCAGGCGTTCCACGGCTACACCGAGTGGATCTGCGCCAAGGATATGGAACTGGCCACCCAGACGATCCTGCATCTCATCGACGTCTGGCGCGAGAAAGAGACGCCGAAATAGCCGTATCGAAAGAAGATAGCAGCATCTGCCGGGTCGCGCCGCCAGACGGCGCGGCCCTTGCTTGTCGGCGAACCGGGCGGCGATAATCGGGAACTCCTAGGATTTCGACCTGTTCTTCGCTCGTTCGCTGGCCTATACTTGCCGATGGCCGTCGGCAGAACTCAGCAACCCTAGACCGAGAGGTTCGTCCATGCAGCGCTTCGCCACCGCCCTTCTCTGCACGCTGGCCCTGGTGGCCATCCTCGCCGCCGGCGCGATGGCCGGCGACAAGCCCGCCGCCAAGGCGGCGCCTTGCAGCCCCGGCTGCCCGTCGCACGCCACCGCGAAAACGGCCGACGCCAAGGCCAAGGCGCCCGCGGCCGGCTGCGAACATGCGCAGGCGGGCCACGCGGATTGCGATCCCGCCAACTGCGACCCCGCGAAGTGCACCCACGCCGGCTGCGACCCGGCGACGTGCGAGCACGCCGCGGCCATCAAGGCCAAGGCGGAGGCCGTCAAGGCCGCCGCGGCCAAGACCGGCTGCAATCCCGCTCTCTGCAACCCGGCCAAGTGCGACCCCGCCAAGTTCAAGCAGGTCCAGGAGGCGCAGCAGAAGGGCGAAACCAAGAGCGCGGACCAGAAGAAGTCCAAGCGGAGCTGACCCGCGTCGCACCCGCCGCCGGCGGGCGGACGCTGCCG
>CAZJWO010000117.1:0-11374 GCA_964549735.1 uncultured Fibrobacteraceae bacterium | reverse complement strand
ATCCTACACTCTTTCCCTACACGACGCTCTTCCGATCTGCCGCGGCCGCCAGGAACGTGGCCAGCACCCGCTGGCGCGCGCGCAGCCGTTCGAGCTGCGCCGGCTCGAGCGCGCCGGCGGCCACCAGCGTTGCGGCCAGCGACTCGACCTGGCCGACTGTCGCGACCCGGCTGGCGAGCAGGCGATGCAGCAGGGCGAGGTCGTCGCGCAGCAGATGGAACAGGTGGGCCGCGTCCGCCGGGGCGTGCACGTCGAGCGGCGGCACGTCGCCCAGGCGCGCGGCATAGTCGGCAGCTTGCTCGCCCGGCAGCGGCGCCGGCGCGGGCGCGGGCGCCGGCGGGCGCAGCCGCACGATCGGTGCCGCGGCGGCGAGCCCGCGCACGCGCGCCAGGTCGACTACGGGCGCCGGTTCGTCGCCCCGCGCGCTGAGGAGCTGCTGCCAGGCCGCGACGTCGGCCGGATCGCAGGTCAGGTAGAAGACCTGGCGACCCTCGTCGGCGATCTGGTCCAGGAGCGCGCCGCCGATCGCCGCGAAGCGCTCGGGATCGCTCGCGGTCAGCGACTCGTCGAGAAAAAGCGGCACCATCGCGCCGCGCTCGGCCTCCTGGATGTAAGCCAGCCGCGCGGCGAGCAAGAGCTGCGCCCGGGTGCCGTCGCTGAGCTGGGATAGGTCCAGACCCTCGCCGGTCGCCGTGTCGCGGGCGCGGAAACCCTCGCTGTCGAGGTCGGCGACGAGCAACTCGAGGCGACCGGCGGTGAAACCGGCGAAGAGCCGTCGGGCACGCTGCAGCACCGGCGGCTCGGTGCGTCGCCGGTGTTGCTGCTGCAGCCGCTCCAGCAGCAGGCGCCGCAACGCCGTCGCACGCACCTGTTCACGCACGGCCGCCAGGGCGTCGCGGGCCCGGTCGCGCTCAAGCAGGGCTTCTGTGTACGATGCGTCACGTCGCGCTTCCGAGAGCCGGGTCTGGATCTCGACGATCTTCTTGTTCAAGTCTGCTTGCCGGGCGGCTGCCGCCTCGGCCGCCGCGAGGTCGGCCGCCAGTCGGTCGGCCGGACGATCGAGCGCCTCGCTCGCTCTGTCGCGCCAGGGCGTTGCCAATCGGGCGAGCGCGTCGCGATCGGCCTGTGCCAGGGCCGACAGGCGCGCCGCCTCGTCGCGGTCGCTCTGGTAGGTGTTCACACGCGCCGCGTAGGCCCGCACCAGGGCGTCGCTGCCAGGATCGTCCGGCAGGTCGAGCCGGGCCATCAACGTGGCGATCGCCTGCTGCGCCGAGCGCAGGTTGCGCGCGTAGTCCGACTGCCGACGCTGGGCCTCCCGGAGGGCCTGGTCGGCCGCGCGATGATCGTTCTGTCGCCGGACGAGCTCATCGCAGGCGGCGGTGATCGCGGCCAGGTCGCCGCCGTCATTGGTCGCCGGCAGCCACGGTTCGAGCGCTTCGCGCGCAGCGGCGAGCTTCTCGGCCAGCGCGCTCGCCATGTCGTTGTGCGCGGCTCGCGCCCCATCGTGTGCGGCGAGCGCCTCGTGGTAGAGGAAGTTGCGGTGCAGCCATTCGGTCGCGTCGAGGCGCGGGCCGTCGACTTCTTGCGCGCGGGCCGCGGCAGAACGCTGTGCCGCCGCCAGATCGTCGCGCAGATGGCGGCGCAGGGTGGCGAACTCGGCGGCCACCTGTTGTTCGCCCAGCCGAACCAGCAGCTTGCGGACCTCGGGCTCAGTCCACGTGGGCGGGCTGACGCAGCCGCTTTCGGCGTGAGCTTCGCGAGCCTGTCGGCTGCGCGTGGCCAGTAAGCGCGGCGCGATCGCCGCGGCGACCGCCACCAGGCCGAGCACGATCGCGGCCCAGCCCGTTGCCGTATCCTCGGGGCCCGACCACGGCTGCCTCGCCACGCCGACGCCGATCAGCGCGAGCGCGGCGAGCAGCGCCGACCAGGACCAGCGTCGCTCGTGAGTGGCGCCAAGCCATGACAGCAGCGCGCGGCTGCCGGCGGCGAGGTGCTCGACGCGCGAAGCGCCTAGCGGCGGCCCGTCAGCATCGGCGGCCGTCAGCACCGGCGACGCCAGGAGTTGGCCGATCGCGTCGCGCGCGGCGGCGCCTTCCAGCTGCGCCTTGACCGCGCTGGCTTCGGCGCGCAGGCGCTCGCGCGCGACGGGATGGCCGCTGTCGGGCTCGCCCCACGGCTCGAGTGCCCGCCGTGCTGCTTGCAGGCGTGCGTCGGCGTCGGCGATGACCGCTTGCGCGCGGGCTACGTCGCTGGCGAGCTGCCGCGCTTCGGCGAGGCGGTTACGCGCCGTGTCGAGCGCCGTCGTCGAGGGGCCACCGTCGGGCAAGCTGGCCACGGCCAGGCGCTGTTCGGCGGCGGCGATCTCCCGCGAGGCCCGCTCCTGGTCTTCGGCGGCCTCGCGTTGGCGCGTGCGCTCCCGTTCGAGCAGCTCGAGGTCGTCGCCGCGCACGCGGTCCAGCACCGGCGGGAATTCGGCGAGCCGCCGCGCCGCGGCCGCGGAAGCGTCGCGCGAGGCGGCGGCCACCTGGACCAGGCGCAGCGCGTGGGCGAGTTCGGCCTGGTCGCGCGCGTCCTGCAGCTGCTGGTGCAGGTCGTCGAGCGTTTCCTCCTCGCGTCGCAGCGCCAGCTGTCTGGATTTCGCTTGCCGCACCTGCTCCTCGGCCGCGGTGAGGTTCCTGGCAGAGGTCTGGCCCTCCTTGCCGGTGAGCGTCTGCCTGGCCAGTAGGGCGGCGAGGTCGTAGCCGCCGGCCATCTGGTTGCGGATCGAGCGCGCGAGGCCCTTGTCGCTGGCATCGGCCGCCAGCTTGAGCACGTCGAGCAGCCCGAGCCGGAAGCTCGCGGCTTGGTCGGCCTGGGGCAGGGGCGGCGGACCGGGCTGCGGCTGGCCGTCGCGCTGCCAGTCGACGTTGGCGCCGCCGGCGCGCTCGGCGCGCCAGACCGCGCCGTCGTGCCGCCAGAGGCCGACCAAGCGGCCGCCGTTGGTGTGGTCGGGCCACAACAGGCCCAGGGCCGCGCGGGTGAGCGACGATTTGCCCGAGCCGTTCGGACCGAGGATCAGGTTGAGGCCCGGTTCGCCCTCGATGGCGAACGGTTCGGGCAGACCGGGCAGGCGTTGCAGGCGCAGCTCACGCAGTTCCATCGCCGACCTCTTTCGCTCGCAACAGCTCGTCCAGGATCAAGTAGCCGCTCTGCATGAGCGCTGCGGCGAGGGTGTCGTCGTCGGGCGCCGCGGCGAGGCCGGCCGCGCCGAGGCTGCGGTAGGAACTGCCGCCGTCGACCTGCTGCAGTGCCTGCCTGGCCTCGCGCTGGAGGTCGACGGCCCGGCCGGCGCGCAGCGCGAGCAGCTCGCGCGCCAGCAGGCCAGGCGGGTCGTCGCGCTCGGCCAGGGCCGCTAGGTCGTGCAGCGGGTTCGCGTCGACATCGATACGGTCGACGAAGCCCTGCAGTCCCTCGTCCAGGCGCAGCACGGGCGGTTCGGTCATGAACGCGTCAGCCGCGGCGCAGAGCGCGCGCAAGTCGGCCGTCCGACCAGTCAGGCGCAGCCGCAGCCCGAGCGCCGAGGTCGACACCAGCTGCTCCTGGCGCTCGGCGACGAAGGCCTGCATCGCTTCGGTGATCAGCGCCGGCAGCTCGTCCCGTGGCGACGCCGCATCGTCGACCGCGACGTCGAGCCGGTCCCAGCGCAACGGCGCCTGCGGCAGGAAGCGCAGCGCCACCTGGCGGCCGTCGACCTCGACAAGCCACGGCCCGCGCGGTCCGACTTCGGTCGGGTCGAGGCCCACGAGCGAGCCGAGGTAGCCCGGCTCACCGGTCGCCGGATCGAGGCTCGGTGTGTGCACGTGCCCGAGCAGCCAGCGGCAGGGGCCGGCCGCTTCCAGCTCGCCGCGCGTGACCGGCGCGTAACGGCCGCTCGCAGCGTCGAGGTCTGCGTGCAGCAGGCCGAGCGCCGGCGGGCCCTCGTCCAGGCGCGCGAGGTCGGCGGCGGGGCTGTGTGGGTGGTGCTGCGCCGGAAACGACCAGCCCAGGACGCGGACAGGTCCGCCCGGACCGCCGACAGTCGCCGTTTCCCAGCTTCCACCCGCGCCGAGCACGCGCACACCGGGCACCGCGCGGACCAGCCGCGGCAGCACCGCGTGGTCGTGGTTGCCGGCCACGGCGATCACGTCGACGCCTTGCGCCCGCAGGGGAGCGAGCAGGTCGGTCAACACGCCGAGCGCGTGGTAGAGGTCGCCGTCGCCGTCGACGATGTCGCCGGCCAGGAGCAGGGCCCGCACGTCGCGCGCCAGCGCCGTCTCGACGGCCAACCGCAGCGCTGCGGCCGGGCCGAGCGCGGTCCCGTCGAGCGCGGACGGCAGACGGCGGCTCTGCCGTCCCAGGTGGACATCGCCGATCGCCAGCAGACGGGTGACGGGCATGCGCGGCTGACTCCTCGCCGCCGGCGGCAGCGCCGGCAACCGGCAGTATGCCCGGTCGTGGCGGGGTCAGTCCAGCAGCTTCAACAGCTCGAGGGATTCCGCGAATTCTTCCTGCGCGCGCCGCAGGACCTCGTTGGCGAGGTCGGGCGTCAGCCCGACGAGGCGCGCCGCGTCGGCCGAGTGCGTGCGCGCGCCGACGCCGCCCGGACAGCCGCTTTCCATGTGGTAGCTGAAGAAGTCGGCCAGGTGCACCAGCGCGGCCAGCTCGGCGTAGCGGCTCGCGCTTTCGGGCCGGTGGTGGCAGGCTACCGCCTCGACCACGGCGGCCGGAAAATTCCAGGCGCGGAACAGCGCGCGGCCGATCGTGTCGTGGCTGATCGGAAACAGCATCTCCTCGCCCGTGCGCCAGGTCAGCCGCTGCTCGCCGGCGGCGCGCGTGAGGTCCTCGACGTCGTCCGGGAAGTGCTGCAGCATGACGAGCTTGCCGACATCGTGCAGGAGGCCGGCGACGAAGGCGTCCTCCGGCACGCCGACGTGCAGCACGAGCGCCGCCTGCTTGGCCAGGCAGGACACGCCGATGCTGTGGCGCCAGAAGCCGTCGAGGGTGAACGCGGCGCCGTCGTTGTTGAGGTCCTTGAAGTGCTCGAAGACCGACACGGCCAGCGCCGCCGAGCGCACGGCCTGGAAGCCCATGATGATCACCGCGCGGCTGATCGAAGAGATCTGCGCCGGGCGCCCGTAGAACGCGCTGTTGACGAGCTTGAGGATCTTGAGGGTCAAGGCCTGGTCGCGCGCGATGACCTCGGCCAGCTCGCTGACCTGGGTGTCCGGGTCTTGCATGCGACGGAAGAGTTCCTGGAAGACCACGGGCAACGTCGGCAGATCGTTGACGAACTGCTTCAGCTCGCTCGGGTGGATGTCCATCAGGGATTGATGGCGGACGGCAGCAGACACAGGCGACTCCCCGCCCGGGTGAATAACGCGGACTGGATAGCTTATCGGCTTCTGCGGCAAGGGCTTGAGGAAGATCAGGCGCGAGCGCCGATCAGACGACGATCAGGTACGGGGCGCCATCGCGGTGCGGGCGGACCTCGCCGACCACCTCGGCGCAGAGCGCGCCGTCATCACGCAACGCCGCCACGAGCGCGTCGCAGCGTGCGCCGGGCACCGCGACCAGCAGTCCGCCGCTGGTCTGCGGGTCGTGCACCAGGCCGAGCGTTCCTTCGTCGAGGGTTCCGGTGAGCTGCATGTGCTGGGCCGTGAACGCGGCGTTCGCCTTGGTGCCGCCGCACGTGAAGCCCATCGCGCAGAGGGCGGCGGCCCGCGGCAGCTGGGGCAGGGCGGCCGTCTCGATGACGAGTTGGACGCCGCCGCCGCGCGCCATCTCCAGGCCATGGCCGCTGAGCCCGAACCCGGTCACGTCGGTGCAGGCGCTGGCCCCGAGCGCGTGCAGCAGGCGACCGCCGCGGTTCAACGCGGTCATGCAGGCGACGAGCGCCGCGTACTCCGCGGCCGCGAGCTGGCCCGCGCGGTTGGCGGCGACCAGCGCGCCGGTGCCCAGCGGCTTGGTCAGCACCAGCCGGTCGCCAGGCCGGGCCGTGCTGTTGCGCAGGACGCGGTCCGGATGCACGACGCCCGTCACCGACAGGCCGAACTTGACCTCGCTGTCGCGCACCGTGTGGCCGCCCGCGATGACGCAGCCCGCCTCGGCGCATACTGCCGCGGCGCCGGCGAAGATCTCGCCGAGTACGGCGGCCGGCACCTCCTTGGGTGGGAAGCCGGCCAGATTCAGGGCGACGAGCGGCTCGCCGCCCATGGCGTAGATGTCGCTCAGCGAGTTCGCGGCGGCGACGCGGCCGAAGGTCCGCGCGTCATCGACCACCGGCGTGATGAAATCGGCCGTCACCACGAGGGCGCGCTCCGCGTCGAGACGGTAGACCCCGGCGTCGTCGGATGTCTCGAATCCGACCAGCAGGTTCTGGGCGACCGCGCCGAGCATCGGCGCGAGCAGGCCGTCGAGGTCCCCCGGACCCAGTTTGGCCGCTCAGCCGGCGCTCTTGGCGAACCGCGTGAGTTGGAACTGCTCCGCTGCGGACATGCTGCTCCTCGGCTTGCGTCGGCGGCAACGAACCCCGACAATGTCCGCCAGCCGCGGACCGGTGTCAATGTCGGCCGCGCATGGCCGATACCGGCCGGGACCGCCCGGGCGCCGTCGCGCGCGATACGAAGGTGAGGTCGGGCCTCTTGAGCAACGATAGCGGACTGCAGGCGCCGCAAGACGGGCCGGACCCCACCCGCCGCCGCCACCCGGACCGGCGCCTCGAACCCACGCCGGTCATCTCGCGCTTCACGCTGCGCGGCCGGCGTTCGCTCATCCGCCGCGAGCTCGACCTGCTGCGCGGACGCTACGTGGACCGCTCCAGCGGCGGACACCTCGCCCTGATCCTCGTCCTCTTGATCCTGGTCTCCGTCGACGCGGGCTCGACGCTCTATATCCTCGAACACGGCGGCCGCGAGCTGAATCCTCTGATGGACAAGGCGTTGCGACGCGGCGTGGGCTGGTTCCTGCTGTTGAAGTTCGGCCCGTTGCCGCTCGCGTTCCTGCTGCTCTCGATCCACCGCTATTTCCGCTGGGTGCGCGCGACGCTGGGCTTCCTCGTGGTCGTTTACGGCGTGCTGGCCATGTACCATCTCTACCTGCTCGGCAAGATCCTGCGGCACGCGATAGGATGAGAGTCGCTTCGTTTCGCCGTCTGCGCGCCGATTGCACAGATAGAAAACGCCGTTTTCAATCTGTGCAGGCCCCGCACTCGCCCGCATTCGGTACCGCCACAATCGCGACCCTGCCGCCGCCAGATTTGAATTGGATACCGGGCTCGACCGTCGCCCTGGGGCGCGATTCGCTGTTGACGGGACTCCCAGATTGACAGTAGGATGTCAATTCATAAACAGATATCGCAGACGCATCGGCAGGAGTTGATAACCCGGACGCACGTCTTAGCCTGGCTCCCAGTCGTCCATCGCCCAGCGATCGAGGAGCGCACCATGATCCTTTCTCGTCGGACCTTCCTGAAAGTCGGTTGCGGCGCGACCCTGGCCGTCATGGCCGGGCTGCCCGGCCTGAACCTGCAACCCGCCTACGCCCACAGCGCCAAGCAGGGCAAACTGCTGGCCACCACCCTCAAGACGACGATCTGTCCCTATTGCAGCGTGGGTTGCGGGGCGATCATGCACAGCCGGCATGAGGATGGCCGGTTGCGCATCGTCAACATCGAGGGCGATCCCGACCACCCGATCAATCGCGGCGCCCTGTGCAGCAAGGGCAACGCCCTGTTCCAGGTGCACGACGACCCAGCGGGGCGGCGGCTGCAATACGTCGAATACCGCGCGCCGGGCTCCGACCGCTGGGAGCGCAAGTCGTGGGATTGGGCGATGTCCGAGATCGCCAAGCGCGTGCAGAAGACGCGCGAAGCGACCTTCATGGCGAAGAACGCGCTGGGCCAGACGGTCAATCGCACGCCCGGGATCGCTTGCCTGGGCGGCGCGGCCCTCGACAACGAGGAAGCCTTCGCGCTGTCCAAACTGATGCGCTCGCTCGGCCTGGTGTACCTCGAACACCAGGCCCGAATATGACACAGCTCGACGGTCGCCGGTCTGGCGGCCTCGTTCGGTCGCGGCGCGATGACCAATCACTGGATCGACATCCGGCACGCCGATGTCATCCTGGTGATCGGCGCCAATCCCGCCGTGAACCACCCCGTCGCCTTCAAGTGGATCACCGACGCCATGGAGAGCCGGGGTGCGCGGCTGGTGGTCGTCGATCCGCGCCAGACCCGCACCGCGGCGCGTGCCGACCTCTACGCGCCGCTGCGGTCCGGCACCGACATCGCCTTCATGGGCGGCCTGATCAGGCACATCCTGGAACACGGGCTGTATTTCGAGGACTACGTCCTGAACTACTCGAACGCAGCCTTCCTCATCGATCCGGCCTACGGCTTCGACGCCGGCGTCTTCTCGGGGTATGACGCGAACACGCGCGCGTACGCGACCCAGACCTGGCAGTACCAGAAGGACGAGCAGGGCCGGCCGCGGCGCGACGCGACGCTACGCGACCCGCACTGCGTCCTGCAGATCCTCAAGAGGCACTACGCGGCCTACGATCCCGCCACGGTCAGCCGCATCACCGGAACGCCGAGCGAGCTGTTGACCGAGGTCTACGATACGATCGCCAGCACCGGCAAGCGGGACCGCGTCGCGACGATCCTCTACGCCATGGGGACCACCCAGCACACCTACGGAACGCAGAATGTCCGCTCCTACGCGATCACGCAGCTGCTGCTCGGAAACATCGGCATGGCCGGCGGCGGCGTCAACGCGATGCGCGGCGTCAGCAACGTGCAGGGCTCGACCGACATGGCCCTGCTCTTCCACATCCTGCCGGGCTATCTGAACTCGCCCAGCGACGGCGAGGACACGCTCGAGGCTTACGCCAACAAGCACTACGTCGGCAAGAACGCCGATCCGGCGTCGCTCGCCTGGTGGCAGAACGCGCCGAAATATCTGGTCAGCCTGCTCAAGGAATGGTACGGCGACGCGGCGCAGCCGCAGAACGATTTCGCGTACGCGTGGCTGCCCAAGCGCGGCGGCAACTACAGCCACCTCTCGCTCTTCGAGGACATGGCCGCGGGCGTCATCAAGGGCCTGTTCGTGTTCGGCCAGAACCCGGCGGTCGCCGGGCCGAGCGTCCTGTTCGAGAGGCAGGCGCTGGGCAAACTCGACTGGATGGTGGTCGCGGACCTCTTCGAGACCGAGACCAGCGTGTTCTGGCGGCGTCTCGTCGAACCGCGGGACATCAAGACCGAGGTCTTCCGTCTGCCCGCCTTGGCGAGCGTCGAGAAGGAGGGCTCGATCAGCAACTCGGGCCGATGGGTGCAATGGCGGTACAAGGGCGGCGACGGTCCACAGGAGGCGCGCACCGATCTGTGGATGCTCAGCCGCCTGGCCGCCGAGATCCGGCGGCGATACCAGAAGGAGCCGGGTGTCTTCGCCGATCCGATCCTGAATCTGAACTGGCCGTACGCCGACGCCAACGGTCAGCCCGATCCGCACAAGGTCGCCCGGGCCATCAACGGCTATGAGATCAAGACGGGCGGGCAGGTGCTGAACTTCACGAAGCTGCAAGCCGACGGCACGACCGCCTGCGGCAACTGGATCTACAGCGGCTACTACAACCCGACCGGCAACAACGCGGCCCGCCGGGACAACAAGGACACGCACCTGGACATGTACCACAATTGGGCCTGGTGTTGGCCGTTGAACCGGCGCGTGCTCTACAACCGCGCCGCGGTCGATCCCGCGGGCAAGCCTTGGGACGCCGAGCGGCCGGTGATCTACGGCCCGCGGCAGGGCGAGGGCGGCGCCTGGAGCTGGCAGGGCGACGTGCCCGACGGCGGCATGGCGCCCATGGCCGACGCGTTGGCCAGCGGCAAACCCGGACTGCCATTCATCATGCGCAACGAGGGCGTCGGCTGCCTGTTCGCGCCGACGGGCCTCGTCGATGGGCCGCTGCCGGTGCACTACGAACCCATGGAAAGCCCGATAGCCAACGTGCTCTACCCGCAGCACCCGACCAATCCCGCGGCGTTCATCTACGGCGGCAAGTCTGCCGCGTTCGGCAAGCCGGATCGGTTCCCGATCGTCGCGACGACCTACCGCATGAGTGAACATTGGCAAGGCGGCTCGATGAGCCGCAATCTGCCCTGGCTCAACGAGCTGTTCCCCGAGCTGATCGTCATGATCGGCGAAGAGCTGGCCAAGGCGCGGGGCATCGCGGGCGGCGATCAGGTCCGGATCTGGAACGACCGCGGCGAGGTGTTGGCCAAGGCCTGCGTCACGAGCCGCATCTGTCCGCTCGTCGTCGATGGCCAGAAGGTCCATACCGTCGGCTTGCCCTGGCACTGGGGTTTCGGCGGTCTTTCGCCCGGCAACGCGGCGAACCGTCTGACGCCGCACGTGGGCGACGCCAACACCCGGATCCCCGAGTACAAGACGTTCCTCGTGGACGTCGCCAGAGCCTGAGGAGGTGCAGCCATGGCCGAGATGATGATGCTCATCGACACCAGCCGTTGCACCGGGTGCCGCGGTTGCCAAGTGGCGTGCAAGCAGTGGCACGGGCTGCCGGGCGTCGGCACGCGATTCACCGGCGCCTATCAGAATCCGCCCGATTTCGACGGCCAGACCTACGCGCTCGTGCGCTTCATGGAGCACGACGCCGGTGCGTGCCGGACGACCTTGCTGATGACGCACGACAAATGCCGCCATTGCGCGGAGCCGGCGTGCATCGAGGAGTTGCCGGCGGGCAGCTACTTCAAGCACGAGAGCGGCGCGGTCGTCTTCTCCGAGCAAGCGAAGGCGGACCTCGCCGACGTCCGCGAGGCGTGTCCGTTTTCGGCACCTGGGCGCAACGAGAGGACCGGCGCGATCGTCAAGTGCAAGCTGTGCGTCGACCGCGTCGCGGACGGCCTCGCGCCGGCCTGCGCGCAGAGCTGTCCGACCGGCGCGATCACCTGGGGGGCCCTGCCGGAGATGACGAAAACGGCTAAAGAGCGCTGCGCCTGGCTCGTGAAGCAGGACCGTTTCCGAGGCGCCAAGGTGCGGCTCTATCCGGATGAGTTGTTCGCGACGCACGTGCGTTGGATCCTGCTGGACGATCCGCAGCGGCACGGCTTGCACGCCGACGTCTGATGGACCGCCATCCGGACGAGATCCGTCCCGGGCCGCAGTCGATCGCCGGCGATCGGCTGCGGCTCTGCGTCGAGCAGTGGCGCGGCGTCGAGGGTGTCGCTCCCGACCTGCTCGATCTGGCGGCTTGGTCGGTGTCGCTGACGCGACAGCACGCCGCGCGGTTCGCCGGGATCGTCGATCCGCACGCGGCCGGGACGACCGCCGCGGCGGCGGCG
>CAZJWO010000116.1:0-11582 GCA_964549735.1 uncultured Fibrobacteraceae bacterium | reverse complement strand
ATGGAATCTCGTGACTGGAGTTCAGACGTGTGCTCTTCCGATCTGACCACCGCGGCCAGGCCGGCGCCCGCCCAGCGCACCGTCCGGTTCCGCAGCCAGGCCGGCAGGGCCTCCGCCGCCAGGAAGACCGGCACCCGCGGCTGGCGCAGGCCCGCCATCGCCCGGTACGCATCGTAGGGAACCGCGGCCAGGATCCGCGCATCGAAACCCGGCGGCGGTTGGCGCTGCGGCAGCGCGCCCAGCAGGTCCAGCAGACGCTGCTGCCGGGCGAGTTCCTGCGCGCACCCGGCGCAGCTGCGCAGGTGCAGGAAGATCTGCATCGACTCGGTCTTGACCAGGCCTCCATCCAGATACGCCGACAGCTGCGGCCGGCAATCCGCGCAGGTCACCCCGGTCGCCCCTGGTTTCTGGTGGTCGCTCATGTCAACCCGTCTCCTTGCCCCGGACTGGCGATGGTTCGGATCCGGCGCCGGCGGCCGCCCGCGGGGCTTGTCGAGCCCCGCTCCGAACATGGTCACGATGACTCCTACGCGACGGGCGGCTGTCTGGTTGCATGTCGTGGCCCCTAAATATCGTAATTCCGGGCGGCCAGCAGCTGCTGGATCATGTTGCGGGCCCGGTGGATCCTGGCCTTGACCGTGCCGAGCGGCAGGTGCAGGGATTCGGCGATCTCCTCGTACGAGAGCTGTTGATCATGGCGCAGCAACGTGATGACGCGGTAGTGCGGCGGCAGCTCGGCGATGACCTCTTCCAGGCGTTCCAACGCCTGTTTGCGCTGCAGGATCTGGTCGGGCCGGGGATCATCCGTCGCCACTTGCATGGCCGCTTCCTCTTCGGGCGTGCCGCCGTCCCGGTCCAGCGACAGGAAACGCAAGCGCTGGCGCCGCAGGTGATCGATGCAATGATTGGTCGCGATCCGGAAGAGCCAGTTGTGGAACGCGTACTGCTCGTCGTAGCGGTCCAGCAGGCGGAAGACCTTGATGAAGATCTCCTGGGACAGATCGCGCGCGTCCTCGTCGTGCCGGGTCATGCGCCAGCAGAGATTGTAGATAGGCGAACGGTAGCGGGCCAGGACCTCCTGGAACGCGGCCTCCTCGCCACGTTTGCAGCGGCGGATGATCTTGAGATCGGCGCGGCGATCGAACATGCGGTCAAACCTGGAGATGCCTGGAACCGACGACTTCCGCCAGCAACATCGCAGGTCGCCGACGGGCGGTCAACAGCGGGTTGCGCCGCGTTGACAGGCCGCGGAGGCGCCTCTACACTGCCGTCTCGACAGAACACGGTCGGGCGGCGGCAAGCGCCGCGGCCAGCGCGATGCGTCTTGAGTTCGCAGCCAGGAGGGTTCCATGAGCTCCATCGAGATGATCCAGGCCAGGGAGATCCTGGATTCCCGCGGCAATCCCACGGTCGAGGTGGATGTCCTGCTGGCGGACGGTTCGGCCGGCCGCGCGGCGGTGCCCAGCGGCGCCAGCACCGGCGAACACGAGGCGCACGAGCTGCGCGACGGCGACAAGGACCGCTTCGGCGGCAAGGGCGTGCTGACGGCGGTCCGCAACGTCGAGGCGCTCGAGAACGAGCTGACCGGCCTCGACGCGACCGAGCAGATCCTGATCGACCGCATCCTGATCGAGGCCGACGGCAGCCCCAACAAGTCGAAGCTGGGCGCCAACGCCCTGCTCGGCGTCTCGCTCGCCGTGGCGCGCGCCGCGGCCGAGTCGGTCGGCCTGCCGCTGTACCGGTATCTCGGCGGCGCGGCCGCGCGCACCTTGCCCGTCCCGATGATGAACGTGCTGAACGGCGGCTCGCACGCCGACAACAACGTCGACCTGCAGGAATTCATGATCATGCCTCTCGGCGCGCCGACGTTCGGCGAGGCGTTGCGCTACGGGGCCGAGGTCTTCCACGTGCTGAAGAAGATCCTGAGCGAGAAGGGCCTGGCCACCAACGTCGGCGACGAGGGCGGGTTCGCGCCCAACCTCGGCAGCAACCGGGAGGCCCTCGATCTGCTGGTCGCCGCCATCGAGCGCGCGGGCTACAAGCCCGGCGAGGAGATCGCCATCGCCCTCGATCCGGCCAGCAGCGAGTTCTTCAAGGACGGCAAGTACGTGCTGCAGGCCGAAGGCGGGCGTCCGTGGACGTCCGAGGAGCTCGTGGAATTCTACGCGGGGCTCGTGGACAGCTACCCGATCGTCTCCATCGAGGACGGCCTCAGCGAGGACGACTGGTCCGGCTGGGGCAAGCTCTACGAGAGGCTCGGCCACCGCATCCAGATCGTCGGCGACGACCTCTTCGTCACCAACCCCGAGCGCCTGGCCAGGGGCATCGAGGAGCGCTGCGCCAATTCGATCCTGATCAAGCTCAACCAGATCGGCACGCTCAGCGAGACGCTCGAGACGATCGAGATCGCCAAGCGGGCGAGCTTCACGAACGTGATCAGCCATCGTTCCGGCGAGACCGAGGACACCTTCATCGCGAACCTCGCGGTGGCGACGAACGCCGGCCAGATCAAGACCGGCTCGCTCTGCCGCAGCGACCGCGTGGCCAAGTACAACGAGCTGCTGCGCATCGAGGAAGAGCTTGACGACCTGGCGGTGTTTCCGGGACATTCTTGCTTCTACAACCTGCGCTGAGCGGCGGCGCCCTGAGCGTCTGCGGCGAGCGGCACGACGGGTACGGCCGGCGCGGCGACCTCCAGCGGGCGCGGGCGCGCGGGTGAGCGAGGAGCCCCAGGATGACGGACAAGGATGTCCAGTCGCGCGCATCGCCGTTCCTGCGCCCGATTCCGCCGGCCGCCCGCCTCGCGCGCAGCACGGTCACCTTCGTGCTGGGCGCCGGCATCATCGTGCTCGCCCTCTTGACCGCCCTCGGCACGAACGGGCTCGGCGAATACGTGAGGTTGCGCCAGCAGCGCGACGCGCTCGTACGGGACCTGGCCGCGCTGGAAGCGCAGACGGCCGCGTTGCAGGCGCAGCTGGAAGCTCTGCGCACCGAACCGCTGGCCCTGGAGAAGCTGGCCCGCGAGCGGTACAACATGCGGCGGCCGGGTGAACAGATCATCATCCTAGTGCCCGATCAGGGCGGCCCGTGAGGCGAGCGAGCGTCCGCTTGACAGCGGACGGCCGGTATCCTACTTTGGCAACTCGACACCAGTTCTGGTTGCGGGGTGGAGCAGTCTGGTAGCTCGTTGGGCTCATAACCCAAAGGTCGCAGGTTCAAATCCTGCCCCCGCTACCACTTTGAAAGAATCCCTGATGCCTCCTAACGGAATGGCGTCGGGGATTCTTTTTGTTCGGAGTTCGCCGGTGCCGGTTAACCTTTTATGGCGAGTCAAATTCAAACCGCATTGGCCACGTGGCCATTGATCTAGGAGACGCCCATGCCCGTCAGCCGCAACGACCCCTGCCCCTGCGGCAGCGGCAAGAAGTACAAGAAGTGCTGCCTCCCTCAGGAGCAGGCGGCCGCCGTCGTCGAGGCGGGTTGGCTGCGCATGCGCCGGACCGAGGGTCTGTTGGTCGAGAAGCTCGCGAAGCACATGGCCGGCCACTATGGCCCCGGCGCGCTCGAAGAGGCTTGGGAAGAGTACACGCTCTGGCCCGAGCCGCCGGCCGTGCAGGATGAGTGGCCGGAGTTCGACACGTCGTTCGCAGCCTGGATGCTGTTCGACTGGGAGCCCGAGCAAGCGGAGCGCGAAGGCGGCGACGACCGGCCCGCGATGCCGCCGGCGCGCCATTACGCCCAGTGCAAGGGAAGCAGCTTGGATTCGTACGAGAGTCGATTCATCGACGCGGTCTGCTCAGAGCCGTTCACCTTCTACCTGGTCGTCGCGCCGGTGCCCGGCCGGCAGATCGCACTGCGGGACGTCCTGCGCCAACGCGAGGTCACCGTGCGCGAACGGCAGGCCTCGGCCACGCTGCGCCCGGGCGAGATCATCTTCACGAAGGTCGTCTCTCTGGATGGAGACGCCGTCATGCTCGGCTGCGCGCCCTACGCGCTTCCCGGTCGCTTCTTCGATGCGATCGTCGAGCTGCGCGATCACGTCGCCCGCACTGGCGACCTGGATGCCGAGACGCTTCGCGAGTACGACACCGAGTTGCGCGGGCTCTACCTGGACCTGCGCGAGGACGTCCTGAATCCCGCTGCGCCTGTCCTGCAGAACACCGATGGCGATCCCTTGCAGATGACCCGCATCGACTACGAGTTGGATTGTTCGCCACAGGACACGTTCTCTGCCCTGCTGCCCTTGACCCTCGAGGACGATCCCGCCAAGTTCGCCGACGACTGCGAGTATGGCGACGCGGGTGAGCTGGTCGCCGCGCGGATTCCGTGGCTAAGAGAAGGCAACGCGAGGAACCCCGGCTGGCCGAACACCCTCATGGGCCAGATCGACGTCCGGAAGGGCCGGATGACTGTGAACGTCAATTCGCAGACGCGCGCCGAGACGGTCCAGGCGGAGATCGCCGCCCGGCTCGGCCCGCGGGTGCGCTTGAAAGGCGTCGTGGTCGAATCGGTGGCGCAGATGATGGCCGCAGCGGCCGCAGCGCCTCTCTCCCCGGCCCAGACTCGGCGAGAGCGCGAGATCGAGGAACTCAACCGGACTCCCGAGGCCCAGGCCATCATGGCGAAGCTGAGCGCCGAGCACTGGCGCACCTGGCCCGACATCCCCCTTCCCTCCCTCGGCGGCCAGACGCCGCGCCAGGCCGCGAAGACGCCCGAGGGCCGCGAACGGCTGGAGGTGCTGCTTCTGGACTTTACTTCCCGCGAGGGGATTCCCGGCGCCTTGCGGCCGGATGTCGCCGCGCTGCGCCGGGAACTGGGGATCTGACCAAGCCGTCGCAATCGAATCCCTCACGGACCAGGTTCAGCCCCGGGCGTAGTACCGCCAGTGGATGCTGTCGGTGCTCAAATGGGTACGCTGGCACCTGCGCGAGAAGCCCGAGGTGATCGGCGGCCTCTTGCGGACCTACTTGCGGGCGGTGGAACCGACGTTGCGGCAGTCTTCGGATCTGACGATCGCGCGCAAGTACGCGCCCAGGTCGGCGACATCCAGGTAGGCGCCCCGCACGGGATCCATCCCGGTCGCCAAGTCCAGGAATGTGTCGGCGCCCTCTCCACACGCGAAGAAGGGAACCAGGGCGTTGGTGTGATCCGCGCTTTCGATCGCGAAAGCTGGCATGGCCCCCTTGTCGCGGCCGGCGACTGGCGGCAGGATCGATCCATCCGGCGGGCCGCAAAGATGGCCGCATTCGTGGTCCGAGGTGACGATCAGCAGCGCCTTCCGCCAGGCGTCATTGCGGTCGAGCCAGTCGACCACCGCGACAACAGCTCGATCGAAATCCTGCTGCTCCTCGATCAGGCGGCCAGGCTGGCGATCGTGAGCCGCCCAGTCGATCGCCCCGCCTTCGACCAGCAGGCCGAAGCCGTTCGGCGAGCGCGACAGCACGTTCAGCGCCGCGAGGGTCAGTTCGGCAAGATCCGGCAGATCCGGCGTCTTCGGTGTCGCCTCAGGCGCCGCCGATTGATCGCCGCGACGCTTGCTCTGCAGGGTCGTGTGTACGCGGGGAACGGCAAGCACCCGGCGCGGAGGTTTGTCGGTCGTGGCCAGATCGAGAATCGCCTGCCGTGACTCGAACAGGCTCCATCGCGCGGGCTCGAGACCGCCCTCTCTGATTCCCTGCCAAAGATCAACCCCACCAACATACTGATAGACAGGTTCGGACCTCAGCCAGCCGTCGTCGTCGTACTCGAGATGCCCGGCGCCCATGATCACATCCAAGCCGGATTCCAGCAGCATCTTCACGGCGATTTCCGCGAATTGGTCGCGATCATCGTGGCTGATCGCGAATCCTGCCGGCGTCGCGAGGCTGAACGGAACAGACGTCACGACTCCGGTGGCCAGACCTCGCGCTTGCAGCAGGGCGGCCAGAGTCGTCAAATGCTCGCCCTCGGGGGTAACGTTGAGGCGTCGGTTGTCGGTCTTGATCCCCGTCGTCATGGCTGTGATCGCCGCCGCGGAGTCCGTGGCCCGGCCTCGTAACCAGTCAACATCAGTCCAGGCACTGGCAGCGTCGTATTGTCCCCCGGCCGGCAACGTACTCATGGCCAGGACTACCGGGAAACGCCAGTATACCTGGCTGCGGACGATACCCGAAGCGTGATGGCTGGCGGCTTCGATGCTCGCGAAGCTGGCTCCATCTGCGATCATCAGGATGATGATCGTCGGCCCGTCCTGCGCGGTTCGTGGTGACCGGCCTGTATCATCAGCGAAGGCATCGACAGACGCCGCCAACGCCAACAGCACCCAAGCTCGCGAGCAGACGAGGCCCAGCATGGACTGCAGTTCTCCGGAGTTCGGGCCGGGTGCCACCTCTTCAGCCACCAGAAACCAAGGAAGTCACACACCGCGATCAGCGGCAGGATCGGCGCAAGCGCCGATCCGAAGAGCTCCTTGCTCGTTAACTTGCGGCCTCTTCGAGCAGCCGTTTGATAGCCGCCGTCTCCGCCGTCATCGTCGGGAGATACGTGCCGTCGACCGTGAAGAGGAGGTGGCGGGCCTGCTTCAGACTATCCATGATGACCTCGTCGCGTGAGTTGGGTGGCTGAGAGCAGCATAACGATGGAATGATGACGCCTCCATGTTCAGGACTCGCAAATAGTGCTCGCGGCCGTACCGCCGGCCACGTAGTTTACGAACTCCTCACGAGAACGGCGCAACTGATGCCCCGGGTCTGCGTAGATTGTGGCCGGACAGCACCGGGGCGACAGCCGGTAAGGCGGCGGCGGCCTCGGCCGGCCGCAGAACTGGAGATGAGGCATGCTCGATCGACGCTCGGCCCTCGACATCCGACGCGAACTGGACAATTTCCTGCAGATCGCCGCGGCACACATACCCCAGCCCGGCGACGTGCCGGTCCTGCCTGGTATCGAGATCGCCGGGTTCTCGCTCCCGCTGCACCCTCCCATCGGCGGCGATCACATCATCTACGTGGATTTCAGCCGCCGCTTCGACCTGGAACGGCGGATCCGCGAAGCTCAGTCCGAGTCGGTCCGGAAGCGCTTGGAGCGAAACCGGCACCGCGCGGGAATCCTGCTGGCCGACGTGGCTGGCCACCAGACCACGGACGCGACGCTGCACATCGGCCTGCACCACGCGTTCCTCACCGGTGCGCTCTACGAACTGGATCAGCACGGGGAAATAACGGCCCGCCTATTCGAGAATCTCAACACACGCTTCTTCCAGACCGCGAACTATACCAAGTCCATCACCATGCTCTACGGGGAAATCTCGTCGGACGGCCAGTTCGCCTTTCTCTCGGCGGGCCACCCATCGCCGGTCGTGTATTCCCGGGAGTTCGGGAGGCTGATGGCCATCGACCCCGAGCGCCTCCAGGCGATGTACCCCATCGGGATGTTCCCGTCCGAGGACAGCGTCGATCGCGATCGGCTCGGCAGCCCGTACGCGTTGAAGAAACGCTACCCGGTGAACACGCTGCAGTTGCTCAACGCGGGTGATGTACTCGTCCTCTACACCGACGGTCTGTTGGGAGGCGCCCCCGCATCCGATGATGACCTCTCCGCCTCTGCTTCCGGCCAGTCGCTGACTCGGCTCGAAGAGATGCTTCGCCAGACGCAGGACCGGCCGATCGCGGAGATCGCCGCCGCACTCCAGCAGGATGTCCTCGCCGGCGAGCCGCCCGATGACGACGTCAGCGTGGTGATCGTCCGTCGCAGCTGAGAGGCGGCGCACCGCCGATTTTCGTAGGGAATCCCGCGGTCCGGTCTGGAGCTTGTTCTCCGCGGCAGCGCCGTAGATGGCGAGAAACAAGGGGCAGGCCAGAGCCGCGTCCGATCCAGCGTCGAAATGGGAAACAACGTCAGCGATTCCGCCCTCGTCGGACTGCATCACGGATACTTCCGCCAGGCGGTTCGACTGCAGATCAGGAACTCGCCGCCGAAAGAAGGATGTGCGTGGGTAGAACGATGATCGACAGGACGAAGGAACTGCAATCTTTGCTGGACGCTCAGATCGGCAAAGGAAGCCTGCGCAATGCCGTCGCGGCGGTGCAGTCTTACGACTACACCCTGGACTTCACAGGCGCGGCGGGGACGGCCGATCCTGCCACTGGCGCGCCGATGACGCCCGACACGCCTTACTTCATCGCCAGCGTGACCAAGATGTACACCGCAACCGTCATCATGCAACTGCACGGGGAGCACCGCCTGGACCTCGAAGCGCCGATCTCGGCGTATCTACCAGGTCCGCTGCTGGAGGGGATACACGTATACAAGGGCAAGGACCACAGCCATGAGATCAAGGTGTGCCAGTTGGTCAACCAGACCTCAGGCCTGGCCGATTTCGAAACAGACAAGCCGCGCGGCGGCGAAAGCTTGATGGCCGAATTGATAGCCGGTCACGACCGCTACATCGACACCGCTGAAGCGCTCAGTATCAACCGCGTCTTGTCCCCCCATTTCGCGCCAGGGGCGCCGGGCAAGGCCTATTACTCGAATCTCAACTATCGTCTGCTCGGTGAAATCATCGAAGCCCTCACGGACAAGCCGATGGCGGTCAATCTCGAGGAGCGTATCTGTGCGCCGCTCGGCTTGCAGAACACCTATCTCTACGATTGGACGAAGCCCGACTCCGGCCAGCCCCCCGCCACCCTCTACCTGAAAGGCGCCCCGGTCTGCGTCCCGAAATACCTTTCGTCCAACGTGTCGGATGGCGGCTTGGTCTCCACCGCCTCTGAATGTATGCGTTTCCTGCGCGCCTTTTTCGAAGGGCGTCTATTCGATTCTGCCAACTTGGAACCTATGACGACCTGGAACAAGATCTTCTTCCCGCTGCGCTACGGTTACGGGCTGATGTACTTCCAATTGCCGCGCTGTTTCTGGATTACCCCGCTGCCCGAGTTCGTCGGCCATTCCGGATCGACCGGATCGTTCGCTTTCGCCTGTCCATCACGCTCGCTCTATCTCGCCGGAACCCTCAACGTGATTTCGCCGGCCCGACCGTACTTCTTCATGATGAACCTGGTTCGCTCCGCACGTTGAGCGCGGCTGCTTCGCTTCAGCTTGTCTCGGACGAAGTTGGGCGATCGGCTTCTCGCTCCGCTGCGGCCAGACGTTCAACCGCCCGACTCTGCACTATCGCAGCCCAAGGCATCGAGACGCCGAGTGTGGTGTAGACGAAACCGGCGTAGACGGCGATCTGAGCCGGCAGCAGCGTGGCCCAGAGCGCGGAGACGGCGCCGGTAGCCGCCAGGACCACGTAGGAGACGATCTCTCCGCGTGCGCTGCGCTGCTCCACGATGTCGAGCCTTAGCTCGTCCGTCGCCCGCAAGGCTCGAACGTAGAGCATGGCCATCAGCAGGTTCAGCACCATGAAGCCGATGCCGTAGACGCGGAATATGCCGAGCAGTTCGCGCCACGAATCCATCCTGAAGTCGGCAGGCAACCAGCCACCGCTGATCCAGGCGAAAAGCGCCGCAAAGACCATCTTCAACGGATAGACGTAGATCAGCATCACGAAGACCAGCACCAGACTGATCAGCGTAGTCAGCGCGTCTTCCAGGCCGTAGCGACGGCTCCAGGTGCGGTGGCCGACCCAGACCGCCGTGATGGTCGCGAAACTCGCCGCGAACGCCGGCGTACCCTTCAGGGCGTGAACCCGTTCGGCGTAGCTGCCTGGGATGCCGTCGCCAGAGATCACCAGCAGGGTGACCGTGAAGGCGAAGGCCGCGTCGATGAATGTTTCCAGGCGAGTCATATGCAGCCCGCGCTGGCGCACGTGATTCCTAACGGGCAAGCCTGCGAGATCCGGGTCAGTCCACTCGCTCGTCTCTCCTGTGGCACGTTTCGACCAGAACTGTTACGACTCCCAGAACCTGGGCCGGAATATTCTTGAGGGCCGTAGCGAGGAAGTGGGAAACGCTCGCCAGAGTGCAACAGTCTTACAAAGGGATGGCCCCGAAGCAACCCACGAATCGACGGACGAGATTCCGCGGCGAATTCGAGTCTTGCAATGCCCCGGAAACGGCCCGATGGAGCATTGGCGAGGGACAACGGTGCGTCGGGCGTAGTCTTAGAATCCGGCTAGAAGTTCGAAGAGGTTGCGTTCGACGAGCCAGTTCGCCTCCAGCACGGCGCGGCGCGGTTCCAGCACCGCCGCCCAGGCCGCGGGAACCGACCCCCTCCAGGGAACAGCGTCGGATCGGACCTCCAGGAGCGACTGCTGGGCGCCGATCGCGTCGGCCCAGTCCCGCGACGCGGGCGGCTCCAACGCCGCGGCCAGCATCGCGGCCAGCCAATCGCGGTGGCGCGCGGCGACCTGCCGCCTGTGGTATCGCGCCGCGTCCTGTGGATCGGTATCTGGATCGTAGACGACATCGCCGGACAGGAATTCGAACCTGGCATCGGCGCTGCGCAGAGCCGTGAATAGCTCTGCGATGCCCGACGCCGGATCATGTTCCAGCCAGCAATGATAGATCAGGCTGTGGAGGTAGAAGTACTCGTCCTGGCTCATCTCCGCGGCGAGCAGAGCCCGAGCGCGGATCTGCACATAGTCGGCGGCCTGTGGGCCAAATCGCGAGACGAACCGCAGCCCCCGCCATAGGCGCGCGGGTCTGGCTCCGGCCGATGCGGCGTCGCGGCCCGTACCCCGCAGATCTTCGAGGATCTCGACCAGAACGGTCGCCGGTGAGGAAGTGCTCGTCTGCACCATCAAGAATGCGTCCACGCGGTTCGCCAGCGCCTCGGCGTTCCAGGTGGGCACGAACGGCCGGCCATCAGCGGTCGACCGCAGTAACTCGGTCCGCGCTCGATTCGCGTCGCGCCAGCCGAATAGTGTATCCTTGTAGAGATACAAGCCGCCGCCGGCTAGGCCCAGCGACAGCACGATGTGCGCCGCACAACCGATCCCGCAACCGAGCAGCCACTTCTTGCCAGTACTGGACATGTTCAACGACAGGCGAACAGGTGTGGATTGCTCGTGATCCAGGGTAGCACGTACCAGGCGTGGAACTCCGCCACCACATCCGACACACCGGCGGTCAGCGTGGCATCACCGCCAGATTGCGCGGCCAGCAGAGCCCTCAGCCCTTCCTCGCAGTACGGTCTATTGCTCCGTGGCATCGCGTCCATCCAAGTATCGACCAGGATCCCGACCGGGCGCTTGAAGTCGCCGGCGTCGGCCTTCTTCACGTAGGAGAAGAAGCGATCGCACAAGATGCCGGTCTGCTCATGCATCGCTAGCCCGGGACCAGTCGCGTTCAAGCCATCCGGCGTGGCGAATAGAATGGTGAAGAGATACGCCCAGGCTCTCATGGCGGATGAAGAGTAATCTGGAGGCAGCCGGCGCAGCAAGACGCTCACCAACTTCTAACACGTGTGATGCCGGCGCGACCGTACACCGTGCTTCCCGCTAAAAGGACTCGTCGTGCGGCGACACGTTCTTCCGAGTCAGAACGACGCGTCTGCTCCGACGTCCGGATACCGGATCGAGAGCGAGCTATGGTGTTTCCCGTTGATCCGCCCGCAGGGCGATCCTCAGCCAAGGCAGGACCAAGCCAACGTTTCCGAGA
>CAZJWO010000115.1:0-11751 GCA_964549735.1 uncultured Fibrobacteraceae bacterium | reverse complement strand
CCGCCCTCGCCGACCTGGACGCGATGGCCGCTGGCGGCGTGCGCGCGGTGATGGACGAGACTTTCCACGACCCTCCGTTCTGGCCCGAGCGGGTGCCACCGGAAACGGTCGCCGCCATGGCGGTCGTGCTGACGGAACTGCGGCGCCGGCACGAGGATCTGCGCCTCGGCGTCAATGTGTTGCGCAACGATGCCGCCGCCGCGCTGGCGCTGGCGGGCGCCACGGGCGCGGGTTTCGTGCGCGTGAACGTGCATGCCGGCGCCATGCTCTGCGATCAGGGCTTGCTGGTCGGGCGCGCGCACGAGACGCTGCGCCGCAGGCGCGAACTCGGCCTCGAGCATGTGGGGCTGCTCGTCGACGTGCGCGTCAAGCACGCGGCGCCGCTGGCCGCGCGCGATCTGGCGCAGGAGGCGACGGATCTGCGCCGGCGCGCCCACGCCGATGCCCTGATCGTCACCGGAGCCCAGACCGGCGCCGCCGCCGAACCGGCGGACCTCGATATCCTGCGCGAATCTCTTCCCGATTGTCCCCTGCTTGTCGGCAGCGGCATCACGCGCGCGAACCTCGCGGACTTCCGCGCGGTCGCCGATGGTTTCATCGTCGGCAGTTCGTTGCAGATCGCCGGCCGCGTCGACCGCAGGCGGGTCGCGCAGCTGGCGGAGGCTCTCGACGGCGCGCCGCGAAGGCCGCGCAGGAAGGATCCGGCATGAGAGGTGTGGTCCTGGCCGGCGGACTCGGCACGCGGCTTCTGCCTTGCACGAAGATCACCAACAAGCATCTGCTGCCGGTCTATGATCGGCCGATGATCCATTATCCGCTGCGGTGTCTCGTGAACGCGGGCATCGACGACGTGCTGCTGGTGACTGGCGGCAGCTTCGCCGGCGATTTCCTGCAACTGCTCGGCAACGGCAAGGAGTTCGGGCTGAAGGAGCTGCATTACACGTACCAGGAAGGCGAGGGGGGCATCGCGGACGCACTGCGGCTGGCGGAGGACTTCGCCGATGGCGGCAAGCTGGCTGTCGTGCTGGGCGACAACATCATCGAGCGGCATATCCGCGACGTCGCGGCAGCGTACCGCGAGCAGCCCGGCGGCGCGCGTATTCTCCTGAAACGCGTGCCCGATCCCGAACGCTTCGGCGTGCCGGTCTTCGCGAACGAGCGCATCGTACGCATCGAGGAGAAGCCCCGCGAGCCCCGGTCGGAGTTCGCGGTGACCGGCATCTACTTCTATGATCATCAGGTTTTCGACATGATCCGCGAACTGGAGCCCAGCGCGCGCGGCGAGCTGGAGATCTCCGACGTCAACAACATGTACCTCGAGCGCGGACAGCTCGAGTGGAGCGAGCTGGCGGGTTGGTGGACCGATGCGGGCACGTTCCCGTCTCTGCTGCGCGCGAGCAACCTGGTCGCCGAATCGGGCGCCAACAACCTGGACTAGGAGCCGAGCTTGAACGTCCTGGTCACCGGCGGCGCCGGATTCATCGGCAGCAACCACGTCAGGTATCTGCTGGCGCACAGCGAAGACCGGGTCGTGAACCTCGACCTGCTCACGTATGCCGGCAACCTGGAGAACCTGGCCGGTCTGGAAGACCACCCGCGCTATCGATTCGTTCGCGGCGACATCCGCGACGAGGCGCTCGTCGCCGAACTGCTGGCCGCCGAGGACATCGGCGCCATCGTCCATTTCGCCGCCGAGAGCCACGTCGATCGTTCGCTCGACGCGCCGGGCGTCTTCCTCGACACGAACACCCGCGGCACCCAGGTCTTGTTGCAGGCGGCGTTGGCGCGCAAGGTCGGCTGCTTCGTCATGATCTCGACCGACGAGGTCTATGGCTCGCTGGCGCCGGCCGCGCCGAGCTTCACGGAGGATTCGCCGCTCGCTCCGAACTCGCCCTATGCGGCTAGCAAAGCCGCGGCGGATCTGATGTGCCGCGCCTACCAGCGGACGTTCGGTCTCGATGTGCGGATCACCCGCTGCAGCAACAACTACGGCCCTTATCAGTTTCCCGAGAAGCTCATCCCGCTGATGATAGCCAACGCCCTGGAGGACAAGCCGCTGCCGGTCTATGGCGACGGCCTCAATGTGCGGGACTGGCTCCACGTCGAGGACCATTGCCGCGCGATCGACCTGGTCATGCGCGGCGGCCGCGCGGGCGAGGTCTACAACATCGGCGGCGACAACGAGTGGGCGAACCTCGATCTCGTCAAGCTGCTGCTGCAGAGGCTCGACAGGCCCGAATCGCTCATCCGTTTCGTTCCGGACCGCCCGGGCCACGACCGTCGCTATGCCATCGCGGCCGCGAAGATCCGCGCCGAACTCGGCTGGCGGCCGCGTTGGAGCTTCCCGCAGGGCCTCGCCCAGACCGTGGCCTGGTATCTCGAACATCGGGATTGGTGGGAGAAGATCCGCAGCGGAGCCTACCGCACCTACTACGAGCGGCTCTACGGTGCCGGCGGGCGCTACGCGGGCGGCTGACGATGGCGTCGTCGCTGGCCTTGCCTGACAACCGCCGCGTCGCTCTCGCCGACGAGGTGAGCGACCGCTTGCTCGCCGGCGTCGTCAGCCTGACCGGCGTCGCGGTGCGCACGGAGCCCGCCGTCTGGCGGCAGACGGCGGCGCTGGCCGCCGAACTGGCCGCGGCCCACGCTGGCAAGCTGCCGAGCGAGATCGCCGGGCTGCAGGAAGCGCGTGTCCTCTACAAGAGCTTCGGCATGGATCCTTCGCGCCATCGGCCGAGCAGCGAGGCGTTGCTGCGTCGCGTCTTGAAGGGACAGGACCTCTACCGGATCAACAACGCGGTCGATTGCTGCAACCTGGCCAGCCTCCGCTATCTGCTGCCGATCGGCATGTACGATCTGCGGCTGATATCTGGCGACATCGTCCTGCGGCTAGGTCTACCGGATGAGCGATACGCGGGCATCCGCAAGGGGCCGGTGCATCTCGGCGGACGGCTCGGTCTCTTCGATCGGCTGGGCGGGTTCGGTTCGCCCACGAGCGACAGCGCTCGCACCAGCGTGACGGAGGTGACGACCGACATCCTGGCCGTGCTGATGGCCACCGCCGCCTACGAGACCGTGCGGATGCAAGCGCATCTCGAGGATTTCGCGGATCTTTTCGTCCGCCACTGCGGTGCGCGTTGCGCCGCGGCACTGGTCCTGAAAGCGGGTGCGTGATGGGAGTTCCGTTACCGGCGCCGAAGCGTCTGCTGGTCGCGTGGAGTTTGCTGGCGGCGGTCGTAGCGGTTGGCGAGGGATCGCGGCCGGCGGTCGCCGCGGATCGGATCGCAGCGGTTGCCGCCGACACGACCGCCCTTGCCGCGGTGATCCGCGATCTGACGGCGCCAGAATTGGCCGGGCGCGGCGCCGGCACCCCTGAAGAACGCCAGGCCGCCGCGTTGATCGCGGGTTGGCTGGGGGCGATGCGGCTGGAGCCCGGCTTCGCCGACGGTTGGCTGCGAGATGTCCCCTTGCCTTCGCCGTCGGTGGGCTCCTCCGTCAACGTGTGCGGCATCGTGTCGGGCAGCGGCGCGCTGGCCGACCGCTGGATCGTGGCCGGCGCCCATCTGGATCACCTCGGCCGGGTCGATCCCGGGGCGGCGGGAGTTCCCGCCCCGGGAGCCTATTTCCCGGGGGCGGGCGACAACGCCGCCGGCGTGGCGGCCCTGCTGCATGTCGCCGAGGCGGCGGTGCAGGCGAGCGGAGAGCCGGGCGATCGCCGCTCGCTGCTCGTCTGCGGGTTCGGCGCCGAGGAGATCGGGATGGTCGGATCGCGGCATCTGGCCGCCGATCCGCCGGTGCCGATCGACCGGCTCGACGCGATGGTCAACCTCGATGCGGTCGGCCGCTTGGCGGCGGGCCCGTTGTACGTCGCGGGAATCGAATCGAGCCCCGACTTCGCGGACCTCGTGGCGGCGGCCGCCGGCGACGACGTCTCCGTGTCGCCGCAGTCCGCAGCGCTCGTGGGCAGCGACCACGCGAGTTTCCTCGCCCGCAAGATCCCGGCGCTGTTCCTGTTCACCGGACCCTACGTCGAGATGAACTCGCCGGCCGACAGCCTGGCTGCCGTCGATCTGGCCGGGCTGGCGACCGTCGCGGCGACCGCCGCGCGAATCGTGGACGCCTTGCGCCAGCTGCCCGACGCGCCGGCGTTCGTGCCGCTCCAGCCAGCGCCGCCGCTACCGGCAGCGGGCAACCGCGAGACCTGGTTCGGCTCGGCGCCGGATTTTTCCGACGGCGGCGTCGGCGGCTATCGGATCGCCGGCCTGTCGGTGGACGGCCCGGCGGCGCGCGCCGGACTGGCGGTCGGAGACGTGCTGGTCAGGCTGGGAGACGAACCGGTCACCGATCTGGCGACATTCACCGCGGCGCTGCGCCGTCATGCGCCCGGCGCGGTCGTCGAGGTCGTGGTCGAGCGAGAAGGACGTCGCTTGGCTTTCCCGGTCACGCTCGGCGATCGCCGTCAGCGTCTGCGGTGATCCGGTCTCCGGCGTGCGCAACCGGCGCCGCGGCGTCCTCGTGCGGCTCGACATGGACGAGCACCCGCGCCAGGTTGCTGAACTCCGCGCGCATGGCAGCGTCGACGTCATGGGCGAGCTCGTGCGCCAGGCTGACGGACAGGGCAGGGTCGACAGCGACGCGCAGGTCGGCATGGTAGACGGATCCTCGTTGGCGCACCTTGAGGTCCCGCACTTCGCGCACGCCGGCTGTGCGGCCGGCCGTCGCCCGCATGGCCGCGACAGTGGCCTTGTCCGGCATCGTGTCCAGAAGCGTCAACACATGCTGGTAGGTCAGCTTGCCGCCTTCGATCAGGACGAAGACCGCAATGACCAGGGCGCCGAAGCTATCCAACCAGAGCACGCCGAGCACGGCGCCGAGGATGCCGAGCGCCGCTGCAGCCGAGGTCAGGGCGTCCGCGCGGTGCATGCGGCCGTTGGCGGCCACCGCGGGGCTGTTGGTCAACCGCGCCGCCTTGAGCGTGTAGCGCGCCAGCCCCTCCTTGACGCCCACGGAGGCCAGGGCGACGACGAGCGCCAGCACGGAGGGTTGCATGTTCTGCCCGCCGACCAGGCGCAGCACCGCGTCGCGTCCGATCAGTATTCCCGTCGCGAGCATGAAGAGGGCGACGGCGACGGCGCCGAGCGTCTCGAAGCTTTCGTGCCCATAGGGATGATTCGAGTCGGGCGGTCGCCGGCTGGCGCGCAGAGCCAGCAGCACGGTCAGGTCACTGACGAGGTCAGCGAAGCTGTGCACGCCGTCGGCCACGAGCGCGGCGCTGCGGAAGAGGAATCCCGCCATGATCTTGCCGAGCATCAAGACCAGGTTCACCAGCATGCCGACCAAGGTGCATTCGGCCGGACGGTAGAGGCGCGGTGGTTGCGGCTGGCCCATGGGTGGAATTCCTTCGGCAGCAGGCGATCGGGCGTGCGGCGCCGATCCAGCCGAAGACTTAGATGGCGGGAGCGTATTTGTCAATGACCACGGCTTCGCAGTGGGAGCAGCCGCGGATCGTCAGTGCGCGGCGACGGCGGCTGCTGGCCTGGTTCGTTCGCCACGGCCGCGATCTCCCGTGGCGGCGTCGCCCGACGCTCTACGGAACCTGGATCGCCGAGACCATGCTGCAGCAGACCACCGTCGCCGCCGTGCGTCAGCGCTGGGTCGATTTCCTGCGCCGATTCCCCGACGTCCAGGCGCTCGCGGCGGCGAGCGAGAGCGATGTTCTCGCGGCCTGGGCGGGACTCGGCTACTACCGGCGCGCGCGCTTGCTGCACGAGGCGGCGCAGCAGCTCGTGGCCGGGAACGCCGGCGAACTGCCGCGCGATCTGGCCGGCTGGAGCGCGCTGCCCGGCGTTGGGCCGTACACCGCGGCCGCAGTCGTCAGCATCGGGCGGAACGTCCCGGTGCCGGTCGTCGATGTCAATGTCCGCCGGGTCCTCTTGCGCTGGCACTACGCCGACGCAGCGAGCGCCGCCGCGGTCAGACCCTCGCGTCTGCGCGAACTGGCGGCCGCGAACCTGGCGGCCGGTCGTCCTGGCGCTTGGAATCAGGCCTTGATGGATCTCGGCGCCGGTCCGTGTGGCGCCGTGGCGCCCGCCTGCGCGCGATGCCCGGTGCGACGGTGGTGCGCCGCGGGGCGCGCTGGCACGGCAGCCGAGGTGCCGCCGCCGGCGCGGCGCCAACCGGTCCATCCGGTCGTGCTGAGTGCCCTGGTCCTCGAGTCCGCCGGACGGATGCTTTGGCTGCCCTCCGAGCTGGCGATCGTGGCCGCCGTCTCCGGGTTCGGCATCCCGAGAAGGGCGTCTCTGGCCGGTTCGCTCTCCGGTCTGCACTGTCTGCCCATGACGCCGTGGTACGACGGGACGTCCGCCGACGCCGGGTCATTCGCCACGGCGTGGCGGGCATGGCTGCGCCGACTCGGCTGGCGCAGACCCCACGTGGACGTCGCGGGTCGCCATGCCCACGCCATCACCAACCATCGGCTGACCGTGGTCGTGGTCGTGGCTCGGTGGCCGGACGACCTCGCGCTGCCAGCGCTGGCGACGGCGACCTGGCAGTCCGCCGTCGATCCTCCCCCCCTGGCGACGCTCACCCGGCGCAGTCTGGACGTGGCCGCGACGCTCCGCACGCGGCCCGATCGCGATCTTTCGCCGCGGCGCCCGCTGGAAAAATGACTTTTGACAATGTGGAGTTGATTGCGCATTATTCATGCAGTTAGCGTCTTTCTTTAACCCTCGCGTTCGACCCTACCCGGAAGGATAGCGCGATGCTTCAGATCACCAGGCAGACCGAATACGCGATCCGCGGCCTGCAGGAGTTGGCTCGGCGCAATGGCGATGCGCCCGTCCAGCTCAAATCCATCGCCCGCAGTTGCGATGTCTCGGAAGCGTTTTTGGCGAAGATCTTCCAGATGCTTTCGCAGCAGCACATCGTCAAGAGCCACCGCGGCGTCAAGGGCGGATTCAGCCTCGGCCGCAGTCCGCAAGACATCACGCTGCGCGACATCGTCGAAGTCTGCGAGGGCGGGATCGCTTTGAATCACTGCCTGCGGCAGGCCAACCGTTGCGAAAACGCCGAGGAATGCAACGTTTCGGGCGCCTGGGCGCAGGCCCAAGCCGCGCTGGTCGGCGCACTCGAGCGAACCCGCTTGGCCGATCTCCTCTAGCTGGTCGGTTGTCCTGCCGTCCCGTCGCCTGGTGGGCCGTCGCCGGCCGCCAGGCGGCGGCGACGCAGTTGGCCGCACGCGGCCTCGATGTCCTGTCCCCCGCTCACCCTGACGAACGCAGGCACCCCCGCCGCGATCAGCACGCGCTGGAACGCGAGGATCCGGTCGCTCGCGGCGGCCGTGAGGTCGTCGTCGGCGAGTTCGTTCAGAGGGATGAGGTTGACCTTGAAGGGTCGGCCCTTGGCCAGCGCCGCGAGTCGCTGGGCCTGGTCCAGTCCATCGGTGCGGCCGGCGATCAGGATCCAGGCCAAGGTCACCCGCTGACCCGTGCGCTTGCCGTACCGCTCGGCGGCGTTCATGACCTCAGCGACGCCCGCGCGGCCGGAGACCGGCATGAGCTTGCGCCGGGAGGCGTCGTCGGCGCCGCCGAGGCTGATCGTCAACCCGACGGGGATGTCCAGCGTGTCCAGGTGGGCGAGGCCCGACGGCGGCGCGCTCGTCGAGATCTGGATTCTTCGCGGCGACAGTCCCATCCCGGCGCGGGAGGTCAAGGCGACGAGCGCTCGCTGCACGGCCGCCATGTTGTCCAGCGGTTCGCCCATGCCCATGAAGACCACGTTGAAGCCTCGACCGCCATGCTGGGGGAAGGGGTCGGCACGCAGGTCCGCGGCCAGATGCTGGACTTGCTCGACGATCTCGCCGCCCGTCAGGTCGCGCTGCTTGCCGCCTCGCGCGGTAGCGCAGAACCGGCAGGCCATGGCGCAGCCGACCTGGCTGCTGATGCAGAATGTCGCGTGGCCCTCCATGGGGATGATGACACTCTCCACCAGTTGTCCGTCGCGAAGGCGAAAAAGGAACTTGCGGGTCCCGTCGGCGGCGACGAGGCGTTCGCCGACCTCGAGGCCGGAAACGTCGTAGATCTCGGCGAGCTGCTCGCGCAGCCCGAGCGGAAGGTTCTGCATGTCGGCCCAGGCCATCGCCTGGCGGCTGTACAGCCAGTGGCAGAGCTGCCGGCCGCGGTAGAGAGGCGCGCCCAGGTCCGCCAGCAGGGACGGCCATTCGGCGGGAATGATATCTCGCAGCAGTGGTTTCATGCTCGTCGATTGCCGTTTCCAGGTACCGCCGGAGCGAGTAATCTGCCTGCGAAGACGCGGTGCGCAGTCCGCGCGCGGCGCGCGACTCCGGCGAGCGTCCAAGATCGTCGAGGAGGACAGTTTTGCCAACGATCCTGGTAGTGGACGACGAAATCGCGATCCGCGAGACTCTGGCCAAGCTGCTGGAGTATGAGCGCTTCCGCGTGGCGACCGCGGCGAACGGACCGCAGGCGTTGCAGATCTTGCAGGATATGTCCGTCGCCGCGGTGCTGCTCGATATCAAGATGCCGGACATGGACGGCTTCGAAGTCCTGGACCGGGTGCAACACGAGCATCCGCAGGTGCCGGTCATCATCATCTCCGGACACGGCGACATCAAGACGGCGGTTCAGGCCGTCAAGCAGGGCGCCTATGACTTCCTGGAGAAACCACTGGACCGCTCGCGACTGCTGCTGACGCTGCAGAACTGCCTGCAGTATCATCAGACCCTCGAGGACAGGCAACGACTGGCGGCCAAGGCCGGCCGTAATTCGCCGCTGATCGGCGATTGCCAGGCCATGCAACTGGTGCGCGACTTCATCGCGAAGGTCGCGCCGACGGAAGCGACGGTCCTGGTCACGGGCGAGAACGGAACGGGCAAGGAACTGGTCGTCAATGCGCTCCATGAAGGAAGCCGCCGCCGCGAAGGACCTTTGGTCGAGGTCAATTGCGCCGCGATTCCGGCCGAGCTTGTCGAGAGCGAGCTTTTCGGTCACGAGAAGGGCGCCTTCACGGGCGCCGATCGCCTACGCATCGGCAAGTTCGAGCAGGCCAACGGCGGCACCCTCTTCCTCGACGAGGTCGGCGATATGGGTGAGCACGCTCAAGCGAAGGTCTTGCGCGCCGTCGAGGAGGGCACGATCCAGAGAGTCGGCGGGCGCGAGACGATGAGGGTCGACGTACGCATCGTCGCCGCGACGAATCGTGACTTGGCTCGGCCCGATTCCGGCTTCCGCCGGGATCTCTTCTTTCGACTCAACGTATTGGCAATCAATCTGCCGCCGCTGCGTGAACGCCCGGGCGATGTCGAGCTGTTGCTGGACTACTTCATGGCGCAGATGGCGGCGCACATGAAAACGAACCCGAAGCGGTTCGCGCCCGAGACGGTCGCGCTGCTGCGCGACTATTCCTGGCCTGGCAACGTGCGCGAGCTGCGGAATCTGGTCGAGCGTCTGCTGATCCTGGTGCCCGGGCCGCTGGTCAAGCCGGCCGACCTGCCCGCCCTGCCGGGATCGGCGCCTGCCGGCGAGGGGCTGCCCGATCGTATGTTCCGTAACGATTTCCAGACATTCAAAGCGCAGGCGGAGGCGTTGTTCCTCCAGCAGAAGCTGAAGGAGCATCGTTACAACGTGAGTCGCACCGCCGAGGCTCTCGGAATGCAGCGCAGCAACCTCTACAAGAAGATCACGCGGTATGGCCTGCAGACACAGGTGGAAGATCTGTCGTGAACCAGGCGCGAAGATCTGACGAAAATCGGCCGTCTGCCGACTCGGCTATTGACGCACCCGACAGCGGTTCGTATCCTCAAGGAGGAACAATGGCTCCGATGGTCGGAGGGTCGATGACTTGAGTCCGGGGCGGCCGCCAGGATGGGTTTGGCCGCCGTGACGATCGTCAGGAGGAAGGCATGAATCGCTGGCTCGCCATCCTCGCCTTGGCCGGCATGGCTTCGGTTTGGCCCTGCGCATCGAGTGCGTCCGATCCAGCCTGGGACCAGGCGACGCTGTCCGTTCCGGAGGCGCAAGGCTCTCAAGCCACGCCTTCGCAAAAGCCGGGCAATGCCGGTTCCGAGGTCATGGAAACCTGCGGTGATCCGGATGAACTCGGCGGTGGCTTCCGGAACAACATCAAGCCGCCAACCGAAAGCGGCCAGCTTGCCGGCGCGGGCAGCACGCAGACGGGCGCGTTGGGTGCGTTGCTACAGCTGGTATTGAGGCTTCTCTGATGCAGATGCCGGGCTAAGGATTGTCGGCTCGAGAGGATCACGATCTGCGATCCACCCTCTCGCCAGGGGATGCAGACGATGGCTGGTTTCGAAGCCCAGGACAGATTGCCCCACGGCCACCACGGCGTGCCCTCGCAGGAGCTGCTGCTTGAACTCTCTCGCCTGGAAGCGGTTGGCGACCTGCATTTCCATGCCGCCGCTTATACCACAGCACTCGACTACTACGATCGCATCCTCGCCGCCGATCCCGAGTCCCGGATTCTGCCCGCCAGGGCGCTGGTGGTGCTGCGCAAATCTCTGACCGCGTGCCTGCACCTGGGCTGGGCCGATCGCGCCGATGTCCTGTTGGAGAGGTCGCTCTACCTGCTGCAGGAACTCGCCGAATTCGATGCCGCCAGCCTCGCCGCCGCGGGGCTGGACGAGATGACGCGAGACACGGAAAAGGCCCGTCTGCAAGTGCGCCAGGCAGCCTTGCTGCTCCAGCGCGGAGCATATCAGAGCGCACTGGACCTCGCGAAGCGCGCCTTCACCTTCTTGGCTCTGACGGATCTGCACCTGGAGGTGGCGAATCTCCAGTTGACCATGGGGGCGTGCTACCAGCGGCTCGGACGCCTGGACAAGGCCGAAGAGTTCTACCTGGACAGCCTGGGAACCTATCGCCGTGTCGGCGATGAGACGGGTGTCGCGACCCTCCACAACGCCCTCGCCCTCGTGCACAAGGCCGCCTGCCGCTGGGACAAGGCGCTCTCGTTGCTCGATCGCGCCGTCGAACTGGCGTCTCGTAATGGATCGCCGCCCCTGCTGACCTGGTTCTACCTGAATCGCGGCATTACGCTGACCAAGCTGAGCCGGTTCGCGGAAGCTGAGCTGGACCTGATGAAGTGCCTGCGCCTGTGCCAGAGTCTGCGCGACCGTATCCGCGAACCCAAAGCGCTGCTTGCTCTGAGCAGGGTGGACATGCTCAACGGTCGGCTCGCGCGGGCCGAAGAGCATCTGCTCACCGCGCAGCGTCTGCTGGACCAACAGCGGATGCAGCGCGAAACCGTCATCGCCGACGAGTATCTCGGCGATCTGATGCTGGCCCGCGGCGACTGGGAGAAGGCGCTGCTCAACTATCGGATCGGCCTGGACAAGCTCGGCGTCGCCGGGCGGGCGAGCGATCTCGAAGGGGAGCTCCTGCGCCGGCAGGCCGAGGCGCACCGCGTCGCTGGAGATCTGGCGCGCGCCGTCGCCGACGCGCACGCCGCCGTCGCGATCTGCGAGAAGTGCGGCGAAGTCTATGAACTCGGGTTCTGCCACCTGACGCTCGGGCGCGCGTATGCTGCCGCGGCGGATTGGGACCAGGCCGACGCGCATTTCCGGCAGGCCGTCGAACTCTTCCAGTCGCAGCACCTGCTGCGCGAATGGTGCGACGCGGTCTGCGGCTATCTGGATGTCCGGCTGACGTCTGCCGATAGGCCGCAACTGCTTCTGCTGCGCAGGATGTTGCTCGACGTCCAGGCGGAAGCGGCCGC
>CAZJWO010000114.1:0-11941 GCA_964549735.1 uncultured Fibrobacteraceae bacterium | reverse complement strand
AGATAATGAGCGGTGACTGGAGTTCAGACGTGTGCTCTTCCGATCTAGATCGCGCGGGCGTCGCCCAATGCCGGCGCGACGAGGTCCCAGGTCGATGCGCGCAGCCGCCAGCCGGCTTCGCGGCAGCGCTGTTCGCTCGCTCCGTCCGGCGCGGGCCGCCGGCCGGCCTCGTGGCGCCAAGCCGCCAGATCGGCGGCGATCGCGCGCGGGTCGCCGAGATCGAGCATCTCGACCGCGCCGATGCGGCGGGCCACGAACGCCGAGAGCCGATGATCGGAGCCCCCCGTGGTCCAGGCGGCGAACGCGACGAGCGCCGCGTCCGGCGGCAGAGCTGCCCGGACGTCCGCCAGGCCGATCTCGGCGAAGGCCGGCGCAGGCAGGATTTCGGCGGCCAGCGCGGCCCAGCGTTGCTCGGCTTCATCCGCGGCCAGGCGCCGCTCGATCGCGCGGGCGGCGGCGTCCGCATCGCGTCTACCGGCTTGACGGACCAGCTCCCGGGCCAGGAGCTGCTGTGCCTCCACCCACGCCGCGTGGGCAGGCTGTAACGCGGATTGCGCGCCATTCGCGGGCAGCGGGCGCCGGTTCGCGATCTCCGCGGCCACCAGGCCGCGCCAGCGTATCAGCTCATCCCAGGCTTCTGCAGCAGCATTGGAGCCTGCGCCGCCGGCGTGCGCGAGCAGCGCGGCCAGAGGGCCCGCGCGCTCGCCGGCCAGGGTCAGCGCGTGGCGGTCCGAAAGAGCCCGGACGCTCTGGACCAACTGCCGGCGGGCGACCTGCGCGCCACGCAAGGCGAGTTGCCGCGCTTCCGCGGGTCGACCCCGCCGCCCCGCGGCCCAGCTCAGTTCGGCCAGCGCGCGGGCTTCGATCCTGCTCTCGCCCAGACCGTTCTGCGCGAGGTGATCGGCAAGGCGTCCGGCTGCGAGGTCGAGCTGATCCCACTGGCCGAGCCCGGCGTGGAGCCTGACCTGCAGCGCCAACAGGTCGCTGATGGTGGCGGCGCTACCGTCCGGGCGCGCGCGTTCGGCGGCCTCGGCCGCGGCGATGAGTCGCAGCGCCGCCGCGGGATCAGCGTCCTGCCTGAGTTCGGCGAGGCCCGCGAGCGCATGCGTGTACTGGGCGGTCGTGGTCAGGCCGGCGCTGGTCTCGTAATGGTCGCAGACGTTCTGGTAGAGCCTGGCCGCCGCGGTGGTGTCGCCGGCGGCAGCCGCCGCGTTCGCGAGCACGACCTCGGCCCAGAGCGTCTGCCGGTGCTGCGGCCCGAGGTGTTCCGCCAGGACCGGCACCGCGGGCTCGACGAAGCGCCGCGAGCCGGCGAAATCGCCCAGCTCGGCGAGCAGCACCGCCAGATTGGTCTGCAAGACCGCCAAGGAGACGGAGTTGAAATCCGGGTTCGCCAGGCCGATCGCGATGGCGCGCTGCAACAGGTCTCCCGCGCGGGCGACCTCGCCGTTGCGGTATTCGAAGGCGGCGAAGCGCTGCAGTCCTTGCGTCAACGCGGTGTTGGCCGGCCCGAGCTGCTCCTCGTAGGCGCGCAGCGCTCGCGTCAGCTCGGCGCGCGCGCCGTCGAGGTCGTCGCGGCGCTCGAGCAGCTCCGCGATCTCGGTGTGGAAGTCGCCGAGCCGCCGATCGCCCGCGATGGCGAGGCTGCGCCGCAGATCCAGCCCCTCGCGCATGACGGCGAGGGAGGAATCGGTCCAGCCGAGGGTCAGATGCAGCGTGCCGAGGCGATACAGGGCCTCCGCGACCAGTGCGTGCCGATCGCCGAGACTGCGGCGTCGCAGGGCGAGCGTGCGGTGGGCGTGGTCCAGCGCGAGGTCGGAGCGGTTCTGTTCGTAACGCACGAGCGCCAGGACATCGTGCGCCGACGCGCGCAGGAGGTCGTGCGGCTGAGCGAGCGCCGCGAGGAGTTCGAGCGCGTACTCGGCGCTCCGCTGAGCGGTCGAATCGGCGAGCTGGCGCTGGGCGATCCTGGCGCGCGCCTGACTCACATGAGCCGCCGCGAGCCGCGCCGGATCGAGCGGTTCCGCGGCTTCCAACAGCAGCCGCGCCTGGATGGTGAGGCTGTCGGCGACGGCGTAACGACGGCCCTCGAAGGCCTCGACCGCGGCGGCGAGCAACTCGTCGATGGCATCGTCGCCGGCAGCGCCCTGACCGCATGGCGCGGGCCGGGTCGATGCCGGTCCGGCGACGGCGAGAACCGCGGCGACGAGTGCCACCGCCGCGACGGTCGTGAGCGCCAAGCGCACGGGCGAAGCCTCCGGTCTGCAATCCGGTGAATCGAGACAAAATATAACTTATTTTCAGCGACCACCAAGGCCGCCGGTGGGACCCGCCGCCCGGTCCCGGTTCCCCCGCGCCGCCATTTGCCCTATGCTCTGGCGAAAGGCCCGCCGGCGCGCCTGACGGGCCGGAAAGGTCGGTCCGATGATCCGAACGCTAGGCTGGTCAGGCGTGTCCGTGGTGATCCTGGCCATCCTGTTGCTGCAGGACGCTCTGCCGGGCGCCGCGCTGCAGGCGGCGGCGCTGGTCGCGCTGCCGGCGCCGCAGATCGACGGCGCCGTGTCGCTCGAGCGCGCGCTGCTGCAACGCCGCTCCGAGCGCGACCTCTCGGCACAGGCGCTGACTCTCGCCGCCGTCGGCCAGGCGCTCTGGGCCGCCCAGGGCGTGACCCACCCCGAGGGCCTGCGCACGACCCCGTCGGCCGGCGCGACCTATCCGCTCGAGCTGTACCTGGTGGCCGGCGCGGTCGAAGGGCTGGCGCCGGGCGTGTACCGCTACGCGCCGGCCGGTCACGGCCTCGAGCCGATCGCGGCGGGGGACATCCGCGACGATCTGGCCGCGGCGGCGCTGGGGCAGGCGTGGATCGCCGCGGCGCCGGCCAGCGTCATCGTCGCCGCTGCGCACGAGCGCACCGCGCGCCGTTACGGCCAGCGGGCCGTGCGCTACGTCGACATGGAAGTCGGCGCCGCGGTCCAGAACATCCAGCTCCAGGGGGTGGCGCTCGATCTGGGCAGCACCTTCGTCGGCGCGTTCGACGACGCGGCCGTCGAGCGGCTCGTCGGTCTGCGCCCGCGCGAGGAGGCGCTGGCGATCGTGCCGCTCGGACACCCCGCGCGACTCTGAGGCTCAGACCGCGCGGTCCAGGCCGAGCCGGTCCGCCAGGATCGCCCACGCGTCGTCGGCCGTGTCGACGACGTGGAACAGGTCGAGGTCGTCCGCGGAGATGACCCCCTCGGCGACCATCGCGTCGAAGTCGACGATCCGCTCCCAGAACGCGCGGCCCACCAGCACGATCGGCAGCGGGTCGATCTTCTGGGTCTGCACGAGGGTGAGCGTCTCGAACAGCTCGTCGAGCGTGCCGAAGCCGCCGGGGAAGGCGACCATCGCCCGCGCGCGGATCAGGAAGTGCATCTTGCGGATCGCGAAGTAGTGGAACTGGAAGCAGAGCTCCGGCGTGACGTACGGGTTCGGACCCTGCTCGAACGGCAGCACGATGTTCAGGCCGATGCTCTTGCCGCCGGCGTCGTGGGCGCCGCGGTTGGCGGCTTCCATGATGCCCGGGCCGCCGCCCGTGACCACCGTCAGTCCGCAGCGGCCGTCGCGCTGGCAGTGGCGCGTGATCTGCTCGGCCAGGCGTCGCGCCTGGTGATAATACGGCGACGTCTCGTGCAGCCGCGCGCTGCCGAAGATGACGACCGTGCCGTCGATGCCCGCCTCCTGTTGCAGGATCTCCGGCTTGAGCAGCTCGAGCTGCAGGCGCACCGGGCGCAGCTCGGGCCGGTAGAGGAACTCGGTGTCGGTGTAGGCCAGGCGGTACGCGGGCGCGGCGGTCTGGGGCGTCTGCGCCGCGCGCTGCTCCGCGCGCTGCGCGTCCTCGCCGCTGCTGGGGAAGTGGGTGTGGCTGTCGCGGAACATGAGGTCGCGCTCCTTGGTCGAGACGGGAACGTGGACGAGCCGGTGGACTGTTCCAAAACCAGTATAGGCTAGAGACGCGCAGAAGCTACGGGCGCGGCCTACCCGCCGGCGAGCGCGCCTCGTTGGCGATCAACGCCGGATCGCCAGCGTCGCCAGGAACGTTTTCAGGAACCGGTCGAGCGGCATCGTGTCGTCGTCCCACCCGTCCTCATACATCGCGGCAAGCAGGAATCCGGCGTCGAGCTGTCCGCCGATCAGGTCTCCGAGCGTATGGCTGAACTCCATCGGTTCGCCTGCGGCCAGCTCGGCCCGGCGCTCGCCAGTGAGCACCGCGGGGTCGCTCTCTGCGTAGGGCAACCGGAAACGGACCGTCAGCTCGCCGGTGCGCTTCGCCGCGTCGGGATCGAAGAGGAAGTAGACGGGGTTGATCAAGCCGACGAGCAGGCGGCCGCCGGGGCGCAGCACGCGCGCGCACTCGGACCACACCGGGCGCACCGCGTCCACGAAGCAGACCGAAACCGGGTTGAACACGAGGTCGAAGCTCGCGTCGGCGAGGGCGGCGAGGTTGCGCATGTCGCCGCGGATGCAGGTCACGTCGAGTCCGTCGCGATCGGCGACCAGGCGGTCGCGGGCGAGCTGCTCGTCGGCGAGGTCGTAGCTGGTGACCCGGGCGCCGGCGGCGGCGAGGATCGGGGCTTGCTGACCGCCGCCGGAGGCCAGGCAGAGAACGTCGCGGCCGGCGAGGTCGCCGAACCACTCCCGGGGCACCGGCCGCGTGGGCGTCAGGACGACGCTCCAGTCGCCGCGGCGCGCGCGCGCGGTCGCTGCGGCGTCGACCGGCACGGACCACCGCGAGCCGCCTTGGGCCTGGCGGTTCCACGCGGAGCGGTTGTGGGCGGCGAGGTCGTCTTCGCGAGGGGAGGTGGACATGGGCGTGGTCGCTCCGGAAGGGGGTGCTCGACGTTATGGTCCCATCCTCGCAACGATGAGCGCTCCGATCAAGCCCCGAGGCGCCGTTCGACGATGGCCTTGATCACGAGCGTCACCACCGCCAGCAGCGCCAGCAGCGACGCCACCGCGAACGCCGCGGTGAACTGGTAGTCGTTGTAGAGGACCTCGACGTGCAGCGGCATGGTGTTCGTCTGGCCGCGGATGTGGCCCGAGACCACCGAGACGGCGCCGAACTCGCCCATCGCCCGCGCGTTGCAGAGGATCACGCCGTAGAGCAGGCCCCACTTGATGTTCGGCAGAGTCACCCGCCGGAAGATCTGCCAGCCGCCGGCGCCGAGCGTCAGCGCCGACTGCTCCTCCTCCGAGCCCTGGGCCTGCATGAGGGGAATCAATTCGCGCGCCACGAACGGGAAGGTCACGAACATGGTGGCCAGCACGATGCCGGGCGCCGCGAAGATGATGCGCACGTCGTGCTCCAGAAGCCACGGCCCGAACCAGCCGCGCGCGCCGAAGAGCAACACGAAGATCAGGCCGGCGATGACCGGCGAGACCGCGAACGGCAGGTCGATGAGGGTGATGAGCAGGTTCTTGCCGCGGAACTCGAAGCGCGTGATGGCCCAGGAGGCCGCCACGCCGAAGACCGTGTTCAGGGGCACGGCGATGGCCGCCGCCAGCAAGGTCAGCTCGATGGCCGCGCGGGCGTCCGGCTCGGCGATGGCGGCGAGGTAGGCGCCGAGGCCCTGGCCGAAGGCGTAGCTGAAGACCAGCACGAGAGGCATGAACAGGAACAGGGACAGGAACACGATCGCGGCGGCGATCAGAAGACCGCGCACGAACGCGCTCTCGCCGGTCGCCGGCGCGGCGAGCGCGCGCGAGCTCCCGGCGCTGCGCCCCGAGCCGCGACCGGCGCCGGGCCTGTTGCGGCGGAAGTTCAAGGGAGCGGCGCCGCCCACGGGAGCTCCTTCCTCAGCTCTGATGCCGCCGGCTCCACGCCTGCAGCAGATTGATCGAGAGCAGCAGCACGAAAGCGGCCACGAGCATGACCACACCGATGCCCGTCGCCCCCACGTAATCGAATTGCTCGAGCCGGATCAGGATCAACAGCGGCGCGATCTCGGTCTTGTACGGCATATTGCCGGCGATGAAGTAGATCGAGCCGAACTCGCCCAGCGCACGCGCGAAGGCCAGGGCGAAACCCGTCAAGAGCGAGGGCAGGATCGTCGGCAGGATGACGCGGCGAAAGGTCTGCCAGCGCGTGGCGCCGAGGCTCGCGGCCGCCTCTTCGATCTCGCGATCGAGGTTCTCGAGGGCCGGCTGCACGGTGCGCACCACGAACGGCAGCCCGATGAGCGTCAAGGCGACCACGATGCCCGGCCAGGCGTAGGCGACCTGGATGCCGAGCGGCTCGAGCCAGCGGCCGATCCAGCCGGTGTGGGCGTAGAGGGTGGTCAGCGCGATGCCGGAGACGGCGGTCGGCATGGCGAACGGCAGGTCGACGCTCGCGTCGACGAGGCGCTTGCCGGGGAAGTGGTAACGCACCAGGACCCACGCGACCAGCAGCCCGCAGACCGCGTTGATCGTCGCGGCCAGCAGCGAGGCGCCGAAGCTGAGCCGGTAGGCCGCCAGCACGCGCGCGTCGACGACGGATGTCTGCCAGAGCTGCTCCGGCGTCATGCGCGTGCCGGTGAATAGGACCAGCCCCGCCAGCGGGATCAGCACGAGCAGGGCCATGTAGAGCAGGGTCACGCCCATGCTCAGGCCGAAACCCGGCAGGATCCCGTGGCGCTGGAACGGAAACCGCATGGGCTCGCGCTTCCTGATCTACCGCGGCCGGTAGATCTGGTCGAAGGTGCCGCCGTCGGCGAAATGCAGGCGGTGCGCCTCGTTCCAGCCGCCGAACACCGCATCGATCGTGAACATCTCGACGGCGGGGAACTGGTCGCGGTACTTCGCGGCCGCCTTGGCCGAGGCCGCCGGCCGGAAGTAATGGCGGCCGACGATGTCCTGCCCCACCTCGCCGTAGAGGTACTCCAGATAGGCTTGCGCCGCGCCGCGCGTCCGCTTGCGGTCGACGTTGTGATCGATGACCGCGACGACCGGCTCGGCCAGGATGCTGACCGGAGGCACCACGACCTCGAGGCCGGCCTCGTCCAGCTCGCGCGCGCCGAGCAGGATCTCGTTCTCCCAGTTGATGAGCACATCGCCGATACGCCGCTGGATGAACGTGTTCGTGGCGCCGCGCGCCCCGCGATCCAGCACCGGCACGTTGCGGTAGACCGCGGCGACGAACTCCTGCGCCGCGAGCTGCGCCTGCGCGACCGCGGCGTCGGCGTCCGGATCGCCCAATCTGGTCGCGAAGTCGGCTCCCAGTTCGCGCCGCAGGATGTGGCCCCACATGGCCAGGTAGTTCCAGCGGGCCACGCCGCTGGTCTTCGGATTGGGCGTGATGACCTGCACGTCGGGACGTGCGAGGTCGTCCCAGCCGCGTATCTGCTTGGGGTTTCCCTTGCGCACCAGGAAGGCCAGGGTCGAGACGTAGGGCGCGCTGTTGTGCGGCAGCCGGCCCTGCCAGTCGGCCGGCAGCAGCTGCGCCTCGCGCGCGATGGCGTCGACGTCGAAGGCCAACGCCAGGGTGACCACGTCGGCCGGCAGCCCATCGATGACCGCCCGCGACTGGCTGCCCGAGCCGCCGTGCGACTGCTGGATGGTCACCGACTGGCCGGTCGTCTGCCGCCAATGGCGCGCGAACGCCTCGTTGAACTCGCGGTAGAGCTCCCGCGTGGGATCGTAGGAGACGTTCAACAGCGTCACGCTGCCAGCCGCGGGATCGGACGAGCCGCCGGAACAGCCCGCCAGGCCGCCCGCGCCGAACGCGATCGTCGCGGCGAGCAAGAGCCGGTAGAGCCTGGCGGCCGGGATGTACGACCTCGGCGTGCGGGACGCGAACTGTCGGGCGCCGCTGTCGACGGCGGTCGGGCGCATGGTTCTCATCCTTTCGTCTGGCGCTGCACGATCAAGAGCGGGCAGGCGAAGGGCGCGTCGAGCAGGGCCTCGACCGGCCCGTGGAAACGTGTCGGCCGCGCATCGACCGGCAGGGGGGCGCCGACGACGAGAAGGTCGTGGCCCGCCTCGGCGATCTCGGCGCGGATCTCCGCCAGCACCGGACCGTAGCGCACCTTGCTGAATGCGGGCACGCCGCGCTCGGCCAGCGTGCGCAGGCAGCCGGCGAGAAAACGGGTGACATGCGCGGGCGGCGCGCCGCGTTCCTGCCGCCGCCCGCCGCGCGGCGAGGCGGCGGCGTCCGCGCCGGCGGGCAGGACGGTCAGCACGGTCGCCTCGGCGCCGAGCTGCCAGGCCAGCCGCTCGCTGAACCGCACGACCGCCTTGCCGGGCTCGCCGACGGCGACGCAGACCAGCAGCCGCCGCGGCACGTTCGCCGGACCGGCGACGAGCAGGAGATGGTGCCGCGCGGTCGCCAGGCCGACGGAGATGCCCTCGCGCCGGACCTCGTCGCAGGCGAGCACCGCGACATCGAATGCTTCGGCGCCGCTGTCGGTCTCGGCGCCGAGGGCGTACCTGGTCCTGGCGGCGTGCACGGCGTCGGACTCCGGCTCCGGCGCGACATCGCCGAAATACTCGAGGTAGGCGCCGAGGCGCGCGGCGATGTCCTCGCCGAGTTTGCGCGCCGCCTGCGCGGTCGGCTGCGGCCCCGTCTCGACGAGCAATCGCAGGCTCGCGGGCGCCAGGACGTGGAAACGCCGGACGGCGACCCAAGCCTGGTCGCCCACCTGCAGCGGCAGGCGCGCCGCTTCATGCAGGGGCCGGACCGCTTCGATCGCGATGTGGCCGCCGCCGAACGCCGGCGCGGGCGAGACCGCGCGCACCCGGTCCAGCAGCGGCAGCTGCAGGCGCAGGCGTTCGGCGCTGCCGACGAAGGCGTGCTGCTGCACGACGGCGCGACCGAGCCGCGGATGCTCGCCCTGCTCGGCTGCCGATAGCTCCACGTCCTCGGGTCGGAAGAGGACCTGGACGCGCCGGGGCGCGGCGTCGGGCCCGGCGTCGGGCAACGCAGCCAGACCCGGTTCGGTCGTGATCAGCTCCGCCGGACCGAGGTGCACCGCCTGTCCCGACGACTCGCCGACGACCAGGTTCGCGGCGCCCAGGAACGTGGCGACGAACGGCGACTGGGGTCGCAGGTAGAGTTCACGCGGCGTGCCGACCTCGATGAGGCGTCCCTCGTGCAGGACGGCGAGGCGATCGGCCAGCTCGAACGCTTCTTCCTGATCGTGCGTCACGAAGACCGTGGTCAGCCCGAGCTCGCGCTGGATCACGCGCAGCGCCTGCCGCAATTCGAGCCGGATCTTCGCGTCGAGCGCGCCGAACGGCTCGTCGAGCAGCAGCACCTCCGGCTTGTGGGCCAGGGCGCGGGCCAGCGCGACGCGTTGCTGCTGGCCGCCCGAGAGCTGGCGCGGATACCGGCTGGCGAAACCCGACAGCCCGACGAGCTGCAACAGCTCCTCGCGGCGTTCTTTCCTGGTCGCGGCGGGCACCTTGCGGATGCCGAGCGCGAACTCCACGTTGTCGGCGACCGTCATGTGCCGGAACAGCGCGTAGTGCTGGAAGACGAAGCCGATGCCGCGGTCCTTGGGAGACAGCGCGGTGATGTCGCGCCCGTGCAGATGGACCGAGCCGGCGTCGACCGGGCAGAGGCCGGCGATCATGCGCAGCAGCGTGCTCTTGCCGCTGCCGCTGGGCCCCAGGAGCACGAACAGCTCGCCGGCGGCGATCTGCAGGGAGACATCGTCGACCACGGCGACGCCGCCGTAACGCTTGGTCAGGTTGTGCAGCGCGATGGACATGATCGCAGCGCATCCGGGCGGTGGAGACGGTCGACGGCGCACGAGCGGAGGACCGCTCGCCGGGCCACGCCGAGACAAGAACAAGGCGCGTGCCAGAAATCGATGTCCGCCAAGCGACTGCGAAATCTGGAATTACCCGCGTGGCGGATGATACGTGAAGACGAGTCCGTTCTATTACACGGACAGTGCTGTTATATTTGATGGTGGTCCAGCTTATTTGAAAGGATGGTCGGCGATGAAACCGATCGCGCCGCTCCTGCTCGATCTCTGGCGACTGACCGGTCTGCGGCTCGAAATCGGGGCTTTCGCCGCGGCTGCCGGCAGCATCCTGGTCCGCCGGTTCCCCCTGCGGGAGCTGGCGTTGCTGTCGATCGACCACCAGGACGCCGCCGTCGAGATCCTGGCGACCTGCAGACCGGGCGATCCTCCGGCTGCCAGCGCCGCCGCCGGCGAACCGGCGGACGCGTCGCTGAACGATCCGCAGCCGAGGGCGCGTCCGGCCCTGCACGCCACGGACCGCCGCGCCATCGCGAGCTGGCTCGCGCTCTCGCGACCGATCCGCCAGCACGCGGGCAAGAAACCGCACGCGTTGCTGGTCGCCCTCGGCCTCGTGGACGCCACGCTGGTCCGCCAGACTCGCGATGATTGGCTCGTCATGCCGTTGGCCCCGGGACCAGGCCCACGGGGCGCCCTCGTGCTGCGGGCCGAGCGCGGCGGGTTCGGCTCGCTGCTGCCCGACGCGCTGGTCGCGCTGGCCGAACCGTTCGCCGCGGCCCTGGCGGTCGGCGGCGGGCTGCAGGAGCTGGCGGCGCTGCGCGCGACCGTGGCGGCCGATCGCAGCGCAGCGAGCGGTCGCACCGACGACGCCGATCCCTTCCGCCAGATCATCGGCAGCCAGTCCGGACTGCGCCAGGTTCTCGAACGCGTGCAACTGGTCGCGCGCTCGGACATGCCGGTGCTCATCTTCGGCGAGACGGGGTCGGGCAAGGAGGTCATCGCGCGCGCGATCCACGAGCGTTCGCCGCGCGCCGGCCGGCCGTTCCTGCGGGTCAACTGCGGCGCCATCGCGCCCGAGCTGATCGACTCCGAGCTGTTCGGGCACGAGAAGGGGGCCTTCACCGGCGCCACCTCGCAACGTCGCGGCTGGTTCGAGCGCGCCGCCGACGGCACGCTCCTGCTCGACGAGATCGCCGAGCTGCCGCTGCCTGCGCAGGTGCGCCTGCTGCGCGTGCTGCAGGACGGCACCTTCGAACGGGTCGGCGGCGAGCGCACGCTGCGGGTCGACGTGCGAATCGTCGCCGCCACGCACCGCGACCTGCCCGCGCTCGTCCAGAACGGCAGCTTCCGGGAGGACCTCTGGTACCGCATCGCCGGTTTCCCGCTCGTGTTGCCGCCGCTGCGCGAGCGACAGCAGGACATCGCCGCCTTGACCGAGCACTTCGCCCGTCGCGCCGCGCAGCGTTTCGGGCTCAGGCCGCAGGCGCCGACCGCGCACGACCTCGCCTTGCTGGTGGCCTATGATTGGCCGGGGAACATCCGCGAACTGGCGTCGGTCATCGACCGGGCCGCGATCCTCGGCGACGGCAAGCGGCTCGACATCGCCCGCGCGCTGGGGGGGCCGTCCGGCCGCGTCGAGATGGGGACCGCGCCGGAGGGCGGCCCACAATCGCCGCCGAATACCGGGGCGGTCGAGACCGGCGGCGCGCCGGCGGCGCGCGCGGCGGAATCGGCAAGCGCCGCGGTCGCGGCACAGGCGCCGATGTCGGCTGCCGCCGGCGCGGAGTTCCCGCCGTTGGGCGCGGTCATGCGCCGCCACATCGAGGCCGCGCTCGCGGTCTGCCGCGGACGTATCGAGGGAGAGCGGGGCGCGGCGCGCCTGTTGGAGATCAACCCGCACACCTTGCGCGCGCGCATGCGCAAGCTGGGCATCGACTGGTCGAGGTTCCGCTAGCGTTGGCCGGCCGCGCGTCGAACCGCGGGGCTTCACGGGCGGAACGATGCGCGCTCAGCGCACCAGGCTCAGCTTGATGATCTCGCCCTGGCGCGCGCCGTCGCGCACCAGCGCGGCGAAGTAGACTCCTGCGGCCATGTCACGGCCCTGTCGATCGCGGGCCTGCCAGGTCGCCGTGTGCCGGCCGGCGTCGCGGCGGCCCAGGTCCAGCTCGCCGGCGCGCTGGCCGCGGGCGTTGTAGATCGCGATGCGCACGGGACCGCCG
>CAZJWO010000113.1:0-11975 GCA_964549735.1 uncultured Fibrobacteraceae bacterium | reverse complement strand
GGCATACGAGATAATGAGCGGTGACTGCAGTTCAGACGTGTGCTCTTCCGATCTTACCCCGGGCCGCGCGGCTGGGTGCTGCTCGAACAGCCCTCGTTCCCGCCGCACGAACTGCGCATCTTCGAGCGCACCGCCGGCGGCGCCTGGCAACTGCACGCCGGCACGGCGCCGCGCATCGCGACCTTGCCGCCGTCGTGGCGCTGGCTATGGCTCGACCTCGACCGAACGATCTGGCGCGACGCCGCCGTTCCGGGCGACGGCTGGCGGCTGCGCGTCGCCGAGGACGGCGGCGAGCTGCCGGGTCCGCTCGCCGCGGAGGTCCTGGATCCCGCCTGGCCGGCCGTGCCCTGGCCGGAGGACCGGCTGCTCTGGCTCGAGGCGAGCGGCGCGCGGCCGCTGCTGCGCCTGCCGGCGGGCGCCGCGCCATGGCCGTGGCCGGCAGCGCGGGATTCGCAAGACGTCGCTCTCGGCGGGCCCGCAGCCCTGGTGGCGACGGCCGGCGACACCCTCGTCTGGCAGCCGTTGCTGCCGCAGCTGGTTGGCCGGCGGATCGCGCTGGACCCCCGCGGCGGCGGCACGGAGGAGCAAGGCCGCGGACCCCTGGGCACGCGCGGCAGCGATCTCAACCTGCAGGTCGCCCGGCGACTGGCCGCCTTGCTGCGCGGCGCCGGCTGCGAGGTCCGCCTGCTGCGCGAGGACGAGACCTGGCTGCCCGACCCGCAGAAGGTGCGCGCGGCCGACCGCTTCGGCGCCGACCTCTACCTGGCGCTCGGCCGCGGCACGCCGTCGGTGCTCCACCATCCCGGCAGCCGGCAGGGCGAACCCTGGGCGCGCCGGACCGCGGCGGTCCTCGACCGTCTGCTCGCCGGCGGCGCGGGCGAGGTCGCGGTCGTCGCGGCCTACGACTACGTCCTGCGCCACACGGCGTGCCCGGCGATCCTCGTGGCGCTCGAGCCTCCCGTCACGGCAGCGGTCGAGGAGCGCCTGGCCACGCCCGCCTGGCAGGACGCCGTCGCGCGCGCGCTGCTACGCGGCACGGTGGCGCTCCTGCAACCGGACGCCGAGGCGCTCGACATCGCGCAGATGCTCGCCGCGCTGGGCGAACGCGCTGTCGGCGGTCCGCGCCTCACGTATGCGCGGCTCGACGGCAACCTGCAATGGCTGGCGCCTGGTGCGGCCGGCGACGCGTCCGTAACCTCATGGCGGGGCGCCGATCCCGGGCTCGTCGGTCGCGGCGGCGCGCATGTGCTGGAACTCCACGGCGGTCCGCACTGGCAGCTCTGGGCGCTGGTTCGCCAGCCGGAAGGCAACTGGCATGGACAACTCCTCCTGGAGAACCGGTGACGAGGAACGCGCCGCAGAGCCACGCGGCAGGTCGGCGGCGCCCGGTCCGCGCCCGCTCATCTCGCCGACGAGCCAGAGCGAGCACGCGCGGGTGGGCAAGCGCCTGCTGTGGGCGCTGCCCGTGACGCTGGCGGTCATGCTCGCGCTGATCCTGCTGGGTCCGAGCGCCGAGGAGATCGAACGCAAGTTCAAGGTCTACGGCAAGGAAGGCCCGTTGCGGCTCATGCCCGAGATCGCCATCGAGGACGGCCAGCAAGACGTCCACCAGCAGCTGCGACCCCAGACCGCGCCGCCGCCGGGTGCGCCCACGTACGAGGTGCTGCCGGAAGACCCCCTGCCACAGGACCGCACGCCGCCGCCGCAGCAGGCCGACGCCCTGACGATCGAGCGCGACAGGAGCGAGACCATCGAGGCGCCGGCCGACGCCGACCACGCGGACGTCGGCGCGAGCGATCGCACGGTCGACCTGCTCATGCCCAGCCTCTACGCGGACGCGGACTTCGTCATCCGCAAGCTCGTGCGCCCGCAGTACCCGCCGCGCGCCAGCATCGCCGATCGCCAGCAACCGATCATCGTGGTCGAGGCCGCTTTCTTCCTCGATTCCGAGGCCAACATCGTCGCGGTCATGATCCAGTCCAACGAGGGCGGACCGGAGTTCGCCACCGCCGTACAGCAAGCGATGGAACAATGGGAGTTCGAGCCGCGATGGCGCGACGGCAAACCGCCGGCGGCGCGCTGGCTCGTGGTGACCTGGCGTTTCCGCAGTCCGTTCGGGGCCACGTCGCCTTAGCCCGAACCCGTCAGCGTGTCGAGTCGGCCGCGGCCCCAGCCGGCTCGCCTGCCACGAGACTGTCCACGAGCGCCGGCGCGGCCGCCGCAGCGGCCAGCGCGCGGCGCCGCATGGCTTCGGCGTAGAGCTGGCCCGGAAACGCCGTGATCTGCCCGTCCTCGATGGTGCGCACCATGGCGCTGTAGGCCTCGACCGCATCGAGTTCGACGCCGCGGCCCAGGAACCCCGCGCGCAGGCCGGCGATGATCGGACCGGGCTCTTGCCCCGGGCCGGCCTCGGCCAGCGCCTGCAGCACCATGCGGGTGGCCAGGTACGCGCCGCGCGCGATGCGCGTGGCCTCCTCGTCGTACTGGCCGGCGGGCCAGTCGGCCAGGAACGCGGCGGTCCACGGCGCCGGGTACATGACGTCGCCGGCAGGGAAGATCGCCCGCTCCATGACCGAACCCGCGCGCTGCAGCAGCCGGCCGCTGTTCCAGTCGCTCGGCCCGAGCACCAGCGCGCCGACGCGGTAGAAGTCGAGCTGCGGTCCGAGCAGGATCATCTGATCGACGGTCGCCTGCGCGAAGACGACCTCCGGTCGCGCCGCGCGCAGCCGTTCGACCTGGGCGCGGTAGTCGGTCGCGGCCGGGTCGAAGACCTCCTCGTGCACGATCCGCCCGCCATAGCGCGCCACCGCGGCGCGGAACGCCTCCGCCTGGTCCAGCCCCTCGGCCGTTTCGGAGCGGATGATCGCGAAGCGCTCCTTCAGCAGGACCTCGCAGGCGAGCCGCGCCAGGATCTCCGCCTCGAGCGGACCGGTGCGATTGGTCTGCAAGACCTCGTCGCCCAGGAGACTCAGCCGCTCGTGCGTCGCGGTCGGCGAGACCAGCGGCACGCCCAGGTGATCGGCCACCAGCGCGACGGTCGCCGTCGTGGTCGAGAGCAGCGCGCCGATGAGTATCTCGCTAGCCTCCTCGCCCACGAGGCGACGGGCGGCCAACGCCGCCGCCACGACATCGCCCTCGGTATCCTCGTGCACGATGCGCCAGGGCCGATCCGCCGGCGGCGGCACGGCGGCCGCCGCCATCCGCACGCCAGCCAGGAACGCGTTGCCGAACCGCGCGTAGCGGCCGGTCAACGGCGCCAGCACGCCGATGCGGCCGGGCTCGGCGCGCGGCGCGACGGCCGGCGCGACGGCGGCGCCGAGGCCGCGGCGCTGCAGTCGCGCCTGCAGCGCCGGTCCGAGCGGGGTGCCCGCAAGCTCGGCCGCCAGCGCTTGCAGCTCGCCGTCCCGGAATCCGTCGGCCGCCGCCTCGAGGATCGGCTCGAGGCGCTGATCGCCGGCGAAGCGCGCGACGAATGCGCGCGCGATGTCGCCCGCCCGGCCCGGTTCGGGCAAGCGCAGCGCCGACGAGAACATCATCGCCATCGCTTCGGCGGCCAGTGGATGGTCGGGATACGTGGCCAGCAGCTGATCGCCGAGTTCGATCACCCGCGCGTCGCGGCGCAGGAGGTGCTCCTGTTCGAGGCGCGCGAATTGCATGCGCGCGCCAGAATCCAGTGCGGCGAGGCGCGCTTCGCGGTCGAGGACCGGCGCCGGCCGCGTACAGCCGCCCAGGAGCGCGGCCAGCAGCACCCAGGTCCATAGCGCGCACCCAGTCCACAGCACGTGCCCTGTCCGCAGCATGCGCGACCGGATCATGGCTCCTCCTCGTCGGGATCGTCGTCGGGATCGCCCCGGGGCTCGTCGTCGGCGCGTGGCGAACGCTCGAGCACGTCGACCGGCAGCAGGCTGTCGCGCACTTTCGCCAGGACGGACTCTTCGAGATAGACCGGCGCGTCGGCGCGCAACGCGAGCGCGATGCCGTCGCTGGGCCGCGCGTCGATAGCCACCACCTCGCGGTCGCGCTCGAGGAAGAGGCGCGCGTAGTACGTGCCTTCGCGCTGGTCGGTGATGACGACGCGCTCGACGCGGCCCCCCAGGCCATCGACGACCATCGCCAGCAGGTCGTGCGTCAGCGGGCGCGCGAACGACTCGCCGCGCAGCACCAGTGCGATGGCCGCGGCTTCGGCCGGTCCGATCCAGATCGGCAAGCACATCTTGACCGGCGGGATGTAGAGCAGCACGACGGGAGCCTCGGTGCGCTGATCCAGGCTCATGCCGGCGATGTCGACCTTGATCACGGTTCGTCCGCTTCCTGCCGCCTACTGAACGGTGAAGCGCGCGCTGCCGAGCACGTTGCCGGCGGCGTCGAGCACCTTGACCTCCCAGGGGCCGGTCCAGCTCGGCAGCAGCCGCTTGCTCGACACCGTGCGCCAGTCGGCCGAACCGACTGTCAGCTCGACGCGCGCAACCGTCTTGTCGTCGTGATACCACACGTGCGCGATGGTCGTGGGCTCCGCGGCGCCGGTGATCCGGGTGCGGCACCAGAGCTGCTCGGTCGCGGCCGGAAAGACGTCGCCGGCGCCGCTCAGCTGGCGGGACTCGCGATCATAGTCCGTGCCGACAGCGATCTCGGCCACCTGCAGCCCGGCCGCGGGCGCGGCCGCAGCCGACTCCTGCGCCGGCTCCTGGGGCGGTTCCTGCGGCTCCTGCTGCGCGGCGGCCGCGGCGCAGAGCACGGCCACGACGACCACGCCAACCGCCAGGACGATTCCGATCCGATCCATGGTCTGCCTCCCTCGACGGGGTCCGACGAGCCCGGGGCTGCTTGTACCTTAGCAACAGGCGCGCCGCTGTCAACGGCGCGCCCGTGCCGCGCGACGGATCAGGACTTCGGGCGCAGGTCCTCGATGCTGCGCGGCTGGATGAAGTCCGGCCGGTGCATGTTCTGCAGGATGTACGTCGCGTCGCCCACCAGTTCGCTGTTGGGATAGCGCGTGATGAGCTCCGTCAGGAAATGATGGGCTTGCCGGACCTCGCCCCAGGAGTCGAGCGCCAGGTTGGCAGCCATGAACAGGGCGGCCGGCGCGAGCTCGTCGTCGGGATAGTCGTCGACCAGCAACGCGAGCAGATCCAGCTTCGCGTGCGGATCGGCGACGTAGTACGCCCGCTCCATCAGTTCGCGCGCCGTCCGGCCCTTGCCCGGGCGGTACTCGCCGTACAGTTCGACGGCCGCGGCCGCGCGCGCATCGCGCAGCCAGCCGTCGACGAGCCCCTCGCGGAACTCGTCCTGCATGTCGTTGACCACGCGCAGGTACGCTTCCTCGAGCGTCTGCGGGCGATCGGCCTGCCGGTCGTGGACCACGACGACGTGCCAGCGGCCGCCGAACGCCAGCGGCGGGTTGACGCCGATGTCGAAGTGCCAGATCGCTTCGCTGAAGGCTCCGCTGTCGACGATGCCCGGGATGTAGCCGTTGCGATTGAACCAGCCGAGGTCGCCGCCGTTGACCTTGGTGTGGTTGTTCTGGGAATGGGTCACCGCCAGCGTGTGCAGCGGAGCCGTCTTCTCCTTGACCTTGCGGTAGACGTCATCGGCCGTCTCTCGCGTCAGGCACTCGATGTGCGAGGCGTGCATGGTGCCGATGCGCATGTACCGGTCGCGGTTCTTCGTGTAGAAGGCGCGGACCTCGTCGATGCTCGGCTCCTTGCCCTTGACGAGGTCCGTGCGCTGCGCGTCGATCAGCGCGTCGCGGCGCTCGGCGATCAAGACGCGGGCCACGACCGGATCGAGGTGCAGCTTCCTGGCCTCGGCCTCCCGCACCATGAGTACCTCGTCGATCATGTGCCGCAGAAAGACCCGGCGTCCATCCGGGCCGGGGTAGCGGAGCTGCCCGTCCTTGCCGAGCTCTTCCAGACGCAGATCCAGCATGTTCTCGGTGATCGCGTAATCGTTGACGCGCGCCAGGATCCGCGAGTTGTCCAGGGCGCCGTTGCCGAAGATCGGCTGACCGCCGCCGGGAGCCGCGGTCTCGGAACGGCAGCCGGCCAAGGCCATGGCGGCGATCAGCAGGACCACGGCGAGCGTGATTCTCGACGTCTGCATGCGACGAACCATCCTGACGGGCTGTGTCCGCGCCGTGCGCGCCGCCCGTTGGCGCGTCCGGCGTCCCGCCGGCGGCGGATCAGAGAAGTTCGTGCCGGCCCGCATCCGCGAGCCGGTCGGTGATTTCTTTGACGCGCTGGTCGGCGTCGGCCCGGCAGATCAGCAATGCATCGCCGGTATCGACCACGACCAGTCCCTCGACCCCGACGAGCGCGACCGGCTTGCCCGGGGCATGGACGACGTTGGCGCGGCTGTCCAGAGCCATGACCTGCGCAGTACCCCGATTGCCGCCATCGAGTTCCGGCGCCAGGTCGCCCCACGCCCGCCAGCTGCCGAGGTCCGACCAGCGGAAGGCGGCCCGGATGACCGAGAATGCGTCCAGCTTCTCCATGACGGCGACGTCCAACGACGCGCTGGGGCACGCGGCGTACGCTCGCTCCAGCGCCGCGGCGAAGCCGTCGGTCCCGTAGGCGTCGACCGCCGGAGCCAGCAGGGCGACGACTTGCGGGATCCAGGTGGCGGCCGCGCTGCGGAAGGCAGCGGCGTCCCAGACGAAGATGCCGCTGTTCCAGAGGTGCCGGCCGCCGGCCAGGTACGCCGCGGCGCGGTCGCGGTCGGGCTTCTCGACGAAACCCAGGCCGGCGTAGATGTCGCCTTGCCGCTGCGCGCCGACCAGCAGATAGCCGTAGCCGGTCTCCGGATGCGTCGGCGGAATGCCCAGCGTCACGACGCTCTGCTCGGCGGCCGCGAGGCGGAACGCCGCCGCGAGTTGCGCGCAGAAGACGCCGTCGTCGCCGATCGCGTGGTCGGCGGGCAGCAGCGCGACGGGCCCGTCGCCGGCCAGCTTCGCCGCCAGGGCGAGCCCCAGGACCGCGCAGGGCGCGGTATTGCGCCCCACCGGCTCGCAGATGATCCGCTCGCGGGGAAGCTCGGGCAGTTGGGCCGCGACGGGCTCGGCCAGATCACCGCTGGTGACGACCAGGATGCGCTCGAAGCCCACCAGAGGCGCCACCCGTTCGCACGTGGCGCGCAGGAGGCTGCGCTCGCCGGCCAGTGGCAGCAGCTGCTTCGGCCGACTCGCGCGGCTCAGCGGCCAGAAGCGCGTGCCGCGGCCGCCGGCCATGATGACGCAGAAGCCCTGGCTGACCCGGTCCGCCATGCTGTCTCGCTTCGCTTGGCCGCGCGGCGAAGGCGGGGGCGTCGCCTAATCCGCCTGTCGCACCGCGACCTTGACGATGACCTGCACCTCGGCGTGGAGCTTCAACGGCACCTCGTAGTCGCCCAGCTCCTTGATCGGCTCGTCGAGCAGGATCTGGTGGTGGTCGACGTCGAGCGAGGACTGCGCCGATAGGGCGCCGGCGATGTCCCGCGCCGTGACCGAGCCATAGAGCCGTTTCTCCTCGCCGGCCTTCGCCGTGAGGTTGACCGCCAGCCTGCGGGCCGTCAGCTGAGCCGCCAGCAACTCGGCGGCCTCCTTGCGCTGGTGGTCCTGCTTGGCGGCCAGGACCAGCCGCTCGGCCACCAGCTTCTTGGCCGCGGGGCTCGCCTTCACGGCCAGACCCCGGGGCAACAGATAGTTGCGCGCATAGCCAGCGGCGACCTTGACGGTCTTGCCGATCTTGCCGAGGTTCTCGACGTTTTCGAGCAGGATCACTTCCATGGTAAACCACCTCATGGCGCTGCGGCCGCCGGCCGCATCCGCGTCTAGGACGGACCGGCGTCGGGCGGTCGCCGCAACCGCCGCAAGTCCCACCATTGATCGGCCAGCCCTACCAGGCCACCGCTCGCCAGCAGCACCGGAGCCAGGAATACGGCGCCGGCGACCCAGAACACAATCCGGCCGGCGGGCGGCAGCAATCGCTGCACCAGCCAGGCTTGCACCGCGACGCCCTGGACCGCGAGCACCAGGCTCGCGACCAGGACCAGATTCCAGCCGAGGTCGCCCGATTGCCGCGGTCCGATCAGGCTCCAGCCCAGTCCGCCGATCAGCAGCCAGACGCTGGCGAACGGTGCCCGCCAGCGCGCGAACGGCGTGCGGACCGGCGACGGCACCGCCACGCCGGCCAGGCGCGCCAGACCCCAGCCGAGGCCGAGGTAAAGCACCGCCTGAACCGCCAGGCCCAGCGCGACCAGGCTGGGCCAGAGCCGGCGCTGCAGTTGCAGGCTACCGGCCAGCGTCTCGTCGAATCCCGCCAGCGCCGCGGCGCGTTCGCCTTCAGGCATATCCGACGGCAGCGCGGCGACGTACTGCGCCCGCAGTTCCTCGCCCATTTCCGCGAACGCCTCCGGCAACGAGACGCCGCCCAGAGCGAAGAAGAACCCCGGCGCCAGACAGGCGAGGCAGACCGCGAGCACCCGCCACGCCCCCCAACCCAGGCGCCACGCCCAGGCGCCGGCCAGACCACCCAGGACGAAACCAGCGACCGTCAGACCCTGCGGCCAGGACCCGCCCAGCCACAGGGCCGCCACGCCGGCGAATCCGGCGGCGTAGAGCAGCGGTGGTGCCGGCGAGATCGCCAGCCGCGCCGCCGCCCAGGCGGCGGGCACCAGCACGGGCGCCGCGAGCCCACCGTAGAGCGCGAAACCCGCGCCGCCACGCCCGCCGAACCACGCCAGCAGCACGGTGGCGCCGACGGCCGTCGCCAACAGCCAGGTCCTGCCGGAGGTCATGACCCCGCCTCCATCAGCAGCCTAGCGGTAGTATTCCCTCACGAAGGGCAGCAAGGCCAAGTGGCGCGCCCGCTTGACCGCCATGCTCAGCATGCGCTGGTACTTGGCGGTGGTGCCCGTGTTGCGCCGCGGCGCGATCTTGCCGCGCTCGGTCACGAAACGGCGCAGCAATTCCTCGTCCTTGTAGTCGATGCAAACATAGCCCAGCTTCGAGAAATAGCAGGGCTTCTGTTTGCCCGCCCTTCTCTTCTTCTTCTTCTTCTTGATGCGCATGTTCTTGCGCGCCATGTCCCGACTCCTTCCCGTGGTCCGCGAGCGCCAGTTGGCGCCGACGTCAGATCATTCCTGGTTGTCGGCGGCGTCTTCGTCGACCATCTGCTGGCGACGCTTCGCCAGAGCCGCACGGTTGCGCTCTTCCCATTCCTCGTCGACGACCACCAGATGCCGCAACACCTGGTCGTCGAGGCGCAGGTACCGATCGATCTCGGCGACGGCGGCGCCCTGGCTCGCGAAGCGGAGCAACATGTAGTCGCCCTTGGTCTGCTTCTCGATCTCGTAGGCCAGCTTGCGCACGCCCCAGTGATCCTCGTGGGTCATCGTGCCGCCATGGCTGGCGACGATCGCGCCGACCCGCTCGACGCGGTTGCGCATCTCGTTCTCGGGCAGATCGGCCCGCAGGATGAAGACACACTCGTACTTCTGCACTGGAACGACTCCCTTCGGACAGGACGACCCGGTGTTCTATTCGGCGGCCGGCTGCCAGTGATCCGCGGCGCCGTCAACCCGGGTAGGGATGGACCATGTCGCCGGCACCGCCGACGCGGCGCCCAGCGTTGGGCGGGCCGAAGCCCGGACCTGCCTGACGGCAGGCCGCAGAATATACCTCACGGGCCGCCGTCAGGCAAGCCTGGCGTGGCGTCCGCCGGACCGCTCGCCGCGTCGCCGCGGCGGTTGTACCGCTCCGACGCGGTCCGCCAGCCGTGTTCCAGCAGGCAGAGCAACGCCTCGGCGCCGCAGCCGACCATCTCCGCGACGGCGGTCTCCTCCGCGGGCGCGAACGGGGCGAGCACATAGGCGGCCCAGTCCGCCGGCGGGACGGCGCCTGCCGCAGGCCCGACGCCCAGCCGCAGCCGCGGCACGTCCTGGCCGCCGGCGGCGCGCAGGACGGACGCCAGGCCTTGCTGGCCGCCGTCGCCACCGCCGCCGCGGATGCGCAGCGAACCGAGCGGTAGATGCAGATCATCGCAGACCACGATCGGCACCAGGACGTCGGGTTCGCCGTCGCGCGGCACGCCGACGCGCCGCCCGGTGGCGGCCGACCACGCGACCAGCGCGTCGCCGCTGCGGTTCATGTACGTCAGCGGCAAGAGGAGCGTCAGAGGTCCGCCGGGTCCCGCGCCTACGGCCGACCGATACGCCGGCCCCGCCTCGGCGAACGACCAGCCCAACCGCGCGGCGACCGCCTCCAGGCAGCGGAAGCCGACGTTATGCCGCGTCCGCGCGTAGAGCGGTCCGGGATTGCCGAGACCGAGCACGAGCTGCATCTTCGCCAGCCTCCTCCACGCGCGAACGAGGTGAAGCCAGGCTCCACCTCGTCGACGTGCGTCACGCTGCGGTGTCCGCAGCCGCGGCCCGGCCTACTTCTCGTCGCTGGTTTCGGCTTCCTTGGCGGCGCCCGCGTCGCCTTCGGCGGCGGCAGCCGTCTCCTCGACGAAGAGCGAGACCGGCTTGAGCACGAGCACCTGGGATTCGGGATCGTCCATGATCTCGCCGACCGGAGCGGTCAGGTCCTTGATGAAGAGCTTGTCGTTGAGCGCCAGGTTGGAGACGTCGACGCGCACCGCATCGGGCAGATCGCGCGGCTGGCAGTTCAACTCGACCGCATCCATGAGCTGGAGCAGTTCGCCCTCATTGAACTTGACGCAGGCCGGCTCGCCCTCGAGCACCAGGGCCACGCTGACGGTCACCGGCATGTCGCGGGGGATCTCGAAGAGGTCGACGTGCTGGATCACGTCGCGGACCGGGTGCCGCTGCAATTCGCGCATGAGGGCCAGCGGCCTGTCCTTCTCGCCTTCGATCTGCAGATCGTAGATGACCGAGCGGCCATGGGACTTCTGCAGGATGTTCGTGAATTCGCGGGTCTCGATCTGGACCGGCGTCGCGGCGCGGTCGTTGCCGTAGAGCACCGCCGGGATGAAACCCGCCGCGCGGGTGCGCCGGTTCTCGTTCTTGCCGGCGGTCGTGCGCTTGTGGACGTTGAGCTTGATCAGGCCCATGGCTGCCTCCTGGTCGGGTGCGACCCGTCGGGCTCGCCGCTCTCGGCGGCGAGGAACCTTCGCGGAAGCGCCGTCGCTGCCGGCGCTCGCGCCCCCCGCGCGAACCATGCCGCAGGGCGATCGCACGCATGTTGCGAAAATGACCGCCTAAGAAAGCACGGCGCCGGCGGGCTGTCAAGCCGCGGCCGCCGGGCGGGCGCGGCGCCGGGCGGTCGTCAGCTGAACAGGGCGCTGATCGTCTTCTCGAGATGGATGCGGTCGATCGCCTCGGCCAGCAGCGGCGCGACGTCGAGCACCGTGAGCTTGGGGCATTTCAGGTCCGGCGGCAGCATGATCGTGTTCGTGACGGCGAGTTCCTGCAGCGGCGAGGCGTTGATGCGCGCGATGGCGGGCCCCGAGAGGATCGGATGCGTGCAGCACGCGCGCACCGAGCGGGCACCCTGCTCCTCGACGCAGACGCGCGCCGCGCTGCACAGCGTGCCCGCGGTGTCGACCATGTCGTCGAAGATGATGACGTCCATGCCGTCGACGTCGCCGATGAAGTTCATGACCTCCAGCTCGTTGGCGACCGGCCGCCGCTTGTCGATGATCGCGAGGCTGACCCGCAGGCGCTTGGCGAACGACCTCGCCATCTTGATGCTGCCGACGTCGGGCGCCACGACCGCCGTATTGCGCAGGTCGACGTCCTCGAAGTGCTTCAGCAGGACGGGCGCCGAGTAGAGGTGATCCAGCGGGATGTCGAAGAAGCCCTGGATCTGCGGCGCGTGCAGATCGATCGTCAGGACGCGGTTCGCGCCGGCCGCCGTGATCAGGTTGGCCATCAGCTTGGCGGCGATCGGCACGCGCGGCTGATCCTTGCGGTCCTGCCGGGCGTAGCCGAAGTACGGGATGACGGCCGTGACCCGGCGGCACGACGCGCGCTTGACCGCA
>CAZJWO010000112.1:2583-12106 GCA_964549735.1 uncultured Fibrobacteraceae bacterium | reverse complement strand
GCGCGGCCAGGCGCCCGCTCCCCGGTCCGGTCGGCCGGAGCGGAGTCAGGGGTCTGGGTGTTCACGTCCGCCGGCCGCGGCGATTTCGCGTCGCGCGCCTCTTCGGACCCGGGGTTGGGGTTCAGGGACATGGGTTGCAAGCCTCCTTCGGACACACGAACACACCAGTCCGGATGGACTGGCCGGCCCGCGAATATACACCCTCGGCGCGGGCGTTGCAAGCACAGAGGCGGTTCCGCAGAGGCGGATCGGCAATCAGCCGAACGGTCTCTTCGCGAGCAGTTTCTCGCGCTGGCGCCGCCGCAGCGCTTGCTCGAGGGGGGTTTCCGGCGTCTCGGCGTACGAGCGGGCCTGCAGCTCGCGGAATGCCGCCAGGACGAGATCGCCGATGCGCGCCGCGACGACCTTGCGTTCGAGGTCCCGCCGCAGGCGCGGCAGCGCGTGCAGGCGCAGCAGGGGGCCGTAGCGTACCTCGAACGGCGACTGGAGGTTGCCGCCCCAGACCAGCGCGCAGGTCCCGCGGACGAAGATCGGCAGGATCGGCGCGCCGGTCTCCATGGCCAGGATCCCGAGGCCCCCTTTGAGCGGCCCCGGTTCGCCGACGGGCCGGCGCGTGCCCTCCGGGAACATGAACAGATTGCCCCCCCGGGCCAGGACCCGGCCCGCGGCGTCGAACGCGTCCTTGTCGTAACCGCGTCGATTGATCGGGATCGCGTCGAGCCAGCGCAGGAACGCGGTCGCCAGCGGACCGACGAAGAGCTCCCGTTTGGCGAGCGTGTAGACGGGCGCCCGCAGGAACGTGCCGCCCACGAGCGGCGGATCGAAAAACGAGACATGGTTGCTGGCGAGGATCGCTCCGGGCGGGACCGTCGGCGCCGGCCGGCCGACGACGCGCTGCCCGAGCAGCCGGCGGATCGGCGTCAGGCCGTGGTAGAAGAGGCGGTACTTGCCCGGCATGGCGCGCCAGGCGCGTTCGTGATCCCAGTCGAGGCGCCGATCGAGCCAGGGATTCGTGCGGCAGAGCAGCGCGGCGGCGTCGATCTGCTGCTCGAGGTTCATGTCGCTGGTCTCGAGCACCAGCGCGTCGGGACTGATGGTCAACGGGCTTTCCTGGCGGGCGCTGTCGTACTCATCCCGCGCGGCGAGATCGGCCATGACCTGCTGGCGGTCGACCGCCTCGCCCCTCTCGCGGAACTGCCGCCAGCGGCGATCGGCGCGCGCGGCCAGCGTCGCGTCGAGGTAGATCTTCGCCGTCGCCAAGGGGAAGACCACGCTGCCGATATCGCGGCCTTCCATGACGACACCGCCGCGCCGGCCGAGGTCGCGCTGGCGATCGACCATGAGGCGGCGGACCTCGGGGTGCGCCGACACCTGCGAGACCGCGGCCTCGACCTCCGGCGCCCGGATGGCCTGCGACACGTCGCGCCCGTTCCAGAACACGAGCGCCTCGCGTTCGCCTGGCCGCAGGCGAAGATCGGCCGCGGCGAGCAACGCGGCCAACGGCGGGCCCTGCGCCGGGTCGAGACCCGCGGCCAAGGCCGCCTGGGTCAAGGCGCGGTACATCGCGCCGCTGTCGACGTACGTCAGGCCGAGCCGGCGCGCGAGCGCCCGCGCCGTCGTCGACTTGCCCGAGCCTGCGGGTCCGTCGATGGCGACGACCGCGTCGTCCGGCACGCAGCGTCCGGCGGCGCGCAACTCCTCCGCAGTGGGCGACCGTTCCATGCCGTCTAACCCAGCAGCTTGCGCAGCGCGCGGACGCAGCGCTCGTTCTCGGCCGGCAACCCCACGGAGATGCGCAAGGCCCCTTCGCCGTCGGCCAGGCCGAACGCGTCCATCGGGCGCACGATGACGCCTTCGCGCATGAGCCGCTGGGCGAGTTCGCCGCCGCTGCGGCCGGGCACGGTGCAGAACAGGAAGTTCGTCTGACTCGGCACGACGTGCAGCCCGAGGCGCGCCAGTTCGGCGGCCAGCCATTCGCGCTGCTCGCGGTTGCGCTGCGCGCGCCCGGCGACTGCGTCCCAGTGGCGCAGGCAGGCCAGCGCGCCGACCTGGCTGAGCGTGTTGACGTTGAACGGTTCGCGCGTCTTCTGCAGTTCGCCGATCACGTCGGGATGGCCGAGGCCGTAGCCGACGCGCAGGCCGGCCAGGCTGTGGATCTTGCTGAACGTGCGCAGGATGAAGAGATTCGGGTGCCGCGCGAGCAGCGGCAGCGTCTGCGGATAATCGGTCGCCGTGACGTACTCGTAGTAGGCCTCGTCGACGGCGACGATGACGCGCGGCGGCAGGCGCTGCAGGAACGCGTCGAATTCCGCCGCCGTGACGTAGGTGCCCGTCGGATTGTTCGGATTGCAGACGATGACCACCTTCGTGCGGTCGTCGACCGCGGCGGCCATCGCGCGCAGATCATGGCGCAGATCGGCGGTCATCGGCACCGCGCGGCCCGTCTCGAAATGGACGCGGCAGATCAGCGGATAGACGATGAAGCTCTTCTCGGAATAGACCACGTTCTCGCCCGGCGAGACGAGCGCCCGCACGAGCATGTCGATGACCTCGTTGCTGCCGTTGCCGAGCAGGATCGCCCCGGCCGGCACGCCCAGGAACGCCGCCAGCGCCTGCGTCAGGGCGAACGCGGAACCGTCGGGGTAGCGGTTGATCTCGCCCGCCGCTTGCTGGATCGCCGCGACCACGGCCGGCAAGGGGCCCTCGGGGTTCTCGTTGCTCGCCAGCTTGATGACGTCGTCGAGACCGAGTTCGCGCTGGACTTCCTCGATGGGCTTGCCAGGCGCGTAGGGCTGAGCTTGCCTAATGCCGACGCGGAACAGGCTCTTCAGATCCATGCTCGGGGCCTTTCCGGCCGCCCCGCGCGGGCGGCCCAGGGGACGGGTTGCGGCATCAACGCTCCTCGCCCAGGCCGGCCGCCCGGCGCAGGGCTGCGAGATCACGCGCGGACAGGCGGCGGAAGCCGCCGGGATGCAACCGGCCGAGGGCGACCGGCCCGATGGCGATCCTGGTCAAGGCGACGACGCGGTTGTCCAGGGCGGCGAGCATGCGCCGGATCTGGCGCTTGCGCCCCTCGTGCAGCTGGAGCTGCCAGCGGCAGCGGTCGCCCGCCGGATCGGCCACGACCCGGCAGGGCAGCACCGGGCGCCCGTCCAGCACGAGCCCTCCCTTGGCCAGGACACGTTCCTGCTTCAGGTTGAGGGGGCGCGCGAGGGTCACCGCGTAGGTCTTCCAGACCTCGTTGCGGGGGCGTAGCAGCGCCTGGGCCAGCATCCCGTCGTCGGTCCACAGCAGAAGGCCGCTGCTGTCGCGGTCCAGCCGTCCGACGGGCTGGAAGCGCGCCGGCAGATCGGCGTCGCGGCGATACGGCAGGAGCCCTTGCTGGCCGCCCTGCGCGCGCAGCGTGCAGACCACGCCGAGCGGCTTGTGGAAGGCGTAGACGCGGAAGTCCGCCGGCAGACTCGCGCGCTGGCCATCCACCGCCACCGCGTCGCGCGCCGGATCGATCCGCCGCGCGAGGTCGGTCACGATCTCTCCGGCGACGGTCACGCGACCGCCGCGGATCATCTCCTCCACCCCGCGGCGGGAACCGAGTCCGGCGAGGGCCAGGAAGCGGTTCAGCCGCAGCGCATCGTCAGGTCGCGTCCTCGGCGGCGGCGTCACCGGCAACTCCTTCATCCGCCGCGTCCGCGCTGGCGTCTGGCTGCTCTTCCATCGCGGTCGGCGGCGGCTGGACGAACTCCAGATCCTCATCGCTGAGTTCAGCGCCGAACTGGCTGGCGAAGGCCTGCAGATCTTCGCGGTTGTCGACGACGTCCTGCAGCGACGGCAGGTCGGGCAGCTGCGAAAGGCCGCGCAGCCCGAGATGGTTCAGGAACTCCCGCGTGGTGCCGTAGAGCAGCGGATGCCCGATCGCTTCGCTGCGCCCGACGACCGCGATGAGGTTGCGCTCCTGCAGCGTGGCCAGCGCGGCGCTCGATTGCACGCCGCGGATCTCGTCGATCTCCAGCCGCGTGATCGGCTGGCGGTAGGCGATGATCGCCAGCACCTCGAGCCCGGCCCGCGAGAGGCGGGTGTACTTCCGCGAGCGCATGAGCTGCTCGACCAACGGCGCGTACTGCGGCCGGGTCGCGATCTGCCAGCCCCCGCCGAACTCGACGATGGTGAACGCGTGCTCAGCCGCGGCGTACTCTTCCGTCAGCGCCGCGACCGCCGCCTTCAGTTCCGCCGCGCTCGTTTCGGGCAAGAGCTTGCGCAGGCGGGCGACGGTCAGCGGACTGTCCGTCGCGAAGAGCAGGGCCTCGACTTCCCGCTTCACAGCTCGGCCTCGCCCGCGGCGGCCGCCGCCTGCTCCTGGCGCGCCTGCACCCAGAGCGGTCCGCGCAATTCCGTCTGGAACACCTTCAGCTCGCCGCGGCGCACCAGCTCCAGGATCGCGATGAAGGTGACGATCACCTCCATACGGATCGCATCATGCCGGAAGAACTCCTCGAAGCGCATGGCCGCCTGCTGGCGCACCGCAGCCTGGATCAAGACGATCTTCTCCTCCACCGTGAACGGCTCGCGCAGGACATGGTGCACGGGCACGGCTTGCACGCGATCGAGCACGGCCGCCAGCGCCGACAGCAGATCGAAGATCTCGAGGCGCAGCTGCGGCTCGAACTCCTGGGTCGCGAGGAACGGATACGGCGTCTGCCGCACGTGGTAGCGCGCGCGTTCGTCCTCGCAGGCCTGCAGCGCGCGGGCGGCTTCCTTGAATCGCTTGTATTCGAGGAGCCGGCGCACGAGTTCGGCGCGAGGATCGGCCTCCTCCGGCTCCTCGCCCGCCTCGGCCGGGCGCGGCATGAGCATCTTCATCTTGATGACGAGCAAGGTCGCTGCCATCGCCATGAACTCGCCGGCCTGATCCAGGGCGACCGCCTGCATGACCTCGATGTGCCGGATGAACTGCTCGGTCAGACGGCTGATCGGGATGTCGTAGATGTCGATCTCGTCCTTCTGGATCAGATAGAGCAGCAGATCCATCGGACCCTGGAAGCCGGACAGCTCGACCTGATAGGCCTCGCTGCGCCGGAAGTAATCGAGCTCCGGCGGCAGCGTGTCGATATCCCAGCTCCCTGTCGCCGCCGTCGCGTCTGCTGCGGGCGCGGCGGCCGCCAGCGGCATGTCAGAACGGGTTCGGATCACGTAAGCTCCTTCTCCATCGCGATTCAACCGAGTTGCATGACCTCGCGGACGCGGGCCATCGTGGCCCGCGCCTCGTCGCGGGCGCGTGCGCAGCCCTCCTCGATGATCGACGCGACCTGCGCGGGATCGTCGGCGAAGCGGCGGCGCCGTTCGCGCAACGGCGCGAAATATGCGACGACCCCGTCCAGCAGCCGCTTCTTGCAATCGACGCAGCCGCGCGCGGCGCTGCGGCACTCCGCCGCCGTCGTCGGCGCCTCGGCCGGCAGGAAACGCTGGTACCAGGTGTAGACGGCGCAGACCTCGGGGTTGCCGGGATCGCTGCGACGCTTCCGCGCCGGATCGGTGAACGCCGGCATCAGCCTCGACTTGATCTCGTCTGGTTCGGCCGAGATCTCGATCGTGTTGCCCAGGGACTTGCTCATGCGCCGGCCGTCGGTGCCGGGGAAGCGCGCGAACGGGGTGACCAGCCCCTCCGGCTCGGGGAAGACCTCGCCGAAGTGGTGGTTGAAGCGGCGCGCCATCTCCCGCGTCAGTTCGAGATGCGGCAGCTGATCCTCGCCGACGGGCACGGCGTGGGCGCGATAGACCAGGATGTCGGCGGCCTGCAGGACCGGATAGCCGAGATGCCCGAAGCTGATCTCTCCCTTGAGATCGAGATCGCGGACCTGCTCCTTGAACGTCGGGTTGCGCTCCAAGCGGCCGAGGCTGATATGCATCGCCAGGAGAAGGAACAACTCGGCGTGCTCTTTGATCTGAGACTGTATGAAGATGACGGAGCGCGCGGGGTCGAGGCCGGCGCCTAGCCAATCGAGGATCATCTCTCGCGTATGGTCCGGGATCTCGCCCGCGCGGTCGAGCGCGGTCGTCAGCACGTGCCAGTCCGCGACCATGAAGTGGCACCGGTAGGCATCCTGCAGGCGCAGCCAGTTCTCCAGCGCGCCCGTGTAGTTGCCCCAGTGCAAGCGGCCGGTCGGCCGCATGCCGCTCAAGATGATCCGCTTCTCGCTCAACGAGTGTCCTCTTGATCGGGAAGATGCCGTGCCACGTGCGATTCCGGTCGAAGTTACCATCAGGGGATAGGTCTGTCAAAGCCGCAGCCGCACCGGCCGCTTCACCCCGCGGGCCGACCGCGCGCGCGCGGGTGGGCGCTGCGGTAGGCCTCGCGCAGGAATGCCCGGTCCACATGCGTGTAGATCTCCGTCGTCGAGAGGTCGGCATGTCCCAGCAGTTCCTGCACGATGCGCAGATCGCAGCCGCCCTCGAGCAGGTGCGTGGCGAAGCTGTGGCGCAAGGTATGGGGCGAGACGCGGCCCGCCAGATCGGCGGCGCGCGCGCTCCGCTGCAGCAGCTTCCAGACCGCGACGCGGCTCAGCCGGCCGCCGCGGTTGTTGAGCATCAGCGCGGCGCACGGTCGCTTGCCGGCCAGCCGGGGCCGGCCGTCGCCGAGGTAGGCGGCGCACGCGTCGAGGGCCGGCTGGCCGAACGGCACCAGCCGCACCTTGCTGCCCTTGCCGCGCACGCGGACCGTCGCGGCCTGCAGGTCGACGTCCGGCAGGTCCAGCCCGCAGCATTCGCTGACCCGCAGGCCGCAGCCGTACAGGATCTCCAGGATCGCCCGGTCGCGCAGGTCGCGCGGCTGGCGGCCGGCGACCGCGGCGAGCAGGCGCTCGATCTGGGCGACCGTCAGGAACGACGGCAGCGGCCGACCGATGCGCGGTCCCTGCAGCGTCGCCGCCGCGTCGGCGGGGGCCATGCCGGCGGACGCGAGGTAGCGACCGAAGGCGCGCAGCGTCGAGACCAGGCGCGCACGCGATCGCGGGGCGAGGTCGTCCGTGCACGTCGCGAGGAACGCTCGCAGATCATCGGCGTCCAGGCGCCCGGGCGGCACACCGCCGCGCTGGCGCAGCGCCCAGACGCGCAGGCGCTGCAGATCGCGCTGATACGCCGCGAGCGTCGCCGTGGCCAGTCCGCGTTCGGCGGCGAGCTGGCCGAGGAAGCCGTCGACCGCGTGGTCCCAGTCCCTGATGCGCGCGTCGTCAATCATGGGTCGGGGGCGCCGCCGGGTTCGCCGCGAAATACGCGCCGATGCGCGCGGCATCCTGGGCGCTGATCCCGCGCACGGCCGCCAGTTCCGCGGCCGTCGCGCGGCGCAGACCGTCGACCGAACCGAAGCGGTGCAGCAGCGCCAGCTTCTTGACCGGTCCGATGCCCGGAATGCTGTCGAGTTCGCTCGCGATCAGGCGTTGGTCCCGCAGCAGGCGGTGGTAGCTGATCGCGAAGCGATGCGCCTCGTCGCGCACGCGTTGCAGGAGGCGCAGGGCGGGGTTGCGGCGCGGCAGCTTCAGTTCGCCGTCCTCGCGCACGATGATCTCGTCGCGCTTCGCCAGGCCGATGAGGTCCGTGTCGCCGAAACCGTGCCGGGCCAGGACCGCCCGCGCGCGCCCGAGCTGTCCGCTGCCGCCGTCGACCATGACGAGATCCGCCGCCGCGCCGCCGCGCGCCGCGAGCTTGCCGTAGTAGCGGTCGAGCGCCTGCTCCAGGCTCGCGAGGTCGTCGGGGCCTTCGACGCCGCGGATGCGGAAGCGGCGGTAGCGCGACTTGAGCGGCTCGCCGTCCTTGAAATGGACGAGCGAGGCGACCGTTTCGCGGCCCTGGAACGTCGAGACGTCGAAGCACTCGATCGTCGCCGGCACGCGGTGCAGGCCCAGGGCCTCCTGCAGCGCCACGTCGCCCGGCTCGATGCGGCGACCGGCGGCCAGCGTATCGCGCAGGTTGCGCTCGCCGAGCCGGTACGCCGCGTTGCGCAGCGCGAGGTCGACCGCCTGCCGCCGCGGGCCGCGCTCCGGGGTGCGCAGGACGACCTTGGCCCCGCGCAGTTTCGCCAGCCACGCCATCCAGGCGGGCGCTTCCGGCAGGCGATGGCTGAGCAGGATCAGCGCCGGAATATCTCCAGCGAGGGGATAATACTCGCGCAGGAGCTGTTCGAGGCAGCCGGCGGCGTCCTGGCCCCAGCGGTCGTGCAGCAGGAAATGGTGGGTCGTCAGGATGCGTCCGTCGCGCACCCGCAGGACGACGCCGCAGGCTTCGGCGCCGTCGCGCACGACCGCGCACACGTCGGCGCTGGCGACGATCCCGGCCAGGGCGCGTCCCTGCGCGACGGCGGTCTCGAGCTGGCGGATGCGATCGCGCTCCCGGGCCGCGGCCTCGTACTCCAGCTTCTCGGAGTGCTGCGCCATGCGCGCCCGCAACGCGCCGAGCACCTGGCGGTCGCGCCCTTCCAGGAACGCCACGAGCTGGCGGACCTGCTCGTCATAGGCCGCGGCGTCGACGAATTCTACGCAGGGCGCCGTGCAGCGCCCGATCTGGTAGTCCAGGCAGGGCCGGCGGATCGTCCGGTCCGGCAGCGCCAGACTGCAGGTGCGCACCTGGAAGCAGCCGGCGGCGAACCGCAGCGCCTCGCGCATGGCGTGCGCGTCGGTGTACGGCCCGAAGTAGCGCGCGCCGTCGGCGGCCAGCCGGCGCACGACGCTGAGCCGGGGATACGGCTCCTGCAGGCTGATGCGCAGGAAAGGATACTGCTTGTCGTCCTTGAGCCGCACGTTGTAGCGCGGGCGGTACTCCTTGATGAGCTGATTCTCGAGGATGAGGGCCTCGGTCTCGCTGCTGGTCGCGATGTAGTCGACGTCCGCGATGTGCCGGACGAGCTCGACCGTGCGCGGCTCGCGGTCGGCCGTCGCCTGGAAGTAGGATCGCACGCGGGCGTTGAGGCGCCGCGCCTTGCCGACGTAGAGCACGCGACCCTGGCGGTCCTTGTGCAGGTAGACGCCCGGCGCGGGCGGCAGCAGGCGCAGCTTGGCGGCCAGCCCGGCCGCGGCATCCGTCGCCGCCGGTCCCGATTCCGGCTTCTGGTCGTCGCTTGACATCATGCCCCGCCTGGGCTAATTTCTACAGTCCTGTCAACCAATCTGGAGGTCCTGGTCTTGCCCCATCACAAGAGTTGCAAGAAGCGGCTGATCACCAGCCGGAAGCGCCGGGAACGGAATCGCCAGAACAAGGCATCCATGCGCGGCGCCCTCAAGGCGTACCGGAGCCTGCCGGCCAGCGCGCCGGAACGGCAGAGCCGTTTGACCGAGATGTACAGTCGCATGGATGTCCTGGTCCGCAAGGGCATCATGCCGCGTAATCGCGCGAACCGCCTCAAGAGCCGGCTCGCCGCCTTCGCCGCCAAGTAGCGCGCGGCGCGGCAAGCGCCCCGCGCCCGCACCACCCCAACCACCAGCAGGCCCAACAAGGCCCGGGCCGCCCGGCGCGCGAAGCGCCCCCCCCGCAGGGCGCC
>CAZJWO010000112.1:0-2573 GCA_964549735.1 uncultured Fibrobacteraceae bacterium | reverse complement strand
CCCTACACCCCCCCACCCCCCCCCCCCCCCGGCGCCCCCCCCCCGCCCCCCAGCCCCCGGCCCCCCCCCCCCCCCCCCGCGCCAGCTCCTCCAGAACGTCCTGCAGGCCATACATGCCCGGTGCCGCGCGGCTCGCGAAGCGCACCGCCGGCAGGACTCCGCGCAGGAACGCCCGCCGCGAATGCGCCCGGTGCGTCAGCTCGAGCGTCTCCTCCTGGTCGGCCAGGGTCCAGCGGTGCTCGCCGACGATTCCGCCCAAACGCAGCGCGTGGGTCGGCGGCGGCGCCCCGCCGCGCTCGCGCTGCCAGGCGGCGGCCAGCCAGAGGGCCGTGCCGCTCGGACTGTCCTGCTTGGCCCCGTGGTGCGTCTCGACCTGCTCGGCCTGGAAGTCTTGCGGCAACGTGCGCGCCAGGAGGCGCAACGCCAGCATCAGCGCGGGAATGCCGATCGAGAAGTTGGGCGCCATGACGACCGCCACGTGCGCGGCGTGCGCGCGCAGTTCGGCGAGCTGGGCCGGCGCGTAACCGGTCGTGCCGATCACCAGCGGCGCCGCCAGCGGGCGGCTCTCCCGCAGCAGTCCCGCTAGCGCGTCCGGGTGGCTGAAGTCGACGATGACCGCGCCGGGCGGATGGACCGCGGCGAGCTGGTCCTGCCCGACCAGCGACAGGCCACCGGGTTGCTGGTCCGCCGGCTGCCAGCGGCCGGGCTCGGTGATCAGCGCGGCCAGCCGGCAATCGGGCGCCGCGGTGACGAGCTCGGTCACCAGCCGCCCCATGCGACCCTCGGCGCCGTGCACCGTGACGGCGATCAACCCTTGACCTCCAGGTCGCGCGCCATCAGGTCGGCGAGGATCGACTCGTAGAACTGGACCAGGTGCTTGAGGCTGTCCTCGGTCACGGTCATCAGCGGCAGGCGCGGCTCGCGGCGGCAGAGGCCGGCCAGCGCGAGCAGCTCCTTGACCGGCGCCGGGCTGGTCTCGACGAAACAGGCGCGCGCCGCGGGATCGAGCAGGCGGCTCAGCTTCCAGGCCGTCGCGACATCGCCCTCGCTCCAGGCCTGCCACAGGCGCACGAGGCTGCCGGGCAGCAGGTTGCTGACGACGCTGACCGCCCCGCTGCCCCCCAGGCCGAAGATCTGGAAGTTCAGCCCGTCGTCGCCGGAGTACACCTGCAGGCCGGATTGCGCGATGGCGCGCTCGATCTGATCGAGGTTGCCGCTCGCTTCCTTGAGCGCCACGATGTTGCGCTCGGCGGCGAGGATCGCCGCCGTCGCGGGCAGCAGGTTGCAGGCGGTGCGGCCGGGAACGTTGTAGAGCATCACCGGGATGCCGACCGCGCGCGCCACGGCGCGGTAGTGGGCGACGAGACCGTGCTGCTGGGGCTTGTTGTAGTACGGGGTGATCAGCATCGCCGCGTCGGCCCCCCAGCTCTGCACCGAACGCGTCAAGGCGATGGTCTGCTCCGTGTTGTTCGTGCCGCTGCCCGCGACGACGCGGCACTTGCCCGCGCAGATCTCGACCGCGCCGCGTACGAGGTATTCCAGTTCGGCCGCCGAAAGCGCCGCCGCCTCTCCCGTGCAGCCGGCGGGCACGACCCCGGACACGCCCGCGTCGACCTGGCGCTTGACGAGCCGCTCCCAGGCCCGCCGATCGATGCCGCCGTCCGCCCCGAACGGCGTGACCAGCGCCGTGTAGATCCCTTCCGGCAGCCAGCTACGTTCCTGCATCGCCGCACACCTCTCCCGCGAAGGTCTGTACCGCCGGACCGCGCAGGCCGAGACGCCGGCTCGCGGGGTCCACCGTGATCTGCAGAAGATCGCCGCTGCGCGTCTGGATGGCCACCGGCGAGGCCGCCAGGCCGAGGGCGACCAGGACGACCGCCGCCGCGGCGGCGCCCGTGCCGCACGCGAGCGTCTCCGCCTCCACGCCGCGCTCGTACGTGCGCAGCCGCCAGGGCCCGTCCGGCGCCGGGCGCGCGATCCAGTCGACGTTCGTGCCGGCGGGCGCGAAGTGCGGATGCCAGCGCAGCGCCGCGCCGTCGTGCGCCACATCGACCACGTCGAGATCGGCGACGGGCAGCACGAGATGAGGCACGCCGGTGTTGCACGCGTGCTGGGCCGCGGCCGGGCTCTCGGGCAGGTCGAGGTCCAGGCGCAGGTCCCGGTACGGCGGCAGCTCGACCTCGATGTCGGCCGGCCCATGGACGCGATAGGCCAGCCGCCCGGCGTCCGTGTTCAGGAAACCCGCCGCGCCGCCCAGGCCGTGCCGGTGCGCGAAGGCGACGGTGCAGCGCGCGCCGTTGCCGCACATCTCGGCGCGGCCGCCGTCGGCGTTGAAGTAGTGCATGCGCAGTTCGCCGGCGGCGTCCAGGGCGACGACGATCAATCCGTCGCCGCCGATCCCCAGGCGCCGGTCGCACAGCGCGGCGATCGTGCCGCGGTCGAGCTCGCGGCCCGCCAGCGCGCGCGCGTCGACCATCACGAAGTCGTTGCCGGCGCCGTGCATCTTCGTGAAGGGCAGACCGGAGATCGGAAGAGCGTCGTGGAGGGAAAGAGTGTAGGATAGGGTGGTGGTG
>CAZJWO010000111.1:0-12183 GCA_964549735.1 uncultured Fibrobacteraceae bacterium | reverse complement strand
CACCACCCTATCCTACACTCTTTCCCTACACGACGCTCTTCCGATCTCCGACCGCATCGACACGCACACCGGCGCGCCGCCGGGCGAGGCCGCGCGGTGAGCGCGCCGGCTTGCCTGATCCGCCCCGCGACCGGCGACGACCTGGCCGCGGTCGTCGCGATCGAGCGGCAGAGCTTCGGCGACCCCTGGTCGCCGGCCGCGCTGGCGCAGGAGCTGGCGATCGATGCCCTGCGCCTGCCGCTGGTCGCGGAGGTCGCCGGCGAGGTGGCCGGCTATCTCATGGCCTGGCGCAGCGCCGATCAGCTGCACATCCTGAACCTGGCCGTCGCGCCGTCCCAGCGCCGCCGCAGCATCGCGACGCGCCTGCTGCTGGCGGCCCGCGAGGAGGCCCGCCGCTGCGGCCTGGTGGAGATGACGCTCGAGGTGCGCCCGGGCAACATCGCGGCGCAGGGACTCTATGCGAGCCTCGGCTTCCGGCCGGCCGGCCGGCGAGCCGGCTACTATGCCGATACCGGCGAGGATGCGCTCATCCTGACGCTGGACCTCGACGAGAACGGACCGCGCTGATCAGGCCGCCGGCGAACCGGGTCCGGCCGCTCTTGTCAGCACGCGGCTGCAGCGTGACATTGAAGGCGTCTGCGGCCCCGCCGGCACGCCCGCGGCGGCGGCCGCCGAACGCCGAGTCGAACCGAGGAGGGACGCCTTGTCCTGGTTGAACCGCGCCGCCCGCGGCATCCGCGCGCTGACGATGAAGAAAGAAGTGCCGGACAACCTCTGGCAGAAATGCCCGGGTTGCGGCGAGATCCTCTACCGGCGCGAACTCGAACGCCAGTGGCACGTCTGCGGCGCCTGCGGCTATCACCTGCCGCTGCAGGCCGAGCAGTACCTCGACCTGCTGCTGGACGCCGACTCGTGGGAGGAGCTCTACGCGGGCGTGACGAGCACCGACCCGCTCGGCTTCAAGGACAGCAAGCGCTACGTCGACCGCCTCAAAGCGGCCCGCAAGCAGACCGGACGTGCGGCGGCGGTCATCACCGGCCGGGGCCGCTTGCAGGGTCTGCCGGTCAATCTGGCGGTCCTGGATTTCGCGTTCATGGGCGGCAGCCTCGGCTCGGCCATGGGCGAGAAGATCGCCCGCCTCTTGCTGGACTCGCTGCAGGAGCGCCGGGCGGCGATCATCGTCTCGCGGTCCGGCGGCGCGCGCATGCAGGAGTCGCTGCTCTCGCTGATGCAGATGGCCAAGACCGCGGCCGTGCTGGCCAGCCTGCGCGACGCCGGGGTTCCTTTCCTGAGCCTCTGCGTCAACCCGACCTACGGCGGCGTGACCGCCAGCTTCGCCATGCTCGGCGATCTGAACCTGGCGGAACCGGGCGCGATGATCGGGTTCGCCGGCCCGCGCGTCATCAAACAGACCATCGGGGGGGACCTGCCCGACCGGTTCCAGTCCGCCGAGTTCCTGCTCGAGCACGGCCAACTCGATCAGGTCGTCGCAAGAGGGCAGCTCAAGGAGACCCTGGCCAGGATCCTGCGCTGGCTCTGCGATGGCAGCGACGTCTCGGCGCCGACCCCGGTGCGGAGGTAGGCCATGCCGCAACCCGCGAGCGACGGCTTGCCGCCGGCCGCCTATCCCGGCGAACCGGGCATCGGTCCGGATCTGGCGCCGCCGTTCTCGCCCGCCGATGACTCGATCCGCTGGCTCTTCGGTCTGAACCGGCGGGGCATCCGCCCCGGTCTGGTCCGCGTGCAGGGGTTGCTCGCGGACCTCGGGCATCCCGAGCGGTCCTTGCGCACCGTGGTCATCGCCGGCACGAACGGCAAGGGCAGCACGACGCGCATCCTGGATCACCTGCTGCGCAAGACGGGCTTGAAGGTCGCCGCCTACACCAGTCCGCATCTGTTGCGCGTCTACGAGCGTTTGACCATCGACGGCCGGGCGATCGCGCCGGCGCGATTCGCGGCGCGGGTCGAAGACATCCGGGCGGCGGTCGAGCGCCACGAGGCGAGCTGGTTCGAGACCTTGACGGCCGTCGCCGTCGAGATCTGCCGCGAGGAGCAGGTGGACGTGCTCTGCGCCGAGGTCGGCCTCGGCGGCCGCCTCGACGCGACGAACGCCCTGCCGGCGATCGCGACGCTGCTGACGACCGTCGCGCTGGACCACCAGCACATCCTGGGCGAGACCCGCGAACAGATCTTGACCGAGAAGCTCGGACTGCTCAAGCCGGCGGTGCCGTTCTTCTGCGCCCTCGACGCCGAGCTGCGGGCGCAGGCCTACGCGGCCGCGGTGCACGCGGGCAGCCCGGCGTACTTCCTGGACGAGCTGTCGCGCAGCGAGCAGACCGGCGCGACGTGGCGGCTCGCGCTGCGCGAGCGCGTCGTGCCGGACCTGCCGCATTGGTCGTCCGAGCCTCTGCGGCGCAACGTGGCGCTCGCCCTGCTCTGCCTCGACGAGCTGTCCCGGCGCGGGGTGCTGCCCTGGCCCGCGGATCCCGGCGCCGCCCTGGCCGATCTCTTCCTGCCCGGCCTGTTCCAGCTCGTCAAGCAGCGTCCGGACTGGATCTGCGACACGGCCCACAACACGCAGGCGTTGCTGGGGACGTTCCGCCGGTTCCTGGAGCGACCGGTGGCCGGCCGGCGCGTCGTGATCTTCGGCGGCATGCGCGACAAGACCGTCGATCCCGCGCTGGGTCCGCTGCTGCAGAGGTGCGATGCCGTGACCATGGCGCCGGTGGCTCTGCCGCGCTCGCGCGATCGCCGGGATCTGGCGGCGCTGTGCCGCCAGCTGGAACTGCCGGTCGATCGCGATCATTCACTCGTGGACACGGTCCCGGCGGCGCTGTCATACTGGCGGGAACGCCTGCATCCCGAGGACGCGGTGCTGGTCACCGGCTCCTGCTTCCTGGTGGCCGAGGTCCTGCATCATCTGGGTTTCGAGGATCTGGAGCAGACGCGCCCGCCAGCGGCTGCCGGCATCGCCTCCCGGTCCTGACGCGCACGCTGCCGAGGAGGGAGCCATGGCCAGCAGACTCGTGGTGGGCGCCGACGTCGGCGGCACGAACGTCAAGTTCACGCTCGTCGACGCCGCCGGCCAGCGCCTGCTGCAGGGCGACATTCCGACCGATCCCGCCGATCCGGCCGGCACCCTCCAGCGGCTCGCCGCGGCGATCGCCGAGCACCCCGCCGCCGCGGGCCGCCGGCCGGCGGCCGTCGGACTCGCATGCGCCGGCATCGTCGACTCGGCGACCGGCAGGCTCGGCCGCTCGCCCAATCTGCCCGGCTGGCAAGACAGCGATCTCGCGGGCGCGTTGCGCCGAGCGTTCGGTCCGGTCGCGATCGCGGCCGCCAACGACGTCAACGCCGCGCTCTACGGCGAGTCTCGGTTCGGCGCCGGGCGTGGCTGCCGGCATCTGGTGATGATCGCGCTGGGAACGGGCGTCGGCGGCGGGGTCCTGATCGATGGCCGGCTGCTGACCGGCTTCGCCGATGGCGCCGGCGAGATCGGCCACATGACGCTGGATCCCGACGGGCCGCCTTGCCCCTGCGGGAACGGGGGCTGCCTGGAAGCCTATTGCGGCAGCGTCGGGCTCATGCGGCAGGCGCGGCGGCTCGGCGACGACCCCGCCGCCAGCCCCGCCTGGCGCCGCTTGATCGCCGCCCGGGGCGCCGCCCTGACCACCCGCGATTGCCACGAGCTGGCGCAGGCTGGCGATCGCACGGCCGGCGAGCTGTTCGCGGCCGCCGGTCGCCGGCTGGGACAGGCCGTCGCGAGCCTGGTCAACGTGCTCGCTCCCGAACGGGTCATCATCGGCGGCGGCGTGGCGCAGGCGGGCGAACTGCTGCTGTCGCCGTGCCGGGACATGGTCGCCCGCCACGTCATGAGCACGGCCGGGCGCGCGACGCCCGTCGTGCCGGCGCAGCTGGGGCCCTACGCGGCCGCCATCGGCGCCGCGGCGCTGGCGGCCGCCGCCACAGAGGAAGACCCTTGATGACGAAGCGGAGTCGCCGCGGCAGCCGCCGCGCGGCAGGCCTGCTGTGGGTCGGCGCACTGGCGCTCTGCGCGCTCGTGTCGTGGCCGGCGGACGGCGGCGGCCGTCGGTTGCGCGCCGAGACCCTGCCGGCGCCCGGACGCCCGGCGCCGCGCGACACGACCGGCCAGGCGGCGCTGCAGTGGCAGATCCAGCGTCCGGACCGCGCGGCCTCGATCCTGCAGGCCGAGCGCGTCGTGCGCCGCGTCATCGCCGGCGAAGCCGTCTACTACTACTACGGCAACGTCTACCTCGATCGCGACACGGTCGTCGTGCGGGCCGATTCGGCGCACGTGTTCCGCGACCGCGACCTGGCGCGGCTCTTCGGCAACGTGCGCCTGCGCAAGCACGAGACGCGCGTCAGCAGCGACTGGGGCGAATACCGGCGGGATCTGGGCGAGGCCGATCTGCGGGGCAGCGTGCGCCTGGCCGAGCCCGCGGCGATCGCGTCGGCCCAGCGCGGCGAACTGCGCGACGATCTGGAACTGCTGCGGCTCATCGGCGACGCGGTGCTCGTCACTCCCGACTATACGATCGCGGCCGATACCCTCGTGCGGGACAACCGGCGCGAGATGGGCGAGGCCTACGGCCGCGTGCGCATCACCGATCCGGGGGCGGGGACGGAGGTGACCGGGGGTCGCGGCCTCTTCGCCTACGACGGCTCCTGGGCCGAGGTCGATCGCCGGCCGACGCTCTGGACGGTCGCCGAAGAGAGCGAGCCGGTCTACAGCGTCGCGCGCCTCATGCGCTTCTACCGATTCGCAGATCAGGTCGTCATGGTCGACTCGGTCCGCATCACGCAAGGACGCCTGCGCGCGTTCGCCGACACGGCGATCAGCTACGGCCGCGATCACGTCGTGCTGCGCGGCAGCCCGCGGCTCGAGGACGGCGAGCGCACCCGCATGTACGGCGAGCCCATCGAGTTCTTCTATCGGGACGGCGTCCTCGAGCGGGTCATCCTGGTCGGCCAGGCGCGCATGGAGGACACCGAACCCGGCGCTCTGGCCGCGGTCTGGCGCGGCCTGCCGCCGCTGGACGTGCTCGAGGGCGACAGCATCGCCGTGCATTTCCGCGACGGCGAGATCCACCATACCGATGTCATCGGCCAGGCCCACAGCGTCTACGTGCCGCTCGATCTGCGCGACGAGGTCGCGTTCAACGAGGTCCGCGGCGATACGATCGTCCTGCGGTTCCAGGACGAGCGCGTGCGCCAGGTCGAGGTGCGCGGCGACATGTCTGGCACCTACCACTTCGCCCGCCTGGCCGATTTGTCCGCGCTGCGCGCGGCGGAGATGGACACGGCCGGCGCCGACACCCTGCCGGCTGCGCCCGCGGCGCCGGACGCCGCCGCCACCGCCGCGGCCGCCGACACGCTCGCGCGAACGGCCGCCGCCGACACGCTGGATTTCGCGGCGCGCGCCGAGCAGGTCGTCTATTCCGGCCAGCGGCTGCTGTTCGACCTCGCCGAACGCACGATCGCCGTCTCGCGCGACGCCAAGCTCGTCTACGGCACGATGACGCTGCAGGCCCGCGAGGTCGTCCTTGATACCGAGAGGCGCGAACTCTACGCCGACGGCGATCCGCACCTGGAGGACGGCGAGGTCATCATCGGCCGGCAGATGGGTTATGATTTCGGCCATCGCACCGGCTCCGTGCGCGACGGCGTCACCACCTTCGACGGCTACTACTACGTCGGCGATCAGGTCAACCGCTACCCCGACGGCAGCCTGAAGATCTGCTCGGGCCGCATGACCTCCTGCGACCGCGCCGAGCCGCACTATCATTTCTGGGCCCAGCGCATGAAGATGCGGTTGAACGACCGCGCCGTCGCCGCGCCGATCATCCTGAAGGTCGGGCGGGTGCCCATCTTCGCGCTGCCGTTCTACTTCAAGTCATTGAAGGAGGGCCGTCGCTCGGGCATCCTGTTCCCGAACTTCGATTTCGGCTGGTCGGCGCGCGAGGGGCGTTTCGTGCGCAACCTCGGCTACTTCTGGGCGACCAGCGATTACACCGATTTCACCTTCGAGATCGACTACAACGAACGGCGCGAGCTGGCCTGGCGGGTGCGCAACCGCTACATCAAGCGCTACGCGTTCGACGGGGGCATCGAGTACAACGCCTTGCGCGGCCTGCAGCCGGACCAGCAGCTGCGGGAATGGCAGCTGCGCTGGCGCCATGACCAGCCGGCCCTCTTCGACGACTACCGCTTCCGGGGCGACGTCGAGATGGCCAGCCGCGAGCTGTCGCGCAGCAACCTGAACCTCGACCGCGGTCGCGACATCATCAGCGGCCAGCTCAAGTCGAACGTCTATCTCAGCCGCAGCTTCGGATTCGGCGGCGGCAGCCTCAACGCCAGCCGGACCGAGTACACGAACGCGCGCGACGACGACCCCGCGACGGATAAGTCCATCTACACGATGACGCTGCCGTCGTTGTCGCTCAGCTTCAAGCAATGGACGCTCGGACCGCAGCTGCGACCTGGCCAGCAGGGCGGCTTTTTCGGCGACCTCGGCCGCAACACCTATTTCTCGCAGGGCTACAACGTGTCGCACCAGGAGAACGAGACCGAACTGACCAAGACGCGGCGCCAGGCCGCGGGCGCCAACTGGGGCCTGACGGTGCGGCCGCCGCGCGTCAGCATCTTCAACGTGAACTTCGGCGCCAACTCGACCTGGAATTGGACACGCACCGATCTGGCGGGAGAGCGCTACAACCGCGCCGACAGCACGTTCACCGACATCTCGCAGGTCACCGAGACGTCCCTGCCGTCGCTGTCGCTGACGTCCGGCGTCTCGACGACGCTGTACGGCATCTTCCCCGCGCGGATCGGCCCGCTGCAGGCCATCCGCCATACCATGCGGCTCAGCGGCGGCGTGTCGCACCGGCCGCAGCTCGGCGCCAAGCAGAGGCGAGGCAGCAGCTACAACCTCTCGCTGGGCCACCGTTTCGACGTGAAGTACCTCGCCGGCGGTCCGACGGACACTGCGCGTACCGTGCAGAAACTGGACGGGCTCATCGACTGGAGCCTCAACACGAGCTACAATCCGGACGCGCCGCGTCCGTGGAGCACGATCGGCAGCGGCGTGACGTTCAAGCCAGGCCAGAGCCGCAACCTCGCCTTCAAGCTGAACAACACCATCGATCCCTACCTCTGGAAAGTCCTCAGCACGCAGTTCAACTACAGCTTCGGGTTCAGCGGCCGGCTCGACACCGGCTATCGCGGCAGGGAGCGTCCGGACGAACGCAGCGATGTCATCGATCGTCTCGGCGAAGCGGCCGGCGACACGGTAGCGCACGTCGAGACGGCGGCGCCGCTCGCGGACGGCTGGGAGCAGGCCGACGACGATTGGGGCGATTTCTACGGCGGCCACTTCGACGCCATCATGACGAGCGGCGCCCGCGGCCCGAGCCGCGATGACACCGACGGCGGGCGCTTCCTGCCGTGGAACATCAACGGCAGCGTGTCGCTGAGCCACTCCGCGGCGACCGACCAGACCACGGCTCGCGCCAGCCTCAACGGCGGCGTGCGATTGACCCGCGATTGGGAGTTCCGCTACGCGGCTTCCTTCGATCTCGATACGCGCACCACGACGCGGCAGGAGTACCGCCTGCAGCGCGACATGCACTGCTGGCGCCTCGAGTTCATGCGCATCGTCTCGGCCCAGGACTCCGAGTTCGGATTCCGTTTCTATCTGCTGGCGATTCCGGAGCTCAAGCTGACCCGCGGCAAGGAGGACTTGCTCGGCACGGCGGCCGGCCTCAGCGGGCTCTTCTGAGCCGGCGACGGCGGTGCGCAGAGATCGTTGACGCCAAGCGGAATCTCGAGTTTTTCCCGTTGACAGTGCGCGATGTTTGGCGCCAAATGAGCGCAAGAAAGGGGGTGAATGCATGAACAAGAGCGAACTGATCGAGGCCTTGATGAAGAAGACCGATCTGAACAAGCGTCAGGCGTCCGCCGCCGTCGACGCCCTCTTCTCCACCAGCGAAGACAAGAGGAAGACCGGCATCATCGCCGCCGAGGTGGCCAAGGGCGAGAAGGTTGCGCTGACCGGGTTCGGGACCTTCGAGCGGCGGGCGCGCAAGGCGCGCCAGGGCCGCAACCCGCAGACCGGCGCAAGCATCAAGATCGCTGCGGCCAAGTACCCGGCTTTCGCGGCCGGCAAGTCGTTCAAGGATCGGGTGCACAAACGCAAGTAATGCCCCGCCGGGGTTCGGGGGCGGTCGTTCGATCGCCCCTTTTCTATTTGCCGGATCGGAACACCCGTCCGCCGTCGCCATCGCCGGGAACCCGCGCGCCGCGGCGGTTGTTTGGGCCGAGAACGGACTGCGGCTTGCCCGCGGCCGGCGCCAGGGCTTATCATAGAATACGCGGAGCGTCCTGGTTTCCCGCATCGCCGGTCCCGCGTGCCGAACCGGCGGGCAGCCTACTTCGATCGGGCAGGTTCTCCATGCAGCACATCCGCCGCACCGTGCTCCTCATCCTGTGCCTCGCCGCTCTCGGTTTCGGCGCCGGGCTGATTTCGCCGACGGCTCCGGCCACCGCAGCGGCCCAGGGCGCGACCGACGCCTGGGTGCCGATCGCGGTCCTCTACACGAGCGATATCAAGGGCCACATCGAACCCTGCGGCTGACGCGACAGCCGCCGCGGCGGGCTGGCCCGGAGGGCCACGTTCTTCAACAAGGTCTGGGATCAGGGCGTCACGACGCTCACCCTCGACGCCGGCGATCTGTTCGGCAGCCGCAATTCCCGGGACCGCGACACCAGCGAATTCCTGGCGGCCATGACGGCGCGCTTCGGCTACGACGCCATCGGCCTGGGCGAGACCGATCTGAACTACGGCTTCGAGTTCCTGCAGCGCATGATCGCGGAGCACGGTCTGCCCTTCACCAACGCCAACGTGCGCAACGCGGCGACCGGCGAGTTGCTGCTGCCCGAGTACATCGTGGTCGAACGCGGGGGCCTGCGGTTCGGCATCTGCAGCGTGCTGGACCCCTCCTACCGCATCGTCAGCATGGCGGCGCGCGACATCGAGTACCAGGTGGACGATCCGGCGGCCGCCTTGCGCGACCTCTTGCCGCGGCTGCGCCAGAAGTGCGACACCGTCGTGCTGCTGAGCCATCTCGGCGATCAGGGATCGGAGCGGCTGCTCGCCGAGCTGGGCGGCGTCGATATCGCGGTGCTGGGGCACCTCTACCGCCCCTTGACCCAGGAGCGCATCATCAACGACGCGATCGTTTTGGCCGCGGTGCACGAAGGACGGGTGATCGGCCGCGCCGATCTGAGCGTCTCGCGCCAGACCGGCAAGGTCATGACCGTGCAGGTGGCGATCACCACGCTGGATGCGAGCGTCGCCGACGATCCGGTCATGACCCAGGCCGTCCAAGGTTTCCAGCAGGAGATCGAGAATCGCCGGCTGCAGCAGCGGGCGCAGTACCCGCGCACGCTCGGTTCCGTGAACGAATCGTTCCTCGGCGAGAACAACTGCCGCTCCTGCCACACCACCATCCACCAGCAATGGCGCAACACGGGGCACGCCCGGGCCTACGCCAGCCTGCGCGTCAGCGCCTCGCAGTTCGAACCGCAGTGCCTCTCGTGCCATACGACGGGCTTCCGCCACCACAACGGCTTCGACGAGCAGCAGCGCCTGCACCTCGCCCATGTGCAGTGCGAGGCCTGCCACGGCTACGGCACCGATCACCGCCGCGACGGCGAGATGCGCCGCATCGCCCGCGAGTCGTGCACGCAGTGCCATGACGACGCCGCGCGGCCGTGCTTCGACAAGGCCAAGGACCAGGGCTTCGAGTATGCGCGATACTGGGAACGCATTGCGCACTGACCACGCCGGCGCCGGCCCGCGGCGCGGCGTCCGTGCGCGCGGTCGATCCTGGTGGCTCGCGTTCTGCCTGTGCGCGGCGAGCGCCGACTACGCCCGACCGCTGGACTTCTTCACGCTCTGGCAGCGGCCCGAACTGCCGTTGAATCTCGAGGCGGGGACCTGGGCCGACTACCGCCGCCAGGCGCTGGCCGGCGGGCGCCGCACCGACGATCTGCTGCGCGTCCAGTGCCTGGGCAAGGACCGGCGCGGCAATTGGGTGCTCGAGGTGCTGCCGCTCGTGCAGACCGCGCCCGAGGTCGTCGGGGTCGTGCCCGGCGAGGGTTTGCGCCTGCACCTGGCGCCGGCGGTCGCCGAGCGCCGGGACGCGATCGTCAACGTCGTCGAGGAGGTGCGCCTCTGGCGCGATGGCGCGATGCGCGTGCTGGACCGCCAGGAGTGGCGCCAGGACCCTCTGGTGACCGCCTCGTTCAGCGGTGATTTCCGGCCCACGGCGGTGCAGGAGCGCCCGGCCACGGTGCGCGTCATCGGCGATCGCGAGCTGACCTGCCGGCAGCTCCTGTTCGCCGCGGCCGATACCCAGGCGGCGAACCTGCCCCAGGGCCGGATGATCCAGGCGGCGAGCCAGGAGGTCGCCGCGGAGGTGCACCAGGACATCCCATTGCTCGGTCTGGCCTATGTCGCCGAGCGCGTGCGATTCGAGTCCTGGCTCGATCCGCCGGGCGATCGCCGCCTGCCGCCGCCGCAGGTGCGGATCGAGATGCTCGAGTGCTTCGCCTTCGGGCGTGGCGCCACCTCCGGCCTCGATCCGGCCCCCGACCTGGGCCATTGAACCGGACCACGCCGCGTGGTATAATCAGAGCCATGTTGCACAACGATTTGAACGAACTCCGGGATCTGGCTCATCGGTTCTTGCTCGAGGCTGATCACCCGGTCGAGACCCAACAGATCGCGCGCCGCCTCTTCGGACCGCAGCGTCATGAGATGCCCGAAGCGCAGGTCGTGGTGCGCTCCCTGCTGAGCGTCGACAACCGTTTCCTGCGGACCCACTGCCGGCGATGGTCCGCCCGCCAGGCGCCGCACATGCAGATGGACAGCCGGCAGGCCGCCTATGCGGTCGTCGACCTGGAGACGACCGGCAGCGTCATCGGCGTCGACGAGATCATGGAGATCGGCATGGTGCGGGTGGTCGGCGGCAAGATCCGCCAGCGTTTCGCGACGCGTTTGCGGACCTCGCGCACGGTGCCGCCGTGGGTCAGCCGGCTGACGGGCCTGAGCAACACCGATCTGGCCGGCGCGCCGACCCTCGAAGAGATGGCCCCGCAGATCTTGCCCCTGCTCGAGGGAGCCGTTTTCGTGGCGCACGACATCCGTTTCGACATGCCGTTCCTGCGCTGGGAACTGCTGCGACGCGACTTCGGCTTCCCCTGTCGGACCGGCGTCTGCACGTTGGAGCTCTCGCGCGCCTTGTGGCCCGACCTGCCGAGCCACAGCCTGTCCGAACTGGCGGCGAGCCTCGAGCTGACGCATGCCAAGCCCCATCGCGCCGGCGACGATGCCGCGGCCGCGGCGGGACTGCTGCAGAAAGCGTTGCTGACCGCGCATCGGCTCGGCCGCCGCACTCTCGGCGATCTCATGGAATTGCGCGCCGGCGAGCTTTCGATCGCCGAACAGGCCGCCGAATCCTGAGCGCGCCCGCCGCCGGTCGCCGCGATGCTGCGCCGCCGCAAGAGGAGCGCTCGCGTACGGGCTGCCTTGACGCCAGGCTGTTCAAGCGCTAACATGCGCCTGATGCGCGAGTTGCGAAGATGAACCACGCGCTCAAGGAGGAGTGCTCGTGAAGGTCAAGGAAGACGACGATATCCTGGTTCGCGATCCCAATTACGTGAAGTACGAAAGGTTGCTCTCGCAGGCCGAGGCCGAGGGCCGCATCGACGGCAAATTCAGCTGCCTGCTCTGCGGCATGCGCTACCGCGACAAGGCCGCTGCCGAGGCCTGCTGCGGCGTCGCCCACTGACGGCGGGCGCCGAACCATCCAGGTGAACCGTGAAGCTCAACCAGTACTGCTCGGTCTGCAAACAGCACCTGGATATGGAAGTCATCCCGACCGACGACGCGGGCGACGACGGCGTGATCTGGCTGCGCTGTCCGCAGTGCCAGGGATTTCTACCCAAATTCTCCGGTGACGGCCCGAAACCGGCGCGGCCCGCGAAGACCGAAGCCGGCGGCGGAGCGCCCGCGCTTCCGGCGATGGACCGGGACGGGACCTCAGCGAAGGACTCGCCGGCGGACGCGGCGGACGGTTCCGCCGGTGCCGCGGCGCCTGG
>CAZJWO010000110.1:0-12255 GCA_964549735.1 uncultured Fibrobacteraceae bacterium | reverse complement strand
GTGCCAGGGATTTGCAAAGCCTACGTTACGCGCGTGTCGCTCGATTAGTTCCGCCGGGTCATTCTGACCGTAATGATCGCGCAGATTAATATAAATTGGGAAACGGGGCGTTTCCTGGCGTGAATGTTGTTTACGCAGTTCATAATAGATATGCCGTAACGTCATACTCTTACCGGCACCGTAGTCGCCGAGTATTGAAAAGCGCTCACCATATCGAACTGCTTCTATAAGATCCGTCGGAGTTACAACTCCACCCGCAGCGCCCGCTGACAGGACAGGTTCAATATATCCAATTTTCGGATTACGGTCACCCGTTTCGGGATCGCGTACGCTTCCAAAGTAGTAATTATCGCGGCTCGAGAGATATGCATGAGAATCTACAAGTTGGGACTGAAATTGTGCAAATGAAAGGGCTGTAACGAGAGGGCGGTGTTTCTCGGCAACTCTACGTTGATCAGCAGTAGGTTCATCTTTCGTGATAAACCAACAGCGGAGTACTTTCGTAGTTGTTCTTTTCGATAGTTTGCCGGCGAGACCTACGAGCTTAGTAATGTCGCGCTGAGCCTTGTCCAGTCTTCGTGATATAGTTGCTTCGAGTAGATGAATGCATTCCTCCGTCTCGAATACGCCATCGGTCTCTTTGTTATCTATTTTCGTCGCGCCATCGAAGCGAGCTGACGGCCAGATTTGTCGCGCGATTCTGCGGACCTCATTCTCGAAGTTTTCGTGCTCCTCCCGTTCAGTATCACTGATCGCCGCCATCTCTAACCTATCTGCTTACGGTCCGGTCGCGAATATTCTCCGCGCGAAACAAGAGCGCGTCTTCTTAGCACAGCTCCATGTCTAACGCCTTGCCGTTCAGCAGCGAGGGCGCCGCCAAGTCGGCGCCTCGATTCTATACGATCTCACTGCGGCGACCCCGGCAGCTGCAACGGCATGTTCGGCAGTGCCTGCGCGGGCTCTGCTCCAAGCAAGACGAGCCGCAGGTCGGTCTGGTTCGCAGGATCGGACTCCCGCATGCAGGTCGCTATGGAGACAAACGCAGTGCGGGCGCCCTGATGCTTCAAGTTGCAGTCTGTTTCTTCAAAGCGCGCCAGGGCGTCCACGACTGATTGGGTTCCGTAGATGGCGATTCGAGCCTTCGTCTGTGCCAGAGCGGCTCTCGCCGGCAGCAGCGATTCCGAGTCCTTTGCAAAACCAACTGCAACAACCGCACGAAGATAGTCCGCGTACGCCTCCCGGCGAAGGCGAAGGAGGTGCTTTCGATCCTCAGCTTTCCGCGACAGGAAATGCTGGAGCCCGGCACCGATGACAACTCCAATGATCGGCAAGGTCGCGATGAGGACTGGGGTCATTGGCTCTGCGATCCTTTCATCTGCCGAACGCCGGAATGACACGACCTTCGTACGCAGATAGCTTGCCCCGCGCCGCTCAACACGTGGCCCCTTATTTCCCGCACGGCGATGGCGACCAAGCGCGCTATCTAGAAACTCCGGAAATCCCCCTCCGCACACGACCAACCACCCGCCTGCAGCGTACCAGGAGCCCCCGGCCCCGTCAACAGGGCGGACTGCCCGCCTGCTCGACCCCGCCGTCACCACCATGCCACCACCGCCCGGCCCCACCGCCACCCCCAACCCCGCCTCGCCCTCCCTCACAGCCCCCCGCACCAGTTGCCCCTTGGGCTCGCGCTGCGGCGCGCCTATCTTGTGCCGACCTTCGGCCGACAGTGACCATCGCGGAGGACCCATGCCCGTCGAACTCGAACTGATCGACCTCGACCAGGCCGGACTGACCGGCTACCGCCGGTTCATCTCCTGCTGGCTCAGCCGCGGCGACGGTCCGGTCTTCGTCGTCGATCCGGGCCCGGCGTCGACGGCGCCGCTGCTCATCGAGCAGTTGCGCGCACGCGGGGTCGACCGCCTCGACTACATCCTGCTGACGCACATCCACCTGGACCACGGCGGCGCGACGGCAACCCTGCTCGCGGCCTTCCCGCGAGCCCGGGTGTACTGCCACGCGACCGGGCGCCCGCACCTCGAGGCGCCGGCCCGGCTCTGGCAGGGGTCGCGCCAGGTCCTGGGGGAGGTGGCCGGCGTCTACGGCGAGCCGGCGCCGGTGCCGGCGGCGGTGCTGGCCGACGATGCCGAGCTGGCCGCGGCCGGCATCGTGGTGATCCCCACGCCGGGGCACGCGCCGCACCACGTGAGCTTCCTGCACGACGAGACGCTGTTCATCGGCGAGGCCGCCGGCACGTTCCTCGATCTCGGCGGCCCGGGCTGGTACTTGCGCCCCGCGACGCCGCCGCGTTTCGTGCTCGAGATCGCCGTGGCGAGCCTCGATCGCCTGCTGGCGCTGCGGCCAGAGCCGCGGCGCCTGGCCTTCGCGCACCACGGCCTGCTCGGCGGCGCGACCGGCGAGCTGCTCGCGGTGGCGCGCCGGCAGCTGCTGCAGTGGGTCGCGACGGTGCGCGAGGTCTGCGCCGAGGCGCCGGCAGACGGCGCTGCGGACCGCGGCGCGCTGGCGAGCGCGCGCCTGGCGGCCAGCGATCCACACTTCGCCCGGCGCGCGCACCTGCCCCCGGACATCGGCGAGCGCGAAGAAGGCTTCACGCGGCAGACGCTGCAGGGTATGTTCGAGTACGTTCTGGCGGGCAGGTGACCCGCCGCGAGAGTCGGCGCGCGGGCGCGCCTGGCGCGCGCGACGCGGGGCGCAGCTGAGGACCGGGGATGGGCGTCTTCCAAAGCATCGGCAAGCTGACCATCGACGCGCTCGCCGCCCTGGGCCGCGGCTTCGAGGTGCTCTGCAACATCCTCTGCCATCTCGACCGCAGCTGGAAGCGGCGGCGGGAGATCGTCGAGCAGATGCACCTCCTGGTCGTCGGCTCGCTGCCGCTGGTGGTGACGACCGCCGCGTTCACCGGGGCGATCACCGCCGTGCAGACCGGCTACCAGATGAAGGCCTACGTGCCGATGATCTTCCTCGGCACGGTCGTCACCAAGAGCGTGATCCTGGAGATGGGCCCCGTGCTCGCGGCGCTGGTCGTCGGCAGCCGGCTGTCGGCCAACTACGCCGCCGAGCTGGGGACCATGAAGGTGACCGAGCAGCTCGACGCCATGGAGATCATGGCCATCGACCCGGTCCAGTACCTGGGGCTGCCGCGCTTCGTGGCCGCCGTGCTCATGATGCCGGTCATCACCGTCATCGCCGACCTCATCGCGATCCTGGGCGGGCTGTTCGTCTCGATCGCGACGCTCGACGTCACGGTGCAGACCTTCGCCGAGGGCATGCGGCTGTTCTGGGAGATCGGCGACGTGGTGACCGGCGTGGGCAAGACGTTCTTCTTCGGCGGCATCATCGCGATGAGCGGCATCTACCACGGGTTCAACACCCAGGGCGGCGCCGAGGGCGTCGGTCGGGCCACCATGCAGGCCGTGGTCGGCACCTGCCTGAGCGTGCTGGTGGCCGACTACATCCTGAACACGATCTTCATGCAGATCATCTTCGGGGGTTAGGGCGATGGCTCCCGCGCATTCTGGCGCACCGTTGGACCTGCTGCCCGCCGATCCGGCCGCCTTCGCCGGCATCGTCGCGCAGGGCCTCTGCAAGTCCTTCGCCGAGAAGAAGGTGCTCGACGCGTGCGATCTGGCCATCCACAAGGGCGAGACCCTCGTCGTCATCGGCCGCAGCGGCCAGGGCAAGTCCGTGCTGCTGAAGCTCCTGGTGCGGCTCCTGGAACCCGACAGCGGCCGCGTCTGGCTCGAGGGTCGCGAGGTGACGGGCCTGTCCCGCGCCCCTCTGATGGAGCTGCGCAAGCATTTCGGCATGCTCTTCCAGGGCGCCGCGCTCTTCGATTCGATGACCGTCGCCGAGAACGTCGGCCTGATCCTGCAGGAGCACACCGATTGGTCCGCGGAGAGGATCCGCGCTCGCGCGTCCGAGTGCCTGGAGCTGGTGGGCCTGCGGGGCGTCGAGGACAAGCTGCCGAGCGCGCTGTCGGGCGGCATGAAGAAACGCGCCGGCCTGGCCCGCGCCATCGTCATGCAGCCGCAGTACATCCTCTACGACGAGCCGACGACCGGCCTCGATCCGATCACGGCCGACGCGATCAACGACCTGATCGTCAAGCTGCAGCGGGAGCTGCAGGTCACCAGCGTCGTGGTCACGCACGACATGCAGAGCGCCTACAAGGTGGCCGACCGCATGGCCATGCTCAACGAGGGGCGCATCATCTTCCAGGGATCGGTCGCGGAGGTCCGCTCGACCGATCATGAAGCGGTCCGGCAGTTCATCGAGGGGCGGGCCGATGGTCCGCTGGGGGTCTTCTGACGCGAGCGGGCAGGCGGCGGCCCGCTGACGCCGACGCGGAGCGAGCGATGAAACGACAACTGGCACAGGAAATCCAGGTGGGCATCATGGTCGTCATCGGGATCGTGATCCTGGTGGCCGGCGTGATGTTCTTCAAGCGGGTCAATCTGCGCACCGACATGAAGCCCTACGCGGTCGACATCCCGGCCGTCGAGGGGCTGCGGCGGGGCGACCGCGTCCAGGTGCGCGGCATCCGCGTCGGCCAGGTCAGCGGATTCGAGTTCATGCCCGAGAGCGTGCGCATCCACGTCGAGATCGAAGAGTGGGTCGTGTTGACGGAAGATTCCGAAGTGACCCTGGTCATGAAGGGGCTCGTCGGCGAGGTCCTCCTGGAGATCGAGCCCGGCACCGGCGAACCCGTCGCGCCGGGGCACGTCTTCAGCGGCCGCAGCGCCGCCTCCATGCTCGCGCTGGGCGACAAGGTGAACGAGGCGCTGGCCGTGATGACCGATCTGGGCGCGGAGATGCGCCAGCTCATCGGCGACCTGCGCGACCAGGGACGGCTGCTGGGCTCGCTCGAGGCCGCCGAGAAGGCGTTGACCGAGACCGGCGAGGTCCTGCAGGAGAACCGCGCCGACGTGCGGCGGTTGACGAGCGCCCTGGCCGAACTGACCGAGACCCTGCAGGTCGCCCTCGGCGAGGGCAAGCTCGACAGCACGCTGGTGCTGACGCGGCACGCGATCGCCAACGTCGACACCGCGATGGTCGAGCTGCGCGCCGCCGCGGCGCAGGGACGCGCCCTGCTGGCCGGCGTGCAGCGCGGCGAAGGCACGCTGGGGCGGCTGGTCGTCGACGAGACGCTCTATGATCGCGCCGACAGCACGTTGCTGTCGCTGGAGCGGCTGCTCGATCAGATGCGCCGCAATCCCAAGGCTGTCTTCAAGATGTCGCTCTTCTAGGCCGGCTCGATTATGAACCTGCCGCCGCGAAAGGTCGCCTGTCGGCCGGCGCCGCCCGCTCGGGTGAGCCGGCTGGCCGTCGCGCTGCTGGTCGTCATGGCGGCCGCGCAGTTGGCGCCGGCGCTGGCTGCTGGCGACGGCCCGCCGCTCGACGCAGCCGCCGCGCCGGCTTCCGCCACGACGCCGGGGCGCTGGCTCTTCGTGCTGCCGTTCCTGGCGTATTCGCCGGAGACACGCCTGATCTTCGGCGCCAGCGGCGCCTACGAGCGGCGTTACGGCGACGAAGGCGACGCCCGCCCCTCGACGCTCCTGCCCGTCGTCCAGTTCACGGCGAAGCGCCAGCTCCTGCTCAGCCTCGCGGCCGACGTCTGGACCGGCGGTGATGCCTGGCACCTGACGACCGTGCTCGGGTACCGCAGGTTCCCGACGGTCTTCTACGGCGTGGGCGACGATACGCCCGCCGCCCGCGAAGAACGCTTCACCGACCTGACCGGCGAGCTACGCATCGAGATGATGCGCCGGCTCGCGGGGCCGGTCTACGCCGGTGGGATCATCGAGGCCGGCAGCACGCGCGTGCGCGATCTCGAGGACGGCGGCCTACTGGCGACCGCGCCGGTGAATGGCGCCCGCGGGGGCGAGCAGCGGGGCGTCGGCGTCAAGATCGCCTGGGACGGGCGCGACGCGGTGCAGTACCCCACACGCGGCGGACACCACCGGGTGGCGGTCACGCGCTTCGTCGATATGTTCGGCGGCGACCACGTCTTCACCGCGGTCGTGACCGATCTGGCGCAGTACGTGCCGCTCGGCGGCGGCCGGGTGCTCGCCTTCAACCTGCACGCGGCGCTGCAGAGCGGCGGCGACGTGCCGTTCTATCTGCTGAACCGCCTCGGGCTGCGCGGCTATTTCGAGGAGCGGCACCGCGAGCGGAACGTGGTGCGCGGGCAGGTCGAGCTGCGGACCGGCCTGTGGCGCCGCTTCGGCGCGGCGTTCTTCGCCGGCGCCGGCGAACTCGCGGCGACGCGCGGCAGCTTGCGTCTGGACGAGGCGCGTCCCATGCTTGGCGCCGGCCTGCGCTACGACGTCGGCCGCGATCAGCGCGCCAACCTGGCCGTGGATGTCGGCTTCGGCGACGGCGACAGCGGCGTCTACGTGCGGTTCGCCGAGGCCTTCTGAACGAAAGGGACCCCATGGGTTACGATCCGGCCGCCATCGAGCCCCGCTGGCAGCGGGTATGGCAGGAGCAGCGGACGTTCCGCACCGAGGACGGCGGCCCGCGGCCCAAGTTCTACATCCTGGACATGTTCCCCTATCCGTCGGGCGAGGGCCTGCACGTCGGCCATCCGGAGGGCTACACGGCCACGGACATCCTGGCGCGCTACAAGCGCATGCGCGGCTTCAACGTGCTGCACCCGATGGGCTGGGACGCCTTCGGCCTGCCGGCCGAGAACTACGCGGTCAAGACCGGCACGCATCCGGCGGCCACGACGCGGCGAAACATCGCGACCTTCAAGCGGCAGCTCCAGCGCTTCGGCTTCAGCTACGACTGGGACCGCGAGGTCGCCACGACGCATCCCCAGTACTACCGCTGGACGCAGTGGATCTTCACGCTGCTCTACGAGCAGGGCCTGGCCTACGAGGCCGAGGTGCCCGTGAACTGGTGCCCGGCGCTCGGCACGGTGCTCGCCAACGAAGAGGTCGTCGACGGCAAGAGCGAGATCGGCGGCCACCCGGTCATCCGGAGGCCGATGCGCCAGTGGATGCTGCGCATCACGGCCTACGCCGAGCGCCTGCTCGCCGACCTCGACGGGCTCGACTGGCCCGAGTCGATCAAGGACCTGCAGCGCAACTGGATCGGCCGCAGCGAGGGGGCCGAGGTCGATTTCGCGATCGTGGGCTCGCCGCGCGCGCTGCGCATCTTCACGACCAGGCCGGACACGATGTTCGGCGCCACGTACATGGTCGTCAGCCCCGAGCATCCCTGGGTCCAGGAGCTGTGCACCGACGCCCAGCGCGCGCCGGTCGCCGCCTACTGCGAAGCGGCCGCGCGCAAGAGCGACCGCGACCGGCAGACCGCGCGCGAGAAGACCGGCGTGTTCACCGGCAGCTATTGCCGCAATCCGGCGACCGGCCGGGACATCCCGATCTGGGTCGCCGATTACGTCATGATGGGCTACGGCACCGGCGCGATCATGGCCGTGCCCGGTCAGGACGAGCGCGACTGGGAGTTCGCCGAGGTCTTCGGCCTGCCGATCGTGCGCACGGTGCAGCCGCCCGCGGACTTCGACGGCCAGGCCTACCTCGGCGACGGCCCGGCGATCAACAGCGGCTTCCTCGACGGGCTGGACGTCGCCGCGGCCAAGCAGAGGATGCTCGCCTGGCTGGAGGCCGAGGGCCTGGGCGAGCGCAAGGTCAACTACAAGCTGCGCGACTGGCTCTTCAGCCGGCAGCGCTACTGGGGCGAGCCGTTCCCGCTGCTGAAGTTCGCCGACGGCAGCGTGCGCGTCCTCGAACCGGACGAACTGCCGCTGACGCTGCCGGAGGTGGCCGAGTACAAGCCGACCGGCACGGGCGAGGGGCCGCTCGCGGCGATCGAGCAATGGATCGCGGTCGTCGACCCGGTCACGGGCCAGCCCGCGCGCCGCGAGAGCAACACGATGCCGCAGTGGGCGGGGTCGTGCTGGTACTACTTGCGGTTCGTCGACCCGCGCAACACCGAGGCCGCTTGGGCGCCGGAGAAGGAGCGTTACTGGCTGCCGGTCGACCTCTACCTGGGCGGCACCGAGCATGCCGTGCTCCATCTGCTCTACGCGCGCTTCTGGCACAAGGTGCTCTTCGATCTGGGGCTGGTCTCGACGAGCGAACCGTTCCAGTGCCTGCGCAACCAGGGCATGATCCTGGGCGAGAACGGCGAGAAGATGAGCAAGAGCCGCGGCAACGTCGTCAATCCCGACGAGGTCATCGCCGCGCACGGCGCCGACGCGCTGCGCCTCTACCTGATGTTCATGGGCCCGCTCGAGCGCGACAAGCCGTGGAGCACGACGGGCATCGAGGGCGTGCGGCGTTTCCTGGAGCGCGTCTGGCGCCTGATCTGCGACGAGGAGGACCGCCTGGCGCCGCAGGTGGCGCCGGTCGAGCCGGATGGCGCGGCGCTGCGCCTGCTGCACCGCTGCATCCACGACGTCACCGAGCGCACCGAGAAGCTGCACTTCAACACGGCCATCAGCCAGATGATGATCTTCGTCAACGAGATGAACCAGCTCGCCGTGCGCCCGCGCGCCGTGCTCGAGCCGTTCGTCCTGCTGCTGGCGCCGTACGCGCCGCACCTGGCCGAGGAGCTGTGGGCCAAGCTGGGCCACACGACCTCGCTCGCGTATGCGGCCTGGCCCGTCTGCGACGAGCGGTACCTCGTGCGCGAGACGGTGACGTACGTCGTGCAGGTCAACGGCAAGGTCCGCGACCAGATCGAGGTGGCGGCCGACGCCGACGAGGCCAGCGTGCGCCAGGCGGCCCTGGACAGCGAGAAGGTCCAGAAGTGGCTGCAAGGCAAGGAGATCCGCAAGACGGTCTTCGTGCCCGGTAAACTCGTGGGTTTCGTCGTCGGGTGAGGGCGTCATGCCGCGCGCCGTCCAGAAGCCGTTGGGGTTGATCAGCTTGCTGGCGGTGTTGGGCGCCGCGGCGCCGGCCGCGGCCACGGCCGCCACGCCTCCCGCCTGGCCGTTCACCAGCGATTTCAGCTCCTACCTGCTGCACGTGCACCCCGAGGTGAACTACGCGCTGCACCCGGACTGGCTGGCGGCCTGGGAGCGCGACCGCCTCGGCGCCGGCGCGTTCCGCGGCGTCTTCGGCAGCTCGGCCACCGACGAGCTGCTGATCGACGCCCACTGGACGCTGAATCCCGAACTCGGCGGCGGCCTGCGTCTGCGGCACGACATCGCGTGGGTGCAGCGACGGCACCTGCCGTTCGATCGGCTCGATCTCTGGTTGGGGCTCGAGCAACGCGTCTGGCGCCGCTGGGCCGTCGTCGTGCAGACCGTGCCGGCCGAGCGCAAGGAGGAGATCGACCTGCGCATCGGCGGCCTGTGGACCAGCGTCGACCGCGCGCGCTACGTGCAGGTGCTCTACCGTCTGGATGACCTGATCTACGAGGAGAAGAACCGGCGCGGCGGGGTCGTGACGACCGCTCCGCGCGGCGTCGACTGGTTGCTGCGCCTGGAGCGTGGCGCCTGGACCCTCGCATCGCACGGCCACTGGCTGCGCGGTTTCGCGCGCCGTTATCCCGATCCCGCGCGGTCGCCCCAGGTCGCGGCGCAGGCCCGCACCGCCAACGAGGCCACGGCGCGCCTGCGCTGGAGTGGCGGCCCGCGGACCGCCGTGGAGGCCGCCTGGTTCCAGGCCGAGGATGCGGAGGCGATGGTCTGGCGCGAGGGGGCGACGACCGGCGACCTCGTCGATTACAGCTACGACTACGCGGGCTGGTACCGCCTGCTGTCGCTGCGCGGGCTGCTGCCGCTGGACGCGCGCTGGCGCTTGCGGGGCGAGCTGCACAGCCTGCGCCGCCGGGCCGCGGCCACCGGCTGGCGCGGGTTCGACTACCATCGCGACGAGATCATGCCGGCGCTGTACGGCGAATGGTCGTGGAGCCCGCGCCGCACGGTCGAGCTGGGCTACCTCGGCACGTTCTATCGCTGGCGCCGCCGCGAGGCGGCGCACGCCCCGCTGGTCGAGGACCGGCGCGGCTACGCCGACAAGGTGGAGCTGGCGCTCATCCTCGGCCTGCAGGGCGAGGCGGCCCTGAAGCTCTCCTTGAGCCACGAGGTCAGCCTGGAACGCTTCGGCGGCGGCAGCCTCCGCCTGCTGACGCGATTCTGAACCGGCGCACCGCGGCGCCCGTGGCCGCCGATTCGCTTTTGACAGCGGGGCCGGCGTGGCGCAATCTCCTGGGTCCGAGTTCCCATGTCGCCCTGGACCCAGCGAAACGAAAACCGCCGCCCCGTGATGCTGCGCACATCCCTCTTCTCGCTCCTGATCCTGCTGTCCGGCGTGGTCGCGGCACCGTCCGCGGCCGCGGCGGACCCGCCGCCGGCGCCGGACGGCGAATCGGCGCCGTACTACTTCTATCACGGTCGCGATTTCGGTTCGGAACGGCTCATCGGTCCGGTCCGCCTGATCATCAACGGCGGTTTCGGCATCCTGCAGATGGAGAGCCGCTCGGATAAGCTCAGCGACGTCGACTTCGCCAACGGCTGGCGCAATCTCTGGAAGAACCTCGGCGATCCTATCGCGGCGATCGAGCACAAGGGCTGGTGGAACTTCCTGTCCAGCGAAGTCATCCCGATCAGCACGCGTCGCGGCCAGTCGCAGTACTGGCCCAACTACACGAACCATCTGATCGGCGGCGGGATGAGCTACCGCCTGATGCGCGAGTGGTACCGCCGGCACGGGTTCGCGCACGAGAAGCGCTGGGCCCTGGCCACGGTCACGGTCTACCACCTGCTGAACGAGACGGTCGAGATGAGCGACAAGCAGGGCTGGCGGGTCGATCCGATCGCCGACATCTACCTGTTCAACGTCGCCGGCATCCTGCTCTTCAGTTCGGATCGCGTGTCGCGATTCTTCGGCGAGACCCTGCACATGCGGGACTGGTCTTTCCAGCCGCTCTACGATCCCCGGCGGGGCACCCTGGAGAACCAGGGGCAGAACTACATGATACGCTACCGGCTGGGCCGGCAGACGCCCTGGTACCTCTTCTACCACTGGTGCAACGGCGCCGAACTCGGCGCCACGCGGCATCTCGGCGGCGGCCATCATCTGAGCGCGGGCGCGGGGTTCGCGGCGAAGGACCTCTTGAACGTCGACGGCATCAGCGAGACCGTGAACCTGGCCTCGACGTTCGGCCTGTTCTACGACCGCGATACGAGCCTGCTGGCGTCGCTGCTCTACGCGCAGTCGAAGCAGTTCCGCTGGCGGTTGAACGTCTATCCCGGATTGGTGCGCCTCGGCCCGTTGCAGGCCGGCTTGACGTTCATCGCGAGCCGCGACCGCGAGATCCTGGTGGGCCTGACCCTCGCCAACGTGCGCCTGCCGGTGGGGCTCGGCGCGCGCATCGGGCACGCGCGCTAGCCCGCGCTCACCAGCCCTGGCTATTCTCCAGCCTCTCCTGGGCCTTGATGCTGAGGCGGGCGGTCGGCAGGGCCCGCAGCCGATCGAGGCCGATCGCTTCGCCGGTCAATTCGCAGATGCCGTACTTGCCGTCCTCGATGCGCTGCAGCGCCTCGTCGATCTCGCGCAGGTATTCCTTCTGGCTGGCCGAGAGCAGCAACTTGGTCTCGTAGTCGGCTTCGTCGCTGCCCTGGTCGGCCAGGTGATTGCTATGGGCGCGGCCGGCGCCGTTGTCAGACTCGCCGTCGGCGTGGCGGATGGCCTTGTCGTTGCGCTCGACGTCCTTCAGCAGGCGTTGCCGCTCTCTGTTCAGGATCTCGCGGAATTCGCCCAGCGTGCGCTTGTCCATGCTGTCCTCCTTTGCGGCGGCGTGCGCGACCTCGCGGCCCGCGATCGCCGACCGGGGGCGATAGGTTAATGCCTAGCGGCCGCGGCGCAAGGCAATTCTGCGTGAACCGGCGGACCCCGGCGCGACCGCCGCGCCGGCCGCCGCGGGGCCGCGGCGGCAAGACGGTTGCCAACCGCGACGGGACGGTCGTATCTGTGTTATGATGATGTCCTCGCCAGGCGAGACGCCACCTGATCAACAGGAGTCGATCGTCATGCGCATCTCATTGCGGCGTTCCCGGCTGCTGGGCGTCGTGGCCTTCCTCGCGGCGGCGGGCGCGCTGTCTGGCGCGCTGGCGACCGCCGCGGTCGCCGGCGCCCAGGACGAGCGACTCGGCCCCCTGCTGCAACGCGCGCTGGCCGATCCCGGCGGCGCCGCGCGGCAGGCCGACGGCACCAGATCGGAAGAGCGTCGTGTAGGGAAAGAGTGTAGGATAGGGTG
>CAZJWO010000109.1:8975-12273 GCA_964549735.1 uncultured Fibrobacteraceae bacterium | reverse complement strand
ACGCTGGTCCAGATGCACGACCGCCGGTGCCGGTGTTGCGACGTTCATTGCATCGTCGGCGCCCGCCGCAGCAGGCGGCGAGCGGTCCGCAAGAGTTGATCAGCATCGGCGCGCAGGCGGGCACCATCAGCGCGCGACGGCGCCGCGCTGGCCGCAGCTCGCAAACGGTCGGCGTCGTCGAGCATCTTCAGAGCAATCTCGCGGTCACTTTCGATCTCGACAGAGGTCATGGTTCTACTCCTCGACCGCAGCAGTGGGTTGACGCAGGTTGCGCTCGACATACGCCAGCAGATCCGACTCGCGATAGACGACGCGCGACCCCAACTTGATAAAGGCAGGGCCGCGACCGCGGATGCGATATTGGCGCAACGTGGACGGCGACAGTCCGAGGAACTCGGCCGCCTCGGTGTCCTTCTTCAGGCGCGGCGGGCTTGTGGGAACGCTCATAGCAGCAACTCCTTTTCGACGGGTTGCCGCCAGTATACTCAGCGTGCAGAGTGTGTCAAGTGATTGTATGGCAATAGGTTATGTCAGTTTCGTTTCTATTTCCAGAAACTCGACTGACATCTAGGCGGGTTCATATCGCGGCTGTGATTCGGGATATGATCGCATTGCGCGAGAGCTTCACGCCAGAGGCCTCCAGCGTTACGCTGGCGGCTTTGTAGAAAGGTCCGCGGGGTTCCGGCTCGACTCCGAGAACGTCGCGCCACGCGGCCGCCAGGGCGCGCAGCATTTCACGCCGCCAAATATGGCCGGCCATTCCCATGTCCATGAACCCGACGTTACACGCCGCCTCATTCGAGGACCAAACCGTGAGCATCTTCAGCATGGCGCGCAGATGATCCTGGGCCGCCTGCGAACTAAGACCACCTCTTAGGGATTGCGGCATCAGCAAGAGCAATTCGGTGGCGCCCGGCGGCAGGCTGTCCAATATGTCGATGATCTTCTGTGCATGGCTGCCGAGCTGTCGAAAGACACCTTCATTGCCGGAGCCCTTCAGCAGGTCAGACATGACGACGTGCGTCTTCTTGTTCCGCCTGGCCGCTCGGTTGAATTCGCGGGTATTTTTTAGGCGGTATTGCGAGTCCCACCAGGCCAGGCGGCCGAGGCACGCGTCGACAGCGGCGCCGGCCAGATTAGTTAGGCGGTCCGCTTGTTCATCGGTTGCACCGGCGGAGCGGGCGGCCTCGCCTATCTCTCGCCAGAACATTTCCGGTTCCAATTCTCTTTTCGGTTTCATCCCTCGACCTCGTCTATGCTGACCGGCAGGGCACGACGGTTGTCCTTGGCTCCGATCCCGGTCAGGGCCGTGTTAATCGCCTGGCTCACGTTGTCGAGCAGCAAGTGCGCATATCTTTGGGTGGTAGTGACGGACGCATGACCGAGGGCCTGGCCGATGATCTGCAGGTTGTATCCGGCTTGCGCCAAGAAACTCGCGTGCGCATGCCGGAGGTCGTGCATGGTTAAATTGTCGAGCTGCGCGTGCTCTTTGATTGCGTTCCAGCGCTGACGGATACAGGCCACGAAGGGAAAGACCAGCTCGTTGTTGCCAGCAACGTCTTTCCGCTTGGCCAGGATCTCCACCAGCGCAGGATGCAGGTGGACCAAGTAGGGGCGACTCGTTTTCGTCGCGCTGGCCGGTATCAGCCAGCGGCCCGTCGCGAGGTCGATGTCGCTCCAACGAGCTCCGAGCACGTTGCTCTTGCGTTGACCGCTGAGCAGCAGGGCCTTGACCACGTCGTGCATGTCCCAGTTGCCAGACTCCTGAACGTCGACCTCGAGGGCCGCGAACAGTCGCGACGCCTCCTCGTGCGTCAGGTAGCGATCCCGTTTGCCTTCCGGGGATTTCTTGATGTTCACGGCGGGGTTGGGTCCATGCAGTATCTCGCCATCAATGGCGTGGTTGAACAGGACACGCAGGACATTCACGACGCAGTTGGCAGTCCGACCACCATCGCCGGCGCGGCCCTTGGTTTCCATCTTCGCCGCGACCTCTCGCTTTACGGCCGAATGCAGACTCTTGACATCGGCGCGGGTGATCCGCGATAGCTTCACGGCTCCGAGTCTCTGCTCCAGGTACAGCCGCCACAGACCGCGATACAGGACCCTCGAGTTGGGGCGCAGGTGCGTGGCGACATGGTCCTCGTCGAAGGTCTTCCAGTAGGCCGCCAGCGTCGGCACGCCTCGCTCAGCTCGCTTACGCGCGGTCGGGTCCAGTCCTCTGTCGATGTCCGCGATGATCGGCTTGGCGAGCTCGAGGGCGGCCTGTGGCGTCATCGTAGGGAACGAGCCGAGACGCATGCGGCGCTGATGTCCCTGGACACGCGACGTGACGTAGAAGACCTTGGTTCGCTTGCTGACCCTGACAACGAGCTGGTGTTTCTCCGGGTGGTGGTAGTCGTCGCGGCCGGTGTCCGGCGGCTCGAGTGCTTTGATTCGCGTAGAGGACCAAGGGACAGTCCGCGATGACTTCCTGGCGTCGCGGTCGGTGTCCGTCGTGGTCCCGGATCTCGTGCGGTCCGATATCCTGCCCATGGTCGACCTCAGCATTTCCGTTAATGGTTCATGCACCGGAAAAACTTTGCAGCAAATGGGCAGCAACGTCAATGCAAAACAGCGAAAAAAGGCGAAAAACGATGCATGGCGGAAGTGGCTTAAATTGTTATATCGCAACAGTTCCAGAAACTGCGTGCAACGTGCCGAAAATGGTCAGAAATAGTTCCCAAGCTGAGGGTCGCGGGTTCGAGACCCGTTGCCCGCTCCAGTCAATCCAACCTGCCGAGACGCTCGCGACCGTCGCGCGACGCGCGCGCAACCTGCCGACCGTGTCTATCGTAATGGTCGCTCGTCTTGTTTCTGACCCGATCCGGAGGCCTTTCGATGTTCCGTGTCCCGTTTTTGCACTCGCGTCGCACTCGCTGGATCCTCGTCGCCGTCGCGGTGTTCTTGATCGCCTCGCCGCCGGCCGCCGGCGCCAAATCGACGGACGCGAAGCTGGCGGCGCAGATCGACGCCGTCATGCGCGACGCGTACCCGCCGGACGGACCCGGCGCCGCGGTGATCGTCACGCGCGGCGGCGACGTCATCCTGCGCCGAGGCTATGGCCTGGCGGATCTCGAGCACGGACTGCCGGTCGCGCCGGAGCACGTGTTCCACATCGGTTCGCTGACCAAGCAGTTCACGGCCGTCGCCATCCTCATGCTCCAGGAAGAAGGCCGCCTCTCGCTCGCGGATCCCATCACGCGTTACCTGCCGCAGTACCCGACGCACGGAGATCGGAAGAGCACACGTCTGAACT
>CAZJWO010000109.1:0-8965 GCA_964549735.1 uncultured Fibrobacteraceae bacterium | reverse complement strand
AGTACCCGACGCACGGCCTGACGATCACCATCGAGCACTTGCTGACGCACACCTCCGGCATCCAGAGCTACACCGACCAGCCGCAGTTCACGGAGCTGATCCGCCGCGACTACACCGTCGCCGAGATGATCGAGCGCTTCCAGGACGATCCGATGGTCTTTCTGCCGGGGGTGAGGTGGCAATACAACAACTCCGGCTACTTCCTGCTCGGCGCGGTCATCGAGAAGGTGACCGGCCAGGCTTGGTCGGCGTTCCTGCAGGAGCGCATCTTCGACGTCCTGGGCCTGACCAGCACCTACGCCGACGGCCATGATCGCGTCATCCCCGGGCGGGTGCGCGGTTACGAACGCGATCCTGAAGCGAGCGGCTGGCTCAACGCCTCCTTCGTGAGCATGACCCAGCCCTATGCCGCCGGCGCGATGCTCTCGACCGTCGACGACCTCGCCGCCTGGGATCGGGCCCTGCAGGACGGCAAGCTCGTCCGCCCCGAGACCCTGGCGCGCGCCTGGAGCGCGTTCCGCCTCGCGGACGGTTCATCGGCCGGCTATGGCTGCGGTTGGCTCATCGGCGAGTGGCTCGGCAGCCGCGTCGTCAGCCATGGCGGCGGCATCAACGGATTCGTCTGCGAAGCGATCCATTGTCCCGAGGAACGCGTCTTCGTGGCGGTCTTGACGAATCGGTCGGGCCTGCCGCCGGCGCCGGCCCGGGTCGCGCGCCAGGCGGCGGCGCTCGCCATGGGCAAGCCATGGGAGCCGCAGCAGGTGGCGGTCGCCGCGGATGTGCTGCAACGCTACGTCGGCGTGTACCGGATCGACGCGCAAGCGACGCGCACGCTCACCTGCGAGGACGGCCAGCTCTATTCGCAGCGCTCGGGCGGCGCGCGTCTCGAGGCGCTGCCGATGTCGCCGACCAGTTTCTTCTTCGCCGATTCCTTCAGCCACTTCACGATCGAAGTGGATCCCGACGGCGCGGTCCGCGGCATGACGATGCGCACGATGGGCGGCGAGCCGCAGTTCGCCGCGCGCACCGCCGAGCTGCCCGTCACGCGGCAGATCGTGGTCGTCCCGCCGGAGGCGCTGGCGCGGCATGTCGGCCGCTACGAGCTCGCGCCCGCGTTCATCCTGACCATCACCCGCGACGGCGAACAGCTCTGGGCGCAGGCAACTGGACAACCCCGATTCGCGATCTACCCGGAGTCCGAGACGCGGTTCTTCCTGACCGATGTCGACGCGCAGATCGACTTCCAGTCCGACGCCGCTGGCCAGACCACGGGGTTGACCTTGCTGCAGGCGGGTCGACGCATGCCGGCCAAACGAATGCCGGACTGAAGGCCGCGCGACCGCCGTCACGCGAGCTCGCCCACGCTCCGTCGGTCACTTCATCGCGTCGATGTCGTCCCAGTCGAGGAATCCGGCCGGCACGCCGACGAGCGCATTGGCGACCAGTTCGACCAGCCCGCCGTAGTGCAGGCGTACGCGGCGCCAGGCCTCGTAGCGGTCGAGCAGATCGCGGATCTGCCCCTTGCAGTTCGAGCAGGGCGCGCAGACGTACTTCGGCAGCGCCGTGTCGTCGATCTCGGGCGCGAAGGCACCGAGGATCTGACTGAACTTCTTGCGTCCGGCGATCGCCAGCCGCCAGTCGCGGAAATTCAGCGAATCCATCAGCGCGAAGCCGCTGCCGCCGCCGCAGCAGTAGTTGTCCACCCCGTGCGGCGTCATCTCCCGGAACCGCGGGCAGGCCGCGCGCACGACCTCGCGCTGGGGCGCGACGATGCCCATGCTGCGCGCCACGTTGCAGGGGTCGTGCAGGGTCACCGGGAAGTCGTTGCGCGCGGGATCGAGCCGGATGCGCCCTTCGCGTAGAATCTGCGCGAGCAGCGTGAAACAGCTCTCGCGTGGGATGTTGAGCGAATCGAGCCAGACGCGGTCGCCCGCGCTCATGGCCGCCTTGTGCGCGTGCCCGCACTCCCCGATGACCACCTTGCGCACGCCCAGCTTGCGCGCCGCCTCGGCGTGCTTGACCGTCACGCGCGCCAGCTGCAGGTCATCGTAGAAGAGCCCGTAGTTGACGGAGTCGTAGCCGGCGATGTCGCTGCTCAGGGTCCAGCGCAGATCGGCGGCGGCGAAGATCAGCGCGAAGGCCTGCAGGTTCTCGGGCCAGGAGAGGAACTCGCCGGCGTTGTGCAGCACGAGGATGTCCGCGCCGGCGCGGTCGACCGGGATCTCGACCGCGACCCCGAGGCGGTCGGCGAGATCCTCCTGCGCGAAGGCGACGATGTCGCGGAAACCATCGGGGTTCATCCCGGTCGACGAGCCGGTCGCCAGCTGCTTGACGGTCCCGTCCTTGTGCAGCTCGTCGGGAGCCCAGCCGAGCTCCTGGGAGAAGAGCTTGCGGATCTCCCGGGTCAGCAGGCCGTTGTCCACGCCCATCGCGCAGCTCTGGGCGCAGCGGCGGCAGAGCGTGCAGCGGTAGCTGAGATCGGCCAGGCGGGCGATCGTCTGCCACGTCGCGTCGACGTCGTTGCCGGTGAAAGGCGACAGCAGGGCCGCCAGGCGGCCCTGGCGCCGCCGCCCGGCCAGGCGGCGCAGCGCCTCGGCGCGGAAGATCGGCCGGTAGAGGTCCTGACGGCCGCTGCTCGCGTAGATCGGGCAGGCCTCGGCGCACGTATCGCACTTGACGCAATTCTCGAGACTCAGGATCAGCGGCTGCAGGAACGTCCAGTTGGCCTGGCGGTCGAGCAGCTTGTCCAGCCCGGCCAGGAACCGCGCGACATGGGCCGCTCGCTGCTGCTCGTCGCCCAGCCGATCGATCTTCACCCCGACGACCCCGTCGAGCGAATGTTCGAGCCGCGCGCGACTCTCCGCGCTGAGCCGCTTGATCCCCGTCTCCGGCCAGTCCTCATAGGGGTGCGGCAATGGCGGCAGCTGGTCGGCCCGCAGCTCGGCGAGCTGGTCGGCCGCGCGGGCCAGGTCGCGTGGCTGCAAGAATCCGCTCATGATCCCGCCTCGCGGTCGGCCGCCGCGGCATCGCTCCAGCTGCGCGCGTCGCTCGCGTGCGCCGCGCTCCAGCCGACGCCGAACGCCATGGCCCGCGCCAGGCGGCGCTCGAGCGCGCCGCCGGGCACGTTGGGCGCGTCCTCCCAGCGGACCTCGTGGTAGAGGAAGTATTTCGCCACGAAGTGGAACATGCGCGACAGCGGCAGGTAGGCGAGCAGGGCGGCGCCAAGGATCATCTCGACCTGCGGCGCCCAACCCGTCGCGATCGGCTGCAAGCGCAGCCAGGCGCCGGCGATCGGCACGAGCGAAGCGAAACCGCCCGCAGCGGCGTGCACGGCGAGCGTCCAGCCGAGGTAGGCGAGCCAGATCGCGAGGTTGAAGAGATCGGCCGGCGCGTTGTACGCACGCAGCGCCGGATTGCGCAGGCGATGGCCGAGCAGCCCGACCGCGCCCCAGATGCCGAGCGCCAGGCCGCAGAACCCGGCGAGGGCGATCGCCGCCGCCAGCAGCGCCGGCGGATCGCCGGCCGGCCAGAACGATCCGGCCGCCAGCAGCAGCGCCAGCCAGGTGACGACGAGGTAAACGCCCGCGTGGAATGGCAGGCTGTGCACCCAGAGTGCGCGGTTGTGCCGCCGCACGCCCGCCAGCAGAAGGACCTCGGCGGCCATGGCGCGGACTTCGCCGACGCGGTCGACTCTTCGCGGACGCCGCCAGTGCTCGAACTGCTCGAACCGCGAGCCGCCGTGCGCCGCGCGGTTCTGCTCGTGCGCGACCGGATAGAGTTCCCAGCGCAGATGCACGGGTTGGCGAGCGTATCTGACCGCGCGCGCGACCACGGCGAGCAGGCAGAAGCCCGCGGCTGCGTAGAGGAGGATCTGCGGCATGGTCATCGCGCGGTACGCTCCGGAATCGCCGCCTGTCGCCAACCGGCCCGCACTAAGCTAGCCAGGTGCGCGGTGGCACGCAAAGATTTGGGAGTTACTTTTAGTATGATTTCGCCGCCCGCTCGCCATGGGCGGCGGTCGTCCTCGTCTCTCGCCGCGCGCGGGGGAGCTTCGATGATCGAACTGGTTTCGCCACTGCCGGCCCCGCACGACCGACGCTACGCCTGGCGCCCCGGGGACCGCTTGACGCACGTCGACGGCCGCGCCGTCGCCGACATCCTCGATCTGTATTACTACCAGTCCGAGCGCGGGCGCATGCTCCTGCGGATCCGCCGGCGCGATGGCGGCGCCCTCGAGCTCACGTTGCCGCCGGCGGCCCTCGCGGCGCTGACGGCGTGCTTCGCGCCGCTCGAGTTCCGGCGCTGCGCGTGCAGGTGCGTCTTCTGTTTCGTCGATCAGAATCCCCGGGGCATGCGACCGGCGATCTACCTCAAGGACGAGGACTACCGCTTCAGTTTCCTCTACGGCAATTACACGACCCTGACGAGCCTCGGCCGGCGAGGTCTGCGCCGGATCATCGAGCAGCGGCTGTCGCCGCTCTTCGTCTCGGTCCATTGCACCGATCCGGAGGTCCGCGCGCGCATGCTCGGTACGGCCAACCGCTGGGATGTCTGCGCCGTCCTGCGCGAGCTCGCCGGCCACGGCATCGAGCTGCACACCCAGATCGTGCTCTGTCCTGGCTGGAACGACGGCGGCAATCTGGAACGCAGCTTCCACGACCTCTTCGCGCTGCGCCGCGCCGCCGAAGATGCCGGCGGCATCGCGTCGCTGGCCGTGGTTCCGGTCGGCCTGACCGCTCATCGCGAAGGCCTGACGCCACTGGTGCCGGTCACAGGCGCGATCGCCGCGGCGGTCATCGACCAGGTCGCTCCCTGGCAAGCAGCCGCGGCCGCGGCGTGGGAGGGGCCGTTCTTGCACCTCAGCGACGAGTTCTACCTGCTCGCCGATCGCGAGTTGCCGCCCGCCGCGCATTACGCCGGCTTCCCGCAGGAGGACAACGGCGCCGGCCTGACGCGCCGCCTCGAGGCCGCCTGGCTCGCCTCGCTCGCCGACGCCAGCGCCGGCCGCCGTCTGCCGCAGCGGCCGCTGACGATCCTGACGGCGGAGATGGCGGCCCGCGCCCTGTCCCGCTACCTCGTCCCGGCGCTCGTGGCGGCGGGAGCGCCGCGGCCGGAGATCGTGGCCGTCCGCAACGAATTCTACGGCCACAGCGTGACCGTCGCCGGCCTGCTGGCGGGCGCCGACCTCCGCCGCGGCCTGCTCTCCCTGCCGGCCGAGCCTCCGCGGACGGTCTGCCTGTCGCCACGGGCTTTCAACGCCGACGGCCTGACCCTCGACGACATGACCCTGGCCCAGATCGCCGCCAACCAGCCGCACGAGGTCCTGGTCGCCGAGGAGGAGGGCTTTGTCGAATGGTGGGCGGGAATTCCCGCGGCGGACGCAGCGGCGCGTTGACTTCCTCGGCGCCGTCGAATAGGTTTGCGACGCTGCAAGGCGATTATTTTTCTTGAGTTGCGCCGGAACAACCGTCGCGTGGCATCACCCGCAACCCAGCGGCTCAGCCGCCACCGCCATGGCCTTACGCACTGTCGCCATCGTCGGCCGTCCCAACGTGGGCAAGAGCACGCTGTTCAACCGCATCATCGGCCAGCGGCGCGCCGTGGTCCATGAGCTGCCGGGCGTCACCCGCGATCGACTCGTCGAGACCACGGAGTGGGCCGGCCACGCCTTCTACCTCGTCGACACGGGGGGGATCATTCCGTACGGCGAGACCGTGTCCGAGTTCGACGCCGAGGTCACGCAGGTGGCCCGGGAAGCGATCGACGCGGCGGATGTCATCATCTTCCTCGTCGATGGCCAGACGGGGCCGCTGGACTGGGATCTGGCGATCGCGCGTGATCTGCGTCAGACCGGGAAACCGGTGGCCGTCGCCGTGAACAAGACGGAGAAGGACGCGAACCGCCTGGCGGCCGCCGATTTCTACCGCCTCGGACTCGGAGATCCGCTGGCGATCAGCGCGCTGCACGGCGTGGGAATCGGCGACCTCATGGACGTCGTGGTCGCGGGATTCCCGCTCCAGCCGGCGCCGGAATCGCCGTGCGACTGCCGCATCGCGATCCTCGGCCGCCCCAATGTGGGCAAGTCGAGCCTGCTCAATCAGCTCACCGGGCGCAACGAAGCGCTCGTCTCGCCGATTCCCGGCACGACCCGCGACGCGATCCACACGGACCTCGCCTGGCATGGCCGCGTGCTGCGCCTGATCGACACCGCGGGGTTGCGGCGCAAGGCGCGCGTCGAAGGGGCCGTGGAGTATTTCTGCAACCTGCGCAGCCTGCGCGCTCTCGAGCATTGCGACGTGGCGGTGCTCCTGATCGACGCCGCGGCCGGCGCGGTCATGCAGGACAGCAAGATCGCCGGGTTGATCCACGACAGCGGCAAGGGCGTGGTCGTGGCCTTCAACAAATGGGACCTCGTCGCCGATAAGGATCCGAACACGCACCTGCGCGCCTGGGAGGCGTTCTGCCGCGAGATCCCGTTCTTGAGCTACGCGCCGTGGTTCACATTCAGCGCCTTGACCCGGCAGCGCCTCGGGCGCATCCTGGAAACCATCTGGGAGGTGCACGAGCAGAGGCAGCGGCGCATCGCGACCAGCGAGTTGAACGGCTTCCTCGAGCGGACGGTCGCGCGCCAGCCGCCGCGCCCCCATCAGAACGGCCTCGGCAAGATCTATTTCGGCAGCCAGATCGAGACGGCGCCGCCAACGATCCTGCTGTCCGTCAACGAACCCGCGTTTTTCGCGCGCAACTACTTGCGGTATCTGAACAACCAGTTGCGTCAGGAGTTCGGTTTCAACGGCACGCGCATCTTCATCAAACTGAAGAAACACTGAGAGGTCCGTCATGTGGATCCTGGTCTGCCTCCTCGTCGCCTACCTGATCGGGGCCGTACCCTTCAGTTTGATCATCGGCCTGCGCGTCAAGGGCCTCGATCTGCGCGAGCATGGCAGCGGCAACCTCGGCGCCACGAACGTCTACCGCACGCTCGGGCCGGGCTGGGGCGGATTCTGCCTCCTGCTGGACGTGGCCAAGGGCGTCCTCGCGGTGCTCGCGATGACCTGGGTCGTCGAGGCCTGGACCGTCGGGCGGGCCATGCCGCTGCACCTGACCGGCGACATGTACCGCATCCTGGCGGGCATCATGGCGATCCTCGGCCACAGCTTCTCGCCGTTCGCGGGCTTTCGCGGCGGCAAGGGCATCGCCACTTCGTTCGGCGTCTTCCTGGTCCTCGAGCCATACCCCGTGCTCTTCGCCTTCGCGGTTTTCCTGGCGGTCTTCCTGATGACACGCATCGTATCGTTGGGCTCGCTCAGCGCGGCGGCCGTCTTCCCGTGGTCGGTGCTCATCTTCGAGATCCGGTCGCCGAAGCCGTTCAGCACGACGCTCATCGTCTTCTCGTTCCTGATGGCCGGCCTCGTCATCTGGCGGCATCGTGACAACATCCGCCGGCTGCGCGCGGGAACCGAACGAACGCTGCAGGCGCCCGCCGACGACCGGGCGCGCTTCCGCTCGAACGCCGACAAGGAGCGCGACGCTTGAAAGCCACGGTTCTGGGCACCGGCAGCTGGGGAACCGCGTTCGCGCGCCACCTGGCGCACAAGTGGGACGACGTCGCCATGTGGGGCGTCGAGGAGAGCCAGGTCGCGAGCATCAACGCGACGGCGATGAATCCCGACTTCCTGGGCGACGTGCGTCTGCCGCCGAACGTCGGCGCGACTCTCGAGCTGAAGCTGGCGCTGGCCGGCGCCGAGGCGGTGTTCATCGTGGTGCCGAGTCAGGCGGTGCGCAGCGTCATGGAAAAGGTCGCCGCGGCCGAGACGCTGCCGGCCGACATACCCCTGGTCTGCCTGGCGAAGGGCCTGGAGATCGGCACGCTGAAGCGGCCGTCGGAGATCATCCACGAGGAGCTGCAACGCCACGAACGGCGCAATCCGGTCGCCGTGCTCCTGGGGCCGAGCCATGCCGAGGAGGTCGCCGCCGAGATGCCGACGGCCCTCGTCCTGGCGGGCGATCCAGGCTTCGACTGGGAGGAATGGCAACGCCTCATCACAGGCCCGTACCTGCGGGTCTACACCAATCCGGACATGCTCGGCGTCGAGATCACGTCAGGCTTCAAGAACGTCATCGCGGTGGCGGTGGGCCTGTGCGACGGCCTGGGGATGGGGGACAACACCCGCGGCACGCTGCTGACCCGCGGCATGGCCGAGCTGGCCCGGATCACCGTGGCGCTCGGCGGCCGGCAGGATACCTGCTACGGCCTGGCGGGCATCGGCGACATGATCACCACGAGCATCAGCCGCCATAGCCGCAATCGCAATTTCGGCGAGGCCGTCGCGCGCGGACATGCCGACCCGGCGGCGATCCTGGCGGGCAGCAAGCAGGTGGTCGAGGGGTTCTACATGACGCAAGCGGCCTTGAAGTTGAGCGCGAAGTATGGTATAGAACTCCCGATCGTCAAAGCGGTTCACGAGGTCCTCTTCGCTGACAAGAAGCCCTTGAAGGCGATCCGCGACCTGATGAACCGCATCCCGCGTTCGGAGGCCGAACCCGAGCGCTGACCCCAGCGAAGGCCGCGGCGCGCCATGCAGATGCCCGACCTGCCCGATCTCTCCGGCAAGCTGTACTACACGATCAGCGAGGTCAGCGAGCTGAGCGGCATCAGGCCGCACGTGCTGCGCTACTGGGAGAGCGAGTTCCCGAGCCTGCGGCCGCGCAAAGGTCGCGGCGGCAGCCGCCGCTACCGCCGCCGGGATATCGAAGAGGTCCTGGCGATCAAGGCGCTCCTGCACGACCAAGGCTACCGCATCGCCGGCGCGCGCAAGCTGCTCGCCCAACGCCGGACGGCGCAGGGCGAGGCGGAATCGGGCGCCGAGCCGCAACTCGCGATCCCTTTCAGCCAGCTCGAGCGCTCGGAGCAACTCGCGCTCGTGCGGCGGGAACTGGCGGATATCCTCGACCTGGTGCGCTC